>NZ_JBSGEQ010000005.1:0-388629 GCF_053602975.1 Nocardia sp. NPDC004278
TTGCCGGGCAAGTCGGTCGCCGAACTCGCCGATGGGGTGTTGCCGAGCTTGACCGCGGCGATGAGCCTGCTCGGCGAGCAGTATCCGGGTGAGGCTGACAACTTCCGTGACACCGTGCTGGTCGCCGTCGAAGCCGCCGCGCAGTCCCGTAAGGGCGAGCCCGGCCCGGCCGTGGCGGCGATGGCCCGCAAGATCACCGCGGCCCTCGACGCGGCTTGACGTGTGCGGGGTCGGCGCAGCTGGTGGCGGGGTCCTAGTCCGGACCCCGCGACTGGGCCACCGACCGTCGGACCTCAGGGTCCGGGCGCATGGCCGTTGGGAAACGCGCGCCCAGCGGATCGAGGCACACCTCAGCATCATGTTCGCCTCCCTTGCCGTAAACCACTGGATCGAGCACCGAACCGGTTGGAGCATAGGGAAATTCGTCCACCCCAATCGCTGCTACAAACACTGTGCGACCCTGCACTCAGAAGCGGGATCTCTCGGGGCGGGGCAGGCTTCAATCTGCGCGCGAGAACACTGCCACTAGAAAGTTCGACTTGTCGGTGAATGGGCGTAGGTCCCACGTCGATAGCCGCAAATCCACCGTGAGTCCGGCATCCTCGGCGTCTGCCAGGAACTGCGGGAACTCGTAACCACGATCGGCGCCGAACCCTACAACCACCCGACCGGCTGGGGCGAGATGGCGGGCGAACCCGGTCAGCACCGCCTCCCGGGTGGACGGTGCCAGAAATGTCATCACGTTCCCCGCACATACGATGGCGTCGAAGTCGCCGCCGATCCCACGGCCCGGCAAGTCCAGTTCGGCGAGATCACCGACTATCCAGGTCGGACCGGGATAGTCCTGCTCCGCCGCGGCGATCAACACCGGGTCGACATCGACGCCGACCACGACGTGGCCAGCTCGGTGCAAGTAGCCACCCACACGCCCCGGACCGCACCCCGCGTCCAGGACTCGGCCACTGCGGTCGAGCATCGCGTCGACCAGCCGCGCCTCCCCGACAATATCCGTGCCCTCGGCCGCCATTGCCCGGAACCGCTCCACGTACCACGTCGAATGCGCAGGGTCGGCAGCAGTGAGCTCTTCCCACTGGCTGGGGGTACGTCCGCTCATGGTCTGTTCCTCTTCGCTCGGGCCCGCCTCTGGTTCACTGTGCCACTGCCGTGCCGATAGTGAGCACGCGGCCTGACGGTGTCCGCCGCCGATGCAGCCCGCCCATCGACACCGGACTGGAGGAGGATAACGACGCCCGCATTCGCACAAGTAGATCGACCACCCGGATTCTTAACCACCACTTTCGCGCAGCGGCCTGCAATCCGCCCGCGGCCGGATCGGCGGCCGGCACCGGCCCTGACCGAACTACGAGCACCCGAAGCCCGGCGAGCGGACCCAGCTCGCGGTCGGCGGATATTCGCTGGCGGTAACCCGCCTGGACGCGGGATCATTGCGCACCTGCATCGCTCGTTAATTCGAGACGAGGGGGGAGCATGAGTTCACGCGCAACGGCGGTCAAGCTGGTGCTGCGTTTCTATGGCCGGGAAATGGCCTCTCGCAAGGCCACGACGATTCCGGCGCTGCTGGCGCCTGCGCTGGGCAATATCTGCAACCTGTACATTGCACCGCTGATCGTCGCCATGGTGGTCGGCCGGGTCGCGGTGACCGCGGATACGAGTTTCGGGGCCCTGGCTTCGTATGTCCTCGCCTTCGGTGGCACCCTGCTGCTCGCGGAGCTGTTCTGGCGCATCGGGATTCACTGTCTGAACCGAGTCGACGCCTATGGTATCGAGCACCTGTACGTGCTCGCCATGGACGAGCTGCTCGCCAAGGACGCGGCGTTCTTCCACAACAACTTCGCCGGTTCGCTGACGAAGCGCTCGCTCAGCTTCGCGGCTCGGTTCGAACAGTTCGTGGACACCCTCGCCTTCGAGATCCTCGCGGCACTGGTGCCGCTGGTGTTCGCCTCGGTTGTGTTGTGGCGCTACAACCCCGTGCTGGTGCTCGTGCTGATGGGGATGATCGTGGTGACCGCGCTGGTCATCATGCCCTTGATCCAGCGCCGTCAGAAGCTCGTCGACGACCGGGAGGCCGCCATTGCGCAGGTTTCCGGGCATGTGGCCGACAGCCTGGCCAATATGCAGGTGGTGCGCGCCTTCGCTGCCGAACCGCAGGAGGCGGCCGAGCATCGGCGGCGGGTCGCCACGTCGCGGCGAAAGTCGTTGCGCTCCTGGGATTACGCGAACCTGCGGATAGATACGCTGGTGACGCCGCTGTTGGTGCTCACCAACGTGCTGGGCCTGCTGATCGCGCTGGGCCTCAGCGGCGGGAATGCGGGGGTGGAGGCCATCGTGGTGGCATTCACCTACTACTTCAACGCCACCGGGATCATGTTCCGGTTCAACCAGATCTACCGGCGGTTGGAGACGGTGCTCACCGAGGCGGCGCAGTTCACCGAACTGCTGCTCGACGAGCCGAAGGTGCTCGATATCGAAGATCCGGAACCACTGCGGCCCAAGGGCTTCGACGTGCGCTTCGAGACAGTGAACTTCACGCACGGGGGTGCGCGGCAGCTGTTCCACGGATTGGATCTGCACGTGCCCAGCGGCGCCAAGGTAGGCCTGGTCGGACGATCCGGTGGTGGCAAGACCACCATCACCCAACTGCTGTTGCGGTTGATGGATATCCAATCCGGGACGATACGCATCGGCGGGCAGGACATCGCCCGGCTGCGGCAGGCGGATCTGCGCAGTCTGATCGCCTACGTGCCACAGGATCCGGCCATGTTTCACCGGACCCTGAGCGAGAACATCCGGTTCGCGCGCCCGGACGCCACCGATGAGGAGATCCTGCGGGCCGCCAAGGCCGCGCACGTCACCGAGTTCGCGGACGCGCTGCCGCAGGGTATGGGAACGCTCATCGGCGAGCGCGGCGTGAAACTGTCCGGCGGCCAGCGTCAGCGGGTCGCGCTGGCTCGGGCCATCCTGCGGGACGCGCCCATCCTGCTCCTGGACGAGGCCACCAGCGCCCTCGACTCGGAAAGCGAATTGCTTGTGCAGCAAGCGCTCTGGGAGTTGATGCAAGGGCGTACGGCGCTGGTTGTCGCGCACCGGCTGAGCACTGTGGCCGGGATGGACCGGCTGGTGGTGCTCGACCACGGGCGAGTCGTCGAGGAGGGGACACACGAGGAGCTGCTCTGCGCGCAAGGAACATACGCTCAACTGTGGCGGCACCAGTCGGGTGGATTCCTCGGGGAGGACATGGTCGCGCGTTGATCAGAGTTCGTTGGAGCTCGATCCCGACGTAGGCCCGTGAGAACCTCGAGACGCTTTGCCGGAGCTCGATATAACAAATTCGGCGATATCTACGGCGCGGCGGGAATATCGGCAACGGTAGGCCGCGGAGCGGTCGGTGACGGCATCGAGTCAGGACGTGGAGCTTTCTGCGCAAACTCGATAACGATGACCATCTGGTCCGACCATCCTGGTACTGAGTCGCCGTCGGCGGGTCTCAGTCGATAGTGAAGACGAACGAATACCAGTCTGCGGATAGCCTTTCGAACCGTTGGGCGCCACTCCCTACTGGTTCTGCGCTAGGCGAGTAGACCCAGCCCTGGACAGTGGAGCCCACGTACCCGTCGGCGTCATAGAAGTAGACGCGCCCATCGGACCGGCGGTGAGCCGAGCTGATATCGAGGCCGCCGAGACTCAGGTCTTGGCGGGTATTCGGTCTATCCTCGTGCAGCATCTCGACCGCGACCATCTCCATTTCCGGACGTGCGGAGTCGAAGTTCGCGGGCTGAGAGACCAAACCAGCGACCAGCCCCGCGAGCACAACCACCGGCACTGCGGCGACCTTCCAGGACCACCCTTGCTCTCTGCCGAGCAGGTACAGCGTCTTGATCGCCCATACGAGCAGGGAAACACCAAGAAGAATCCCGCCGGCCACCAGGCCAACGAGCTGATCGGGACCGGTCGAGTTCCCGACGAACGGAGCCCAGTCGAGGTGGACGCACAACAGAACCACAACACCGAGGACCGTCCCTGTCAGGACCGCGGAACCCGGCGCAGTGGCAGTGTCCGGTCCGCCCTCGGTCTGCCCGTCATGCACACGTGATGTTTCGATCGGGGCCTCCTCATCTCGACGACTGCGACCCAACGCCTGATCCGCGCTCAGCGATCCCCGCAACCGAACTCTACGGCGGCCAACTCCACTGACCGAGCTCAGCCGACCGCGTCAGTGCAGGTGCTGCAGCGTGCTCTCCGGTGTCGAAAACTATTGGTGTCCAACAACTCTTATCAGACCGTCCGAAGATCGCGTTTGTGGTGACCTCGATCGCGTGTTGGGACTATCGCAGTTCTGACGCATGGCAGGTAGAGCCACCTTCTTCGTCGAAAACCGCCGGAACATTATGTATTCGGCCGGGCGGTGTGCATCGCGAATGCTGGAATAGTCATGGCACGTTGATCTTTCGGCATCGAGACGGGCGTCGGCGAGCGGTTTTTTCTGCTCAGTTGCGCAGGCCGGTGGTCAGTTCTGCACGTTATCTATGCACAGGATGCGGTCGCCGAACTCCCGATCGCATTTCAAGGGTTCGAGGTCTTGTGCGGGGTCAGCTCCACACGCCGGTCTCGACGACCCAGATGCCGTGGTCGCCCTGGGTCGCGGGCTGGGCGAGGTTCAGGGCGACCTTGCTGCCGTCCTGGTTGGTGACAAAGACGACCGTCGGTGCGTCGGTGCTCGTTTGCACGCTGGTCCAGCCGAATCGCCCTTGCACGAAGGACTTTGCGACCTGGACTCGGTCCAGGCGCCAGGGCTGGTGGCCGCCGTCCACGGACTTTTGCAAGTCGGTGGCCTGCTGGATGGTGAGTCCCTCACCGGCAAAGGTGGTGCCGGATGCCGGATGGTTTGTTGCCGGTTGCTGCGCAGTGTCCGTTGGGACAGAGGTGATCGGCTGCGGGGCCGCGGTCTGCGAGGGATTGATCGGGCTCTGGGCCTGCGGCTGCGACGGCGCTACTTGATCGCCGGAGGTGGCTGGCGCGCCAGAGGTATCCGACGGGGCGACGGCGACCGGCGTCGTGCCGGAGATCGCCGACGAGCCCAGGGTCGGCGTCGTCGACGAGTTCGAGCATCCGCAGATCACCGCCGCACCGGCAAGCACACCGAGCAGCATCACCCCCACCCGCCGCGAGAGCCTGCCGGGGGTGTGAGAAGTGCGTTCAGGCATGGTGTGGTGCATGGGTCCCCCCAGGTCGGTTCCGCTACCGCGCGATCTGCATGGATCACTGTCCTGATTTCGCACCACGGGACCGTCTCGTTACTGCCGCGAGCGATAACGGTGTCGGCCATCGCTCTCCGTATGGGGCATTGGCGCAACGGCCCAGGACAATTCACGCTGACGACGGCCTCGACCACCATACTTGTGTGGTCTCCGGAACGCTGGTGCTGCTCAGCGACCTGTGGTCGGGTACGACGGAATCTGACTCGCCCGCAGAATCCTGTGTTCAAGTGCGGTGCAGACGAGCGACGTTCGGCTGATCAGTCGGTTTGCGGCTCACCGTTGTTGTGGGGCTCTTGTTCATCCGGCTTCGCTTGGTGGCGTCGGTGGTCCGTGAGTGCGATGAACAGCCGGAAGTTCGGAATCAATTCAAGTGCTGCGCCTTTCAGTGGCTTCCATTTTCCGTCGACAGTTATGCCGACTCGCCCGGCATCGACACTTATCCCCTGGACACTGGGCCAAGGGATGGCCTGGCCGTTGGCGGAAATGTCGGTCGCGGAGATGCGGATCGGGCCGAAGTCGAGGGTTCCGCCTGCGTCGAGTTCTGCTGCGGCGGCGGCGAAGCAGGCTTTGACGATGCCATCGTGGATTGTTGAAGCCCAATACTGCGGGTCTGTGTACCCGCCGCGTAGCCAGAAGTCGGTCTCGAAGAACCCATTGAGCGGAAAGCGCTGTCCCGCAATGTCGGTGAGGGTGCCGGTGTAATACTTCGGGCGAGCGGGCTCGCGCTGGAAAGTGTCGTCCGAATACCCGTACAGGTAGGCGAGCGTGCTGTCGTAGCGTGCGACTCGGATGGTTCCGTTCGAACCCACCACCACAAGGCCGTGCTCATAGAGCGCCAACTGCGCATTGATGTCGATAAACCGCGACCGGCGGCGAAGCACGAGCGGAATACCCAGCATGAGGAACACCAATGCCGCCCACACCACGCCTACGGCGGCTCCGGCCAGATATCCCCACGTTCCGCAAAGGATGACCGTAAGGGTGCCCCACATCGCGTAGCCGCGCCAGGGAATCGGTGGCATCCGCCACGGGTACGTCGCGACGAGATTCCCGAGATGTGCTCCGGCAGAGTACGTTTCGATCTCAGACGGTAGCTGAGGGCCATCGTGATCATTCGATTCGGGCACGACTCCTCCTTCATGTCGTGCCACTTGACGCTACCGTTGCTCGCCGCGCGATGCGGGGGATCGATCCCGATGCGTCTCTGCGGGCAGGGCAGAGGCTCAGTGCTTTTCGGCGCGAGCATCGGAGGCTGCGGGCGAATCCTCCCGCACAAACCGCGAAGAATTAAGCCGGAACGGACAATTATGGAGAAGAGTGTCCGTTCGAATGTAGTTTGCGGGTTCTGAGGACGTGTGCTGGTAAGGCGGACTGCGTGCCCGTGCAGAGTCCGAGTCGGTGCGCGGGGCGAGCCGCGGGCTGCGGCATCCTAAGAGGTGAGGTCCGATGAGCACCCACCGATGAGTTTCGAGCGCGTAGGAGGTCTACCCGGTCATGAGGAAACTGATCTACGGGATCGGCGTGTCCCTGGACGGCTACATCAACGACCGCGACGGCAGCATCGACTGGACGAACCCAGACGAGGAACTGCACCAGTTCCACAACGACAGGTACCGCGAGATCGAGGTCTCGCTGCACGGCCGTCGGCTCTACGAGCTGATGGCCGAGTACTGGCCGCACGTGCCCGAGAACGCGTCGCGCATCGAGCGCGAGTTCGGCGAGCTCTGGACGGAGAAGCCCAAGGTTGTCTTCTCCCGGACGCTCACCGAGGTCCATTGGAACAGCACCCTGGTCAGTGAGAACGCGGTCGAGAAGGTCCGCAGGCTCAAGGCCGAAGGCGATGGCGTCATGGAGGTCGGTGGCGCGAGCCTCGCGGCCTCGCTGATGCCACACGGGCTCATCGACGAGTACCAGTTGTTCCTCTCGCCGGTGGTGCTCGGCGGCGGCACACCGCTGTTCCCATCACTGGACAAGCGCGTCCAGCTCCGATTGGTCGAGACGAGGCACTTCAACACCGCGGTGATGCTGCGCTATCTCGCCGACTGAGGTCCGTTCAACCGCAGCAGCCCTGTTCAACCGCAGCAGCCCTGTTCAACCGCAGCAGCCCTGTTCAAGCGCGACGTCGAGCATGGTGAACGCGTGCACCAGGTGCGTCTTGACGGCGGCTCGGTTCTTTGTTGTTCGGCGAGATCGGTTTGGCGAGCGTCGGCGACGGCGCCTTCGGTAGCGGCGACCGCGGCGAGGCTCCAGCCCTCGCAACGCCCGAGGTCGGCCGCGTCGATCAGCTACGCGGTTGTGCCGAAATACCTGTGTCAGCGCATCCTCGGCTGCTACATGTGTTCAGTGTCGGAAGACAACCACCGATTGTCCGTGCGGTGAGGTTCCTGGTGAGTGGGACTGGACGGTCGGGTGGTGGCGATTGCGTAGGAGGTTGGGCGTATGGACACGGCGGGTGCTCGCGGTCAGGGGCTGGGGGAGTTGTTGCGGCGCAGTGCTGCCCGGGTGCCGGAGAAGACGGCGCTGGTGTGGCGGGGTCGGCGCGAGTCATATGCCGAGCTCGACGCGGCGGTGAATCGGGTGGCGCATGCGTTGGCCGAACGTGGTGTGGAGCAAGGGGATCGGATCGCGATCTACGCGCGTAACTCGCGGGAGTTCGTACTGGTGTACTTTGCGCTGGCCCGATTGGGCGCGGTGTCGGTGCCGATCAACTTCATGCTCAAGGGCGATGAGGTCGCCTATATCCTGCGGCACTCCGGAGCCAGCGGGCTGATCGTGGAGGATGGGCTGGCCGCTGAGGCGCTGGTCGCGGTGCAGCAGGTGGGCGAGAGCGTGATTCGGGTGCGCGGGTGGATCGGTGCGCCGCCTCCCGATGGCTGGGAGGACATCGCGCGGTGGGAGGACCATCCCGACTCGTCCGAACCCGATATCGCCATCGGCGATGACGATCCCGTGCAACTGATGTACACCTCGGGCACCGAATCGCGGCCGAAGGGGGCGATGCTATCGAGCCGGAGCCTGATCGCGCAATACGTGAGCGCGATCGTGGACGGCGGGATGAGCGCCGATGACATCGAGATCCACGCGCTGCCGCTGTATCACTGCGCGCAGCTGCACTGCTTCCTGACCCCGGACATCTATCTCGGCGCGACCAGCATCATCCTCGGCGCACCGGATCCGGTGACCATCCTGCGCACCATCGAGCAGGAGCGGGTCACCAAGCTGTTCTGTCCACCGACCGTGTGGGTTTCGCTGCTGCGCAGTCCCGAATTCGAAACCTACGACCTGTCCTCGCTGCGCAAGGGTTACTACGGGGCAAGCATCATGCCGGTGGAGGTGCTCACCGAACTTGCGCAACGGCTGCCCAGGGTCGGGTTGACCAACTTCTATGGCCAGACCGAAATGGCTCCGCTGGCCACGGTTCTCGGGCCGCAGGACCAGCTGAGCAGGCCCGGCTCGGCCGGTCGCGCGGCGCTCAATGTCGAGACCAGAATCGTCGACGACGAAGGCGTTCCGGTCGCGCCGGGCGTGGTGGGCGAGATCGTGCACCGCTCACCACAAGCCATGCTCGGCTATTGGAACGACCCGGACAAGACCGCGGAAGCCTTCCGCGACGGCTGGTTCCACAGCGGGGACCTCGGCGTCATGGATACCGACGGATACGTCTCGGTAGTGGACCGCAAGAAGGACATGATCAAGACCGGTGGTGAGAACGTCGCCAGCCGTGAGGTCGAGGAGGTGCTCTACGCGCATCCGGGTGTCTCCGAAGCCGCCGTCATCGGCCTGGCCCACCCGTACTGGATCGAGGCCGTGACCGCGATCGTCGTGCCGCGCAACGGAACAACCCTGAGCTCCGAGGAGTTGGTCAGCCATTGCGCCACCCGGTTGGCTGGCTACAAGGTGCCCAAGTACATCGCTTTCACCGAGGAGTTGCCCAAGAATCCGAGCGGCAAGATCCTCAAGCGCGAATTGCGCACGAAATATGCGCATCTCGTGGATTAGGGCGCGCTAGTTGCAGATCTCGAATTCGCTGCGGAGTCGGCCCTGGAGGGCGATGGCATCGGGGGTGAGGTAACGCTCCGGGTGCGCGTCGGCGGCGCTGTCGCGCTCAGTGCATCCAGCGATCTTGACGCTGCCGGTGAATAGTTTGTCCGGCGTGTAGCTGCCCCAGTTCCAACGCAGGTCCATCGGGTGTTCGGAGGTTCGGGTGCTGGCGATGATGGCGGTCAGGTCCTGGTAGGCAGTGTCCGGACTGTGCACTCCGACGGAAAGATTCGCGATATATCCGTCGGTGACGTGAACGAAGGCAACCTGGGCCGGGAGATCGGTGAGCAGGGCCTGGATGTCGTGTTCCTGCTGGGTGCTGAACGGAAGGTCGACGGTCCACCCCGGGGCGCGGTTCGCGGGTCTGATGGTGACCTGTGCGCGATCGCCGCCCAGGACGGTGCGCACCGCTGCGAGGGAATCCGTTGTGGGCGGGGACTTTTCGATCTCGATCGCGGAGGTCGACCAGGTGATGGCGGCACCGGGCAGGCTCGCGCCCAGTTCACGCAACATGTTGGCGCGAGTACTGATTCGCGCCGGATCCAACGCGGCATCGAGTTTCAGCTCCAGTTGATCGCCGACGGTGAAGTCGGCAGATTGCTGGAAGTTGTCGAAATCGTGCCGCTTGATCGCGTTGATGCAGTCGACCACATCCGCGATCTGCGCCTCGGAAGCCTTGCGCATCGATATGGTCAGGTCCAGGTAGGTGCCCTGGGTGGAGTCGTTGGCGTAGTCGACCGTGACGCTGTCGACGCCCGGCATGGCGCTGATCTCGGCGTGTAGCCGATCCGCCTGTGGGCGGCGGTCGGCCGCATTCGTGCACCCTGCCAGGACGATCATGGTGGCGACGGCGATCCCCGCCGCGAGCGTGCGCCGGATCATGCGGGCCTTTCCTCTCGCAGTGCGTCCTGGTGGCACCGTACGCGTGCGGGCGGCGATTTCGCGGTAGCCGCCGTCCGCGTGCCCTGCGGCGTAACCTCCGCTGGTGGACAGTTCCAGGGATCCGTTGGACGAATCGGGCGCGTTCGTGCTGGGCGAACGGTCGGCAACCGGTCGATCGATCGCGATGACGGACGCCGATCGGTTGTTCGTCTACGGAACGCTGCGGTTTCCCGAGGTATTGGTCGAGTTGATCGGGCGGTGCCCGGACTTGGTCGCCGCGGAACTGGCCGGGTGGCGGGTGGCGACGTTGCCGGGGCGGGTCTATCCGGGTTTGGTGCCCGCCGCGGGTGGGGTGGCGCGGGGTGTGGTGCTATCCGGGCTCGATGCGGGGGAGTGGGCGGTGCTCGACGCCTTCGAGGACGATGAATACGAGTTGCGGCGGGTCGCGCTCGGCGCGGATGCCGTGTGGACGTATGTATGGACCTCGATTGTCGCGCAGGAGGATTGGTATGCCGATCGCTTCGCGACCGAGCAGTTGGCCTCGTTCGTGCGGCACTGCGCTGAATGGCGGCGGACGATCTGAGGCCCCGATTTGCTATTCCAAGACGACCGGTCATATATTAACCCCATGGCGCGACCGCGACGCAGTGCGGACACCCGGCAGCTTCTGGTGGAGGAGGGGGCTGCCGGATTCCTGACGCACGGCTATCACGGGACCGGCATCAAACAGGTGCTGGATGCGGTCGGGGTGCCGAAGGGGTCGTTCTACAACTACTTCGACAGCAAGGAAAGTTTCGGCCGCGCGATCATCGACCATCATTCGCTGTGCGTGCAGCGGAATCTGGCCGAGGCGCTCGGGTCGTCAGCGGATCCGATCGTCGGGTTGCGGGCATTCTTCGCGCGGCTCATGGATGACTTCGTGCGGGCGGAGTTCACGGGTGGGTGCCTGATCGCGAACCTCGGTGGCGAGCTCGAGGGTAGTGCGGTGCTGCGCGAATCTCTGGCCGGCGCATGGCATTCCTGGCGCGACGGGGTGGCGGTGGCGCTGCGCCGGGCCCAGGAACTCGGCACCATTCGCGACGATATCGACGCCACCGATCTGGCCGATCTGCTGCTGGAGTCATGGGAGGGTGCCGTGATCAGAATGAAGATCGAGCGTTCACTCGAGCCGCTGCACAAGTGTCTGCGTCGACTGCTGGACGACTACTTCCTGGCCTGAGTGGGGTTGGCCCTTTTCCGCTGTCCGCTCGCCTATTGCAAGACGACCGGTCGTATCAAGAAGTATCACTAGGAAGAGAGAGAATTATGGTGAGCGCAAAGACGGTCATCGTGACCGGATCCTCCAGCGGGATCGGACGCGATATCGCCAGGGCCTTCGTCGAGCGCGGCGAAAACGTCGTGCTCAATGGGCGCGATGCGGACAAGCTCGCGGCAGTGGCGGACGCACTCGGCGCGCCGGAACGGATCGCCGTCTTCGTCGGCGATATCGGCTCTCCCGCAACGGGAACCGAGCTGGTCCGCGTCGCGGTCGAGCGCTTCGGCCGGGTGGATGTGCTGGTGAACAATGCGGGGATCTTCGGAGCCAAACCCTTCGTCGATGTCACCGAGGCGGACCTCGACAGCTACCTCAACGGCAACCTGAAGGGCACCTACTTCACCACCCAGGCCGTCGTACGCCAGCTCCGAGCACAGAAAACCGGTGGCAGCATCGTGAATATCGGGACGGTGCTGATCAACCACGCGCTGGCAGGTCTGCCCGCATCCGCGGCGCTGGTCAGCAAGGGCGGCGTACACGCGCTGACAACGAGCTTGGCGGCGGAGCTCGCCGCGGACGGGATTCGGGTAAATGCTGTTGCCCCGGGCATCATTCGCACACCGATTTTCGGTGACGGCGACGAAACCTCCTCGGGCAGACTGGCTTTGCTCAACCGCATCGGCGAGGTGAGCGAAACCACTGCGGCGGTGCTGTATCTCGCGGACGCCGCATTCACCACCGGTCACATTTTCCCCGTCGACGGCGGGTTCATCTCGGGAAGGGCTGCGTAATGCCTTACGTCAATATCAAAGTCACCGACGAGGGTGTCACGCGGGAGCAGAAGTCCCAGCTGATCAAAGGGGTTACCGAGCTGCTGCGTGATGTGCTCGGCAAGGATCCGGCGACCACGTTCGTGGTGATCGATGAAGTCGCGCTGACGGATTGGGGCATCGGCGGAATGAATGTCGAGGACTGGCGCAAGCAGTCATAGGTCCGAGGGTTGGCCTGTGCGCCCATTCCCGTCCGAGGATCCCGCCGGATCGAGGCCGGAATGGGCGCTGTGGCTGCGCACGAGTCCCTAATCGAATGGGTATCGGTCACCCAGTATCGACCGGTCGCCGACGAAATAGTTCAGGACGAGGTCATCGGCGACTTGGATCAGCACATCGCAACCCTCGACCCCGGACATCCAGTCCCGCGGCATCGCAGAGAAACCGTGAGTGGCGCCGATCAGGTTGCCGGTGACGGCACCGGTGGAATCGGAGTCACCGGAATGGTTTACCGATAGCAGCAATGCCCTGCGCACATCGCCGGTTCGAGCCGCGTACAGGGCGCAGTACACGGCGATGGCGAGGCATTCCTCGGCGATCCATCCCGCGCCGACCCGCTCGACCTGTTCGGCGCTGGCTGGCTGCTCGGCCAGCTCGGCAGCCAGGTTCAGCGCCGCGGCTGTCTCCGCTCCTGCTGGGTAGGTTGTGAGCTGAGTAATGGTCTGTCGCAACGCAATCGGTAGCTCGACACCGCTCACCACGCGATCGATCAGTGCCGCGAGCGCACCCGCGGCGAGATATCCGGTGGGATGTCCGTGAGTCAGTTGGGCACTCCGCGCGGCCGCGGTGAATGCGAGATCGGGCCCCATACCGGCGAGTCCGAACGGTGCCGACCGCATGACCGTCCCGCATCCCTTCGACCCCGGATTCACCGGACCAGCTTCGCCGAGCGGGTACGGCGCGAGGTATCCCCGGGTCTGCTGGCTCAGTCCGGACATGCAGGCATTGCCCGGCGCACGCGTGGCATACAAGAACGGCAGACTCGCCAGCCAACCGTCGACCTCGACTGCGGGCCCGTCCTGTCGCTGGGTCCGCAACCAGCGCAGATATGCCCGTCGCAATGCTGGCACCGGGTCGGCGCCCGGCGCGCACCGCAACAGCCCCTCCGCGGTGAACAGCGTCATCTGGGTGTCATCGGTAATTTGCTGCGGCGCGCCCGCGTCATGCTGGGGCAGATAGCCTTGCACCCCCTCGATGCCATACCGTTCGCGAATCTGATTCAGCTCGAGGAATTCGATGGGCCATCCGAGCGCGTCACCGACCGCCCCACCTAGTAGCGAGCCTCGGACCCGATCGAAGACCACCGTGTAATCCACCACGAGACAACATCATTACCCATCCAACGGTGCAGCGGCCCACCAGCACCGCCGCAACGCAGCAGCGTCCACCCCAACAGGCGTGCCACGTGGGAAAATGTGTGCCCGGTGTGCGCGATGGGTTTCGCGCGGCAACACCGAATCGCACCGGCTCCCAAAGGTGAAATTCCTTGGGAGCCGGTGCGATTCGAGGGTGCTGCTACACGCGCAGCGCGTGCGGTTCGATCGCGCCGCGCACCAGCGCCCGCGCGTCGACCGTCTCGGCGCGGTAGGGCAGCGTGGCCAGTCGCTCGGTCATCGCGGGTACCGGGTCGTCGATCCGTTCGTTCAACCCGAACAGGAACGTCCACTCGTGCTCATCGCTGCCGTACTGCACTACGGTGGCGAACTGCTCGTGGAAGCGCTGCCAGGACCGCTTCAGCGTCTCGTTGCGCCACATCGTCGCGCAACCGGCCTGCGCGCTCAGCACGCCGCCGGGCGCGAGCAGTGCCCGACATCGCGACAGGAACTCCGATTCGTAGAGGCGGTTGTGCTGCGCGTCCTCGACCCGCTCATCGGGCAGATCGATCACGATGACGTCGTAGCGGGTACCCGCCGCAGCCGCTTCGGCCAGGAAGTCCCACCCGTCGGCGTAGTGCACCTTGATCGGGCCGTCACCGCGCACCGCGGCGGTCAGCTCGTCGCTGGTGTAGCCGTAGGGCAGGTGCTCGGCGCACAGCTCGACCTCGCGCTGATCGATATCGACGTGATCCACCAGTGTCGCGCCCGCGGCAACCGACATCTGACTGGCCACACCCTCACCCGAACCGACGATGAGGACCTTGTCCAGCTTCGCGGCCAGCGCGAAGGCGGGGACCATCATCGCCTCGTGGTAGGTCAGCTGGGAGAACTCCGTGGACTGGCGATCGTCGTCGGAGAACAGGCTGATGCCCTGTTCGGTGCGTGCGATCACCATGTGCTGGAACGGAGTATGGGTGTCGACGAGGACCTCGTGCAGATCCCAGATGCGGGTCAGGCCGTTGCCGACCGGCTCCTCGATCCGTGTGGAGCCGTGCCCGCGCTGGATGACCTGCATCCGAACATCCTTGGGAGACAACTTATCTCGCAGTATCTCCACCGCCTTCGACGCGCCTGCGCCGATACTTCCGCAGGTGAAGACGTCGACGAAGATGTCGCCGGACTCCGGATAAGTGTGAATCGAGGCGTGGGACTCCGACAACAGCGCGAGGACGGTCACCCCCTGCGGATCGAACTTCTTGTGTACGACATCGCAGATGGTGACGCCCGCCGCGATCAGAGACTCGCGCAACGCCGATTCGAGTCGTTCGAGATCGTCGCAGAGATCTGCGTCGACACCACCGAACTCGGCCAGCACATGCCAGCCGGTGAATTCCGCCGTCATGGGCAAACTCACTCTCGCTCAGCGCCCGAGACATGAACGGTCAAGGGCGGAAAACCATTGAAGGACACCGACGAATAGCTCGCGGTATAGGCGCCGGTATCGAGGATCTGGATGCGATCACCGGCTCGCAACGAGGTCGGAAGAAGGACCTTCGTGCGTTGATACAGTACATCGTCGCCATCACAGGTCGGTCCGGCCACCACCGCCTCGTCCACGGGGTCTCCGTCACGTTCGGTGACGAAGCGGTATGCGATGTACTCGTTCTCGGTCTCGGCCATACCGTTGTAGCGGCCGATGTCGAGATACACCCAGCGCCGTCCGTCCGGCGCGATGCGCACGCCGATGACCTCGGCGTGAATGGTGCCCGCCGATCCCACGAGCGCGCGGCCGGGCTCGACGACGAGTCCGGCGGTCTCGGGCAGGTATTCGGCGGTGGCCGCGGCGATCACGGCCCCTATCTCGTCGAGTGCGGGCGCCGCCTCGACGTACGAAATGGGCAGGCCGCCACCGATATTCACCGAGCGTACGGAAATGTCTTTGTCCGCCAATGCCGCAGCGATGTGCCCGGCCTGCTCGATTCCGATGCGCCAGGCCCGCGGGTCGGTCTGCTGGGAGCCGACATGAAAGTACGGACCCCCGACGATGAGTCCGAGATCACGGGCGCGCACCAGCAGCCGCAGCGCCTCGGCGGGCGAGCAGCCGAACTTGGTGCCGAAGGGCGTCGTCGACTGCGGCGCCGCGGACAGGAACCGGCATTCGACCTCCGAGCCGGGCGCGTGCTCGACGATCCGCAACAGATCGTCCTCGGTGTCGAAGGCATACCGGCGCACGCCCGCGGCGTAGGCAGTGGCGATATGGGCGGCCTTCTTGATCGGGTTCCCGTAGCACATGCGGGCCGGGTCGACGCCCGCACGCAGGCACAGGTCGATCTCGCCGACGCTGGCGACGTCGAACTCCGCGCCCGCCTCGTCGAGCAGGCGGATCAGTTCCGGGATCGGGCTCGCCTTGACCGCGAAGCGAATTCGCGCTCCGGGTACCGCTGCTGCGAGTGCGCGATAGTTCTCGCGCACTCGCTCCGGGTTGATGACCAGATAGGGCGATTCGGGCAGGTTTGAGCCGGTCAATCTAAGGGAACTCTCCGTCGTTTGGGGGGCGGCCGTCGTTCAGGCACCGCGCGAGAGAGTATCAGCGCGAAGCCCCGGTTAACTAACTCGTTGATGACACCTTGACCATGATCACCCCGCGACTACCGTGACCTCGTCGAATACGACCTCGCCCGCGGCGTCGGACTCGGCAAGATCGACCACCGCCGCCAGTGCCCAGCCGTGGTCGCCCGACGGGTCGTCGATGACCTGGCGCACGTGCCAGAAACCGGGGCGTTGTTCCACCTGGAACAGCTGCGGACCGCGGGCGTTCGGACCGGTGCCGATGCCGTCGTACTCGTCGAAGTAGGGCCTCAGCTCCACTTCCCAGTCCGGGCCCTGGCCCAGCTCGCCGAGGGTCTCCCAGCGGCGCAGGGCGGCCAGTTCGACGCGGCGGAACATGGCGTTGCGGACCATCACCTTGAAGGCACGCTCATTGGCCGAGATCGGACGCACCGACTCCGCGCCGAACGCGAGCTGATCCGCGTCGGTCTCCGCGCCCGGATTGGTGAGCTGCTCCCATTCGTCGAGCAGACTCGAATCCACTTGGCGGACAAGTTCGCCGAGCCATTCGGTCATATCGTCGAGGTCCTCGGTGCGCGCGGCTTCCGGGACAGTGCGGCGCAGCGCGCGGTAGGCGTCGGCGAGGTAGCGCAGTACTACGCCCTCGGACCGGGCCAGTTCGTAGTGCGAGATGAGCTCGGCGAAGGTCATCGAGCGCTCGATCATGTCCCGGACGACCGATTTGGGGGACGGGGCGAACTCCGACATCCAGGGGTGCCCGGCCCGGTAGGTCTCGAAGGCGGGCTCGATCAGCTCGGCGAGGGGTTTGGGCCAGGTGACCTCCTCCAGCAGCTCCATGCGTTCGTCGTACTCGATGCCATCGGCCTTCATCTCGTTGATCGCCTGGCCACGGGCCTTGTGCTGCTGGGCCATGAGCAGTTGGCGCGGATCCTCGAGTGTCGATTCGATGAGGGAGATGACGTCGAGGGTGTAGCCAGAAGCGTCCTTGTCGAGCAGTTCCAGCGCGGCCAGGGCGAACGGGGACAGGGGTTGGTCGAGGGCGAAATCGCGCTGCAGGTCCACGGTGAGCCTGGCGCGACGGCCCTGTGCGTCGGGTTCCGGAAGTTGCTGCACGACACCGGCGTCGCGCAGGGCGCGATACAGGCGGATGGCGCGCAGGATATGGCGGCGTTGGGCGGGACGTGGTTCGTGGTTGTCCTCGAGCAGGTGGCGCATGGCGTCGAAGCAATTGCCGGGACGGGCGATCACATTGAGCAGCATGGAGTTGGTCACGGCGAAGCGCGACACCATCGGCTCGGGGGCGGCGGCGACCAGCCGGTCGAAGGTCTCCTCGCTCCAGGACACGAAGCCCTCCGGCGGTTTCCTGCGCACCACCTTGCGCTGCTTCTTCGGGTCGTCGCCCGCTTTGGCCAGCAGCCGGGTGTTCTCCACCTCGTGGTCGGGGGCCTGCACGACGACGGTGCCCATGGTGTCGTAGCCCGCCCGGCCCGCGCGGCCCGCGATCTGATGGAATTCGCGCGCCTTGAGCCTGCGGGTGCGCACACCGTCGTATTTGGTCAGGCCGGTGAGCAGCACGGTGCGAATCGGCACATTGATGCCGACGCCGAGGGTGTCGGTGCCGCACACCACCTTGAGCAGACCGTCCTGGGCCAGGCGCTCCACCAGGCGGCGATACTTGGGCAGCATGCCCGCGTGGTGTACGCCGATACCGTGGCGGATCAGCCGCGACAGCGTCTTGCCGAAACCGGAGGAGAACCGGAAATCGCCGAGCGCCGTTGCGATGGCGTCCTTTTCGGCGCGGGTGGCGAAGTTGACGCTGGTCAGCGCCTGCGCGCGTTCCAGTGCTGCGGCCTGGGTGAAATGCACGACGTACACCGGTGACTGGTTGGTGGTGACGAGATCTTCCAACGTTTCGGTGATGGGCGTGCGCGCGTAGGAAAAGCTCAGCGGGACAGGGCGTTCGGTGCCTGCGACGATGGCGGTCGGATTGCCGGTGCGGCGGCGCAGATCGGCCGCGAAGAAGTCGACCTCGCCGAGAGTGGCCGACATGAGCAGGAATTGGGCGCGCGGGAGTTCCAGCAGCGGCACCTGCCAGGCCCAGCCGCGGTCTGGATCGGCGTAGAAGTGGAATTCGTCCATCACAACCTGGCCGACATCGGCGGCGGCGCCCTCGCGCAGTGCCATATTCGCCAGGATCTCGGCAGTCGCGCAGATGATCGGCGCCTCCGGATTCACCGCCGCGTCACCGGTCACCATGCCGACCCGGTCCGCGCCGAAGACATCGCACAGGGCGAAGAACTTCTCGCTGACCAGGGCCTTGATCGGGGCGGTGTAGTAGGTGCGCAGACCGCGGGTCAGCGCGAACAGGTGCGCGCCGACCGCGACCAGGGATTTGCCGGACCCGGTGGGAGTGGCGAGAATGACGTTGGATCCGGACGCCAACTCCAGCAGCGCCTCGTCCTGCGCCGGATACAGCGGGGTGCCCTGCTCGGCGGCCCAGGCCCCGAAGGATTCGTAGAGCGCGTCGGCGTCGGTTCCCGGTATCTCGAGCAGTTCGGTCAGATCCACTCCGACCACCCTACGGGCTGGTGTCTACGGCCCGGTCGGGGTGATCGGGTCAGTTGGACTGTTCGCCCTCGTCGCCGTCGTAGCCGCCCTGCTCGGCCAGGAAGCGCTCGAACTCCGCGCCCAATTCGTCGCCGCTCGGGAGTTCACCATCGCCGACGAGCAGGCTGGACTGGCGTTCCTGTGCGCTGAGGAAGCTGTCGTATTGGCGCTCCAGCGCGTGCACGACTGTCTCTACCTCGGAGTTTCCGGCGATGTGCTCGTTGACCTGCTCGCGGACCCGGGCCGCGGCCTCGCCGAGCGCCGCCAGCGGGATTTCCAGGCCAGCATTGTCGGCGACGTGTTCCAGCAGGGTCTGCGCGGCCTCCGGATAGGCGGTCTGCGCGAGGTAATGCGGCACATGCACCGAGAATCCGACGGACTCGTGGCCGTGCTGGGCCATCCGGTACTCCAGCAGCGACGACGCGCTGCCCGGTACCTGTAGCTCGCCCGGCCAGCGCTGGTGGTCGGCGATCAGATCGCGGTCCGAGGAATGCGCGGTGATGCCGAGCGGGCGGGTGTGCGGGATCGCCATCGGAATCGCGCTCAGGCCGATGCTGCGGCGCACGCCGAGCTGTTCGGCGAGCAGACGCACCGCGGTGGTGAACTTCTCCCACCGCAGATCTGGTTCGAGCCCGGAAAGCAGCAGGAACGGGGTGCCCGACGTATCGCGCAGCGCCCAGAGATTCAGTTCGGGCTCGGCGTAGTCGGAGAAGTGGTCGGTCTTGAACGTCATCAACGGGCGACGCGACCGGTAGTCCAGCAACTCGTCGACATCGAACGAGGCGACCAGCTCGCTTTCCAGACTCTCGCGCAGGTGCGTGGTGGCCAGCCGGACCGCATGCCCGGCATCGGTGAAGCCCTCCAGTCCGTGTACCAGAACCGGACCCAAGCCATCGTCGGACGACAGCTGTGGAGCTGGGAACTCCAACTCGTACATTCGCGACTCGTGGTCCATCGCGTACTCCTTCCTGCGCGGTTCACCTATGCGAGCCGCCATGGTGCCGAGAACTTACAGGTCCTAGGCCTGTTGGGCATTTCGCGGCGGTCAACCACTGTCCATTGTCCCCCATGACACCGACACCGGTGACCACGGGCGACACCGACCCATAAGAGAGGGCAACATCGGTGGTGTCCCGCGCATTCCCGGCCGGACCGCCGCCGCTGGGGACTGCTCGCGGGGCGCTCGCAACGATCGGCGTGGCATCGTGGGTGGGCACGGGGAGTTTGGCACAGTAAAACGGTGACTGTGCCGAATTCGACGCGCAGGGGGCCACGCGGATTCGCGGTATCGGGGTGGACGTCCCTCGCCGCGAGTGCGGCGCTGCTCACGGGGTGCGCGTCGACGGTGACCGGGCATCCGGTCGCCGCGGGGCCAAGTGCGGTGATCCAGCATGTGGCGGCGCAGCTTTCGACATTATTGCCCGAAACCACACAGTTCCCGGCCCGGTACGAGGCGGTGGTGCTGCCACCCGAGGCGGCCGCGCAGGCATCGGGGGATCTGACCGGGGTCGGGCGCGGCTCGACGGTGCAACCTGATGGATGTGCCCCGCCCGCGCAGCAATTCGGCCCGAATCAGACGGCCGTCGCGGTGGGCACCGACAACGAGACGCGTGCCACGATCACCGTCGAGTTGACCCGGACCGGACAGCCGCTGTCGGCATTGCGCGACCAGTTGCGGCGGTGTCAGCAAATGCGGGTCAGCCGGGCGGGTGCGACGACGACGGTGACCACCGAACTGCAGGTGCCGCCGCCGATCGACGCCGACGACACCCTCGCGTTGCACCGGACGGTGGTACCGCAGGTGAGCATGCCGGGCCTGACACAGTCCATGCAGACGCTGACCGGCCAGATCGGCGATGTGCGAATCGCGGTGACCTACATGTCGTTCAGCGATGCGCAACCGGATACGGCGGCGTTGGATGAGCTGTTCACGATGGCGGTGGGGAAGGTGAAGAAGGGGTGAATGCGGGTTACGCCGATCGGCGTCGGGAGCTCGCGGCGCGACGATAGCAGGTAGCACCGACACGGTTATCGCTGTTTCACCTCCGCAGGCCGAATCGTCCACAGAACAACCGATTTCCACAGGGCAAAATAATGTCCGGATATGCCCAGGTCACTGTCTCGGGCCCGGATTCGCGGCAGCGCACTCTCGGTGCATGACAACTTTCACGAATCCCGTTCCCGCCCTCGGCGACCCCGGCGACGGTCCATCCGCCCGTGCTGGTTTGTGCTCGAGCCCAGCCGTTCACCTCCGCAGATCCGGGCACGCGCGTGCCGTCGCACGGTCCGGGATCGACTCGGTGCCGGACTTCGACTCCGCTGTCGACGATGAGGAATCCGCGGAGTGCACAAGGGGTTTCGGGCGAGCGACGGGTACCTGTGCGGAACCGCCGCCGATGTTCGGCGATCGCGGCCCCGCCGGGGCACTGCATGTCGATGATCCCGGCGAATTGATCGTCGCAGTGCCCGCGATGGTCGGGTTCGTGCCGGAGCGGTCGCTGGTGGTGGCCGTGTTGCGGGCTGCGCCGGATCCGGGCCACAGTCCGATCATTGATGCGGTGGTGCGATTCGATCTGGATCCCGACGGCGGTCGCCGGGGTCTCGCGGCGGCGTATGCGGAATGCGTCTCGCAGATCTGTGCCGCGGAGGGGGCCACGGAGGTGCTCGCGGTGATCGTCGACGACCGGGCGCACGAACCGCAGCGCACACGCCGACACGGCGCGAGTGCCGGACCGTTGGGCACACTCATCGCCGCGTTCGCCCGGCGGCTCGCGGCACAGGAGGTGTATCTGGAGGGCGCGTGGGCGGTACGCGCGATCGATGCGGACCAGCGGTGGTGGAGTCTGCCCGACGCGAATCACCATGGGACGCTGCCGGATCCGGCCACCTCGATGGTCACGGTGGCACATGTGCTGGAGGGACGGCCGATCCGCGGGGCTCGTTCGGAGCTGACCGATCTGGTTGCCGTCGATGAAGGGCTGGCGCCGCACGTGGCGGCACATCTCGACAGCGCCCGCGCCATCGCGTACGAGCGGTATGCGGCCGCCGTGCGGCGCGGCGATCCCGACGGCTATCACCGGCGGGCACTGGAACAAATGCTGTCCCAGATTGCCAACACCGACTCCGGGGCGGCTCTCACCGCCCGGGAATATGCGGAATTGGCTGCCGCGCTGCGTGATCGGATCGTCCGCGACGCCCTGTTCGGTCTGGCCATCGGCGATCACGCCGCCGCCGCGGAAAGTCTGTGGGTGGCGATGGTGCGGGTACTTTCGGGCAGCGATCGTGCCGATGCCGCGACCCTGCTCGGCTACAGCGCCTACATCCGCGGCGACGGTCCCCTCGCGGGTATCGCCCTGCAAGCCGCCCTGGACGCCGATCCGGACCACTCCATGGCGAACCTGCTCGAGATCTCCCTGCGTACCGGTATGCGCCCGGACACGCTGCGCCGCTTGGCATACTGTGGCCTCGGTATCGCCGCCGACTTCGGCATCGACCTGGGCCCGGTTATCGGATGACGCTCGAGGCGAGCCACCCGGTGGTTGCGTCGGTGCGCGACCACCGGGTGAGTAGGGCCCAGCGTCCTACTTCGCGCTGTGCGCGAGCGGACCCAGGTCCCGGAGGAATTCCCAGGCGTCGGCAACGATTTCGTCGAGGTCGTTGTGCTGTGGGCGCCAGCCGAGATCGGTGACGGCACGGTTGCTGGAGGCGATGAGGACGGCCGGATCGCCGGGGCGGCGGGGGGCGTCCTGGGCAGTGATCGGCAGTCCGGTGACGCGTTCGCAGGCCGAGATCACTTCGCGCACCGAGAATCCGGTGCCGCTGCCGAGATTGAAGATGCGATGCGTGCCGGATTCCGCGGTGGCCAGGGCGAGCAGGTGGGCCTCGGCGAGGTCGCGAATGTGGATGTAATCGCGGACCGCGGTGCCGTCCGGTGTCGGCCAATCGGTGCCGAAGACCGAAATCGCCTTGCGATGACCGAGGGCGACCTGCAGCACGAGGGGAATGAGATGAGTTTCCACCACACGGTTTTCGCCGAGGCCGCCGTAGGCGCCCGCGACATTGAAGTAGCGCAGGCTGGTCGCGGCCAGACCGTGCGCGATCGAATAGGAGGTGATGGCGTGGTCGATGGCGAGTTTCGAGGCGCCGTAGGGGTTGGTCGGCCGGGTCGGCGCGTCCTCGGTGATCGGCACCTGTTCCGGTTCGCCGTAGACCGCCGCGGTCGAGGAGAACACCAGCTTCGGGGTGTCGGTGCGGCGCATCGCCTCCAGCAGCTCGAGGGTCTTCACCACATTGCCCTGCCAGTACTTCTCCGGCTGCTGCACCGACTCGCCGACCAGCGACTGCGCGGCGAAATGCAGGACACCGTCGAAGGATTCGGCCTCGAGCAGTGCGGGCCCGGCGACCGCGACATCACCCTCCACGAAGCGCGCCTCGGTGGGCACGCCCTCGGCATTGCCGGTCGACAGATCGTCGACCACCACGACCTCGTGCCCCGATTCGAGCAGAACCTGCGCGCAGACACCACCGACGTAGCCCGCGCCACCCGTAACCAGAAGTTTCACGCCTCAGACCAGCTTCACTTGGACGGCATGGGCCATTTCATCCGAGAGTTCGAAACCCTCGTGGCCGGGCACGGTGATGACCACCGAGCCGGGCTTGGTCTCGACCGTCACACGGGCATCGGGCACCACACCCGCCTCCCGCAGTTGGCCGATGACCTCGGGATCGGTCTGGATGTGCTCGGCGAGGCGGCGCACCACGACCGCGTGCACCTGACCATGCGGCAGATCCGAGAGCCGCACCAGGGTCTCCTCGGCGGCGTTCGGCGGGGCGATGCCCAGCTCGTCCAGGCCCGGAATCGGGTTGCCGTAGGGGGAGGTGGTCGGATGGTTGAGCACCTCGACCAGCCGCCGCTCGACGTCCTCGCTCATGACGTGCTCCCAGCGGCAGGCCTCGGCGTGCACGTTCTGCCAGTCGAGCCCGATGATGTCCACGAGCAGCCGCTCGGCGAGGCGATGCTTGCGCATGACCGCGACGGCCATGCTGCGGCCCTTCTCGGTCAGCTCGAGATGGCGGTCACCGGCGACCAGCAGCAGACCGTCGCGTTCCATCCGCGCGACGGTCTGGCTCACCGTCGGACCACTCTGCTCGAGGCGCTCGGCGATCCGCGCGCGCAGGGGCACGACACCCTCTTCCTCGAGGTCGTAGATGGTACGGAGGTACATCTCCGTGGTGTCGACCAGATCCTTCACCTGTTACCCCTTCGTCGGCACGAATTCTACCCACGCACGTCGGCACCCCCGCGTGCCGCGTCGTCTCGCGCTACACCGGTGACTGCGCTGTGGGAATTCTGTCGGCGCACGGCTGGTCGCCGTGTTCGCTCATGCTTGTATTTCTACTGCATACGAACGTCCAACGGGGCGGTTAGCTTCCCGCGTAGCGTTGCGAGCATGGCCACTGCACCGCGCGGCGAACACTCCGCGCCGCTCGACGAAGGTGATCTCGAGTCGCAACCGGGGACCGTCGTCTGGACCGACCGATTCCTCGACTACGCATGGACGCCGGAACACCCCATGAAACCGGCGCGTCTGAAGTTCACCATGGCGCTCGCGGAAAGTCTCGGATTGCTCGCCGGTGTCGAGCCATTGGTGCCGGCGCAGGCACAGCTGTCGGATCTGCTGCGCATCCACACCGCCGACTACATCGCTGCCGTCGAACATGCCAAGCAGCCAGCGGGTGCGCCGCTGGCACCACCGTATGGCCTCGGCTCACCGGACAATCCGGTGTTCCCGCGGATGCATCAGGCGGCCTCGGTGATCGTCGGCGGCACGCTGGCCGCCGCGCGCGAAATCGCCGAGGGCCGCACCCGGCGCGCGGTGAGCATCGGCGGCGGTATGCACCACGCGATGCCGGATTCGGCCGCCGGATTCTGTATCTACAACGATGCGGCCGTGGCCATTTCCTGGCTTCTGGACCACGGCTACGACCGCATCGCCTATATCGATGTCGATGTGCATCACGGCGATGGCGTGCAGCGCGCCTTCTACGCCGACCCACGGGTGCTGACGATCTCGATTCACCAGCATCCGGCGACCCTGTGGCCGAATACGGGGTGGCCCGAGGAGACCGGACACGGCGCCGCCGAGGGCACCGCGATCAATCTCGCGGTGCTGCCCGGCACTCGGGATGCCCAGTGGCTGCGCGGTTTCCATGCGATCGTGCCGGGCGCACTCGCAGCGTTCCGGCCACAGATCGTGGTCAGCCAATGCGGCGTGGACACCCATCGCGAGGACCCTCTCGCCGATATGGAGCTGACCGTGGACGGTCAGCGCGCCGCCTTCATCGCCATGCGCGATCTGGCCGACGAGTATGCCGAAGGCCGGTGGCTCGCCGTCGGTGGCGGCGGCTATGGCCTGGTGCGCGTCGTGCCGCGGGCCTGGACGCATCTGCTGGCGACCGCACTGGATCGCACCATCGCACCGGACACCGCGGTGCCGCAGGACTGGATCGAACTGATCCGGGCGGCGGCCCCGACCGTCGACCCGCCGCGCACCATGGGTGACGGTGGTGACATCTCGTTCCGCCGGTGGGATGGACCCGGCGGCACCGGGGAAACTGGGGACGCGCGCATCGACCGCGCGCAACGCGCTATCGATACGGCCGTATTGGCTACGCGCCGAGCCACCTTCGGGTTGCTCGGACTGGATCCGGAGGACCCCCGTGACTGAGAACCCGCCCATTCCGGATTCGGCGAGCACTCCGGTAGTGCCGCCACCGCCGCCGCAGCACTGGTTCGCCGATGTATTGGCCTCTGACGGTGGCGTGGTGCGGTTGCGTCCGATCACACCCGATGACGCCGATCGGCTGCAGGAGTTCCACGCGGCACTGTCGGATCGCACCCGGTATCTGCGCTACTTCGGTCCGTACCCACGCATTTCGCCGAAGGATCTGTACCGCTCCACCCACGTCGACCATCACGACCGGGTCGGGCTGCTGCTGGTGCTCGGGGAGGCGATCATCGCGGTCGGCCGCTATGAACTCCTGACCGACCGCCCCGGACCACGCGCCGCCGAGGTCGCGTTCGTGGTGGCTGACGAACACCAGGGGCGCGGACTCGGCTCGATCCTGCTCGAACATCTGGCCGGCGCTGCCGCCGAGAACAAGATCGAAACCTTTGTCGCCGAGGTACTCGCGGAGAACACGGTGATGGTCACCGTCTTCCGCGACGCGGGCTATCAGGTGGAGCGCAGCAGGGACGGTTCGGTGCTGCATCTGGAATTCGCCATCGATCCCACCGAAGCCCTGCTCTGGGTGCGGGATTCGCGCGAACGCGCCTCCGAGGCGCGCAGTGTGGGCAATCTGCTCGCGCCGCGTTCGGTCGCGGTGATCGGTGCCACCATGGGGCCGGCCCGGGTCGGTGGGGTGATCCTGGCCAATATGCTGTCCGGGGTGTTCCAGGGGCCGGTGTTCCCGGTCAATCCGAACCGGAGATCGGTGCGCGGGGTACGGGCCTATCCCACCGTGCGCGATATTCCCGACGAGGTGGATCTGGCCGTGGTCGCGGTGCCCCCCGAGGCGATCGGTTCGGTCCTCGACGACTGTATGGCCAAGGGTGTCAAGGGTTTGGTCGTACTGACCGCGGGCTTCGGGGAGACCGGCGCCGGTGGTGTGGTCGCCGAACACGAACTGGTCGAGGCGGCGCGTGGACACGGGATGCGGGTGGTGGGGCCGAGCGCACTCGGCATCGCGAACACCGACGCCGCAGTTTCGTTGAACGCGACCCTCGCCTCGGTGCTGCCCGGACGCGGGCGCATCGGATTCTTCTGTCAGTCCGGGCCGTTGGGTGCGGCGATCCTCGGTGAGGCCGCCGCACGCAACCTGGGGTTGTCGACCTTCGTCTCGGCGGGCAATCGCGCCGACGTGTCCGGCAACGATCTGCTGCAGTACTGGGACACCGATTCCGCCACCGATGTGATCCTGCTATATCTGGAGAGCTTCGGTAATCCGCGCAAGTTCTCCCGGATCGCACGTCGCGTCGCGCGTAGCAAGCCGATCGTCGCGGTGAGTAGCGGCCGGTTGGCCGCACGGGCTCAGCCGACCGGCGATATGGACCGCTCGATCGTGCGTGACCTGTTCGCACAGTCGGGAATCGTTCAGGTCGACTCGATTTCGGAGCTGTTCGACTGCGCCGCGCTGCTGGGTTATCAGCCGCTGCCCGCCGGTCCACGGGTCGCCGTGATCGGCAATAGCGCGGCATTGAACTGGCTGGCCGTCGACGCGGCGCGCGGTGAGGGGCTGGAGGTGCGGCAGCCCGACGCGGTGGCGCCGGAGGACGTTCGTCGTCCGCGCCCCACCGAACGGGTGGTGGACGAGGAGTCGGTCGGCGATCCGGTGAATCTCGGTCCGGATGCGACGCCGGGCGCGTATCTGGACGCAGTGGTCGCCGCGCTGCGCTCGGATGAGATCGATGCGGTGATCGTGGTTTTCGCGCCGCCGGTGCCGCTGCCGATGGCCGGATTCGCCGATGCCATCCGCGAGGCCGCGGTGGCCGTGCCCGATTCCGGCAAACCAATTCTCACCACTTTCGTTGCTGAGCAAGGGATTCCAAATCTGCTCGCGGTGCGTGGTCCGGGCGGTACGGCGGCGCGTGGGTCGATTCCGTCGTATCCGGATCCGGAGCGGGCCGCTCGTGCGCTGGCCAAGGCGCGCCGGTACGCGCAGTGGCGCACGAAACCGGTTTCGACGGTGCTGCGCCCGACGGGCATCGATGCGGAGCGGGCCAAGCGGTTGGTCGCCGGATGGATGCGCGATTCCGACGGCCGGTGGCTGACCGATCTGGAAGCGGTGGACCTGTTGGACTGCTACGGCATTCGCGTCGTCGAGTTCCGTGAGGTCCGCAACCCCGATGAGGCGGTGGCGGCCGCCGAGGAACTCGGCTATCCGGTGGCGGCCAAGGCGACCGGCGAAATGTGGCGGCGGCGACCGGATCTCAGCGGTGTCCGACTGGACCTGTGGCGTCCGGAGGCCGTGCGCCAAGCCTATTCGCACCTGGTCGAGCTGTGCGGTGATCCGGCGGTGCACATCCAGAAGATGGCCAACCCGGGCGTCGGCTGTGTGCTGCGGGTGCAGGACGACCCGTCCTTCGGCTCGGTCATCGAATTCGGCCTCTCCGGCATGATCATCGAACTTCTCGGCGATCGCGCCTACCGCGCCCTCCCGCTCACTGCCGACGAGGCCACCGCTCTCATCGACGCTCCCCGCGCGGCCCCCTTGCTATCCGGCACCCCTGCCAGCCCGCGCGTCGACAAACCCGCCCTTGCCGAACTCGCCCAACGCGTCTCGGCCCTCTTCGACGACCTCCCAGAAATCCGCGAACTATCCTTCGACCCCGTCCTGGCCTCCCCGAACGCCGCCGCCATCCTCTATGCCCGAGCCCGCATCGGCCCCGAACCCAGCCGCTTCGACACCGGCCCCCGCCGCCTGGGCTAACTGCCTAAGTCGCAAACGCCGGATCTATGGCCGTGCTGGGTGGCAGCGTCCCAGGGCGCGAGTCAGGGACCGGGTGATCGGGTCGGTTAGCGGTGGGGTGGGGCGGTGGAGCCGCGGATGACCAGGGATGGTGGGAGGAGGACCGAGCGGGGGGTGCGGTCGGGCTCGGCGATGGATTCCAGGAGCATGCGGGCGGTTTCTCGGCCGATGTCGTGGTGGGGGATGGCGATGGTGGTCAGCGGGGGATCGAGCTTGTCCAGGAATGGCAGGCCGTTGAAGCCGATCACGCTGATATCGGTGGGGCAGGTGATATCGCGTTCGGCGAGGGCGTCGTAGCAGCCCAGGGCGATGAGATCGTTTCCGGCGACCACGGCGGTGACCTCTGCGCCGGAGTCCAATGCGGCGTGCAGGGCGCGAGCTCCCGCGTCTTCGGTCCAGCTGTCGCACACCATGATTCGAGCGCAGTCGTCGAGACCGTGTTCGCGAATGGCGGTTCGGAAGGCACGCAGGCGCTCGACACCGGTGGAGGCGGTCTGCGGGCCCGCGAGGTGCAGGATTCGGCGGTGGCCCAGATCGACCAGATGACGCACCGCGAGCGCGATGCCGGCCGCGTCATTGGCGGCGACCGATCCGATATCGAGCCCTTCGGTGCGGCGGTTGACGAGCACCATGGGCACGCGCTGTTCCTGCAACTGCCGCAGCAGGGGATGCTCCAGCAGCGCGGTGGCGATGATCAAACCTTCGGCCTGGTGCGAGCGCAGCGATGTGATCTGGGCCTGCTCGCGGTCGGGCCGATCGCCGGTATCGACGATGAGTGTGCTGTACCCGGCGGCGGCCAGAACGTCCTCGATGCCACGCACTATCGGTGGAAACAGCGGGTTGGTGAGGTCGGGGATGACCAGTCCGACAGTGCCGGACTTGATGGTCTTCAGGTTCCTGACAATCGGATTCGGACGGTAACCCAGTGATTCCGCCGCACGTAGCACCCGTCGTGCGGTATCGGGATGCACCAGGGCACGAGCGTTCGGATTGAGTGCGCGCGACGCTGTGGCGGTATGCACACCGGCCGCCGAGGCCACATCGCGCAGTGTCGGTCCCTGCATGCGGAAATACTAGGCACCGTGCCGCATGGGCCATCGCCGATAATGGGAAACGCTGACCCCGAAGGCCTTTCGACAAGAGGATCGCCGACCGGCTCGCGCGAACCCGGAGGGGGCGGGACGCGCGGACACCGGTCGGCGTTTCGAGGTGACCCATCCGAGGTCACCAAGCCGGACGCCGGACCCGCCTCGGATGTAGTCCGGCGCCTCGAGGACGTGCCGGGATCACCGGCACGAGTTACCGCAGGATTGTGCTCAGCTGGCGTAGGCGCGCAGGCGATCGGCCCGCTCACCCTTGCGCAGCTTCGACATGACCTCACGCTCGATCTGGCGCACCCGCTCGCGGGAGAGCCCGAACAGCTTGCCGATCTGATCGAGGGTGCGCGGCTGGCCGTCGTCCAAGCCGAAGCGCAGGCGGATGACCTGCTGCTCCCGCTCGTCCAGGGTGGCGAGCACGCTGCGCACGTCGTGGTGCAACAGTCCGGCGATCACAGCGGACTCGGCCGAGGTGGCCTCGGAGTCCTCGATGAAATCGCCGAGCGGCGCCTCTTCGTCGTTGCCGACGGGCATATCCAGGCTTACCGGATCGCGGCTGTGGTCGAGCAGATCGGAGATCTTGTCGACCGGGATACCCGATTCGTTGGCCAGCTCCGCGTCCGTTGCCTCACGGCCGAGCTGCTGATGCAGTTCGCGCTTGATCCTGGCCAGCTTGTTGACCTGCTCGACCAGGTGCACGGGAAGGCGGATGGTGCGGCTCTGATCGGCCATACCGCGGGTGATGGCCTGACGGATCCACCAGGTGGCATAGGTGGAGAACTTGAAGCCCTTGCTGTAGTCGAACTTCTCCATCGCCCTGATCAGGCCGAGATTGCCCTCCTGGATCAGGTCGAGCAACGGCATGCCGCGGCCGGTGTAGCGCTTGGCGAGCGAGACGACGAGCCGGAGGTTGGCTTCGAGCAGGTGCGAGCGCGCGGACTGACCCTCGCGGACGATAATGGCCAGATCGCGCTTGCGGGTGGCCGACAGCCGCTTGCCGGTCTCCAGCAGATGCTGCGCATAGAGGCCCGCCTCGATGCGCTTGGCCAGCTCGACCTCGTCGGCTGCCGTGAGCAGTGCGGTACGGCCGATCCCGTTCAGGTACACACGTACCAGGTCGGCAGCAGGGCTCTGGGCGTCGAGGTCCGAATCGCTGGTGCGCACACGAGTGGTGGCGGGGCTTGTCATGACTTGCCTCCTGTCGGTGGTGTCTCACTCCGATCAACGGACCCGACAGGAAGAAAGTTCCCCGCTACTGCTCCGATAAACCGCTCTGAACTGCGGTTTCCATCACTCGCGTCTGAGAAGTTCCTGAGAACCCCACCCTGTCGGAACAGCTCGTGCGCGATGTCTCGGATGCGAGTCGTGCGTTTGCCGCTTCGTTACACGGGCCGTACCAAACCGTGCCGAACCAAACCGGCCACCACGGATAATGCATCGGCCGCGAACTCTTCGGTCACCTCGCCGATGCCATCGGCGAGTGCGAGCAGTTCGATCAGCTCTTGTAACGGCAAGCCGTCGGCGCGCATTCCCGCCACGAGTGCGATGGTGGACTCATCTACCTCGTGCTGCCAGCGCGGACCGTCGCCGCGATGCAGCCGCGCGACCTGTTGGTCCCAGCCGAATTCGCCGTGCAGATAGACCCGTTCCAGCGCGGTGGCCGGATCGACAACGAAACGCGAAGTCCAGGCGAGGTTTTCGGAGGCGGCGGCGCGGCGCAGCCAGGCCGAGCGCGCGAAGTACGCGGTGGCCTCGGCACCGAGCGGATCGTCGAAGCCATGGGTCAGGTCCTCGGCGAGCAATTCGGTGGGGCCGTCGATGGCGTGCAGATAGACGAAGCCGAAGCCGACGCCTTCCACATCGGCGGCGGTGAAGGCATCGAGCCACTGCTCGGCGCGGGCTTGTGCGGCCGGGTCGCGCGGATCCAAACCCGCATCGCGCAACCAGGTCCCGACATAAAGGGCCGGATCGGCGATATCGCGCTGGACCACCCAGGCGTCGACACCGTGCGCGGGCAACCAGGACGAAACCCGATGGCGCCAATCCTCGCCGTCCACATGCACCCAGGCCGCCAGCATTGCGGCGGTGCCGCCGGGGGCGAGCAGGTCGGGGGCCTGCGATATCACCAATTCGCTTGCGCCGTCGAGGGCGAGGCCGGAGTCGCGGTAGGTGTGTTCGATGCGGGCGGGACCGACCACGAACGGCGGATTGGCGACCACCTGGTCGAAGCGGCGACCGGCGACCGGTTCGAACCAGGATCCTTCGAGGAGTTCGATGTCGAGTTCATTGAGCGCGGCCGTGGCCTCGGCCAGCCATAGGGCGCGGGCATTCACGTCGGTGGCGGTTACGCGGTCGGCGTAGGCGGCGGCGTGTACGGCTTGGACGCCACAGCCGGTGCCGAGATCCAGGACCGAACCGACGCGGCGGGTGGGGGTGGCGCGCAGCAGCGAGAGCGAGGCATGGCCGACGCCGAGCACATGGTCCTCGCTCAGCGTGCGTCTGCGCATTGAATCGTCGAGATCGGACAGGATCCAGCGAGTGCCTTCGCCGGTGTCGAGCGGGCGCAGATCCAGGGCCGCGCGCACGTCGTCGCCATCGCGGGTCAGCAGGCCCGCCGCCACCGCGCGATCGATATCCAGCGGTGCCAGTGCCCCCGCGACCTCGCGTTCGGGCAGCGCGTCACCGAGCAGCAACAGACGGATCAGGGTGCCGAGAGCTCCGGCCGTGCGCGCGGCTCGGCGCACCGGGACCGGTTCGGAGCGGCCGAGCGCCGCGTGCGCATCCGGACCGAGCACTTCCAACAGGGTGTCGGCGTCGTAGCCGACGCGGGTCAGCGCGGCCCGCAGATCGGGGCACAGCGCGGTGAGCAGCGATCCGGTCGTCGTCTGGTTGGTGGGCACAGAGGTACTCTGCCACCGCGACACGCCAGCTACCGAAACGTGTCCGTTGTGTCACATGGTCTGGGTCTCGGCGACCAATGCCGGACAGACGGTCGATGCCGGAGGGACGGTTGATGCCAGTCGAGATGGCCGACGCCGGGCGAACGGTTGATGCTAGTCGGGATGGCCGACGCTGGCGGAACCACTGATGCCCGTTGGGATGGCCGACGCCGGGCGAACGGTTGATGCTAGTCGGGATGGCCGACGCTGGCGGAACCACTGATGCCCGTTGGGATGGCCGACACTGGCGGAACAGCTGATGCCCGTTGGGACGGCTGACGCCTGACGAACCGCTGACGTCACTGGGGATGGCGACGCTGGCGGAACGGTTGATGCCGGTCGGGATGGCCGACGTTGGACGAACGGCTGATGCCAGTCGGGGCGGCGACGTTGGACGAACCGCTGATGCCAGTCGGGATGGCTGACGCCTGACGAACTGCTGACGTCACTGGGGTTGGCGACGCTGGCGGAACGGTTGATGCCGGTCGGGATGGCCGACGTTGGACGAACGGCTGATGCTGGTCGGGATGGCGACGTTGGACGAACCGCTGATGCCAGTCGGGGCGGCCGACGTTGGACGAACCGCTGATGCCAGTCGGGATGGCTGACGCCTGACGAACCGCTGACGTCACTGGGGTTGGCGACGCTGGCGGAACCGCTGATGCCGGTCGGGATGGCCGACGTTGGACGAACGGCTGATGCTGGTCGGGATGGCCGACGTTGGACGAACGGCTGGCGCCGGACGAGACGGCATCTTGTACAGGTTCGGGCTATCTGTACGGACGTGTGCCCGGCGTGCGGGTCGTCAGTGTGGACGCAATCTCCTGCGCGGATCACACGCCGTTCGGGTCGCGCCCGGTGATGCAGTACAGGGCGTCGGCGGGGTCCGACATGACGATCCAGTGTCCGTGGCGCTCGACGAGGGTCGCGCCGAGGGACTGGTGCCAGGCGGCGGTGGCATCGATATCGGCGGAGGCCAGGTCGATGTGTGCGCTGGTCGGGCGGTCCTCGCCGAGGCGTTGCAGCAGAAGTTGTACGGGCATCGGCTCTTTCGCGCGCAGGCGGGCGAATTCGGGCAGGCGGCCTCGAGTCAGGTCCCAATTGGTTAGGGTGGTCCAGAACCGGGTTTCGGCGGCGTGGCCGGTGGGGCCGATATCGAGGCAGACCTGGTCGAGGCGGGTCAGGGTGCCGTCCGGGGCGCGGAAGGCCGGTGCGGGTGTCCCTTTGGCACGGCCACTCGGTGTGAAGCAGAAGATCTGACCGCCGGGTGAGCGCAGCACGGCATAGCTCTTGTGGTTGGCGACCAGTTCGGCATCGAGATCGAGTGCGATGCGGACCGCGGCCGTGACATCGTCGACATCGATATCGAGGTGCACACCGCCGAGTCCGGTCACTGCCTGCATCTTGACGCCCGCGACCGCGAAGAGTGCAGGATCCGGTAGGAGCGTGAGGAATTCGTCGTTCGAACCGCGCCGGGGCGAGAGTTGGGTGCCGGTGATCGTCGACCAGAACGTCGCGCATTCGTCGAAACGTTGTGTCGGGCGGTCGAGGAAGGCCCAGACCCACCGAATCATGCTTTGTCTCCTGTTTCCTGCGGAAAGCTCCCGTGCCGAGAGCGCCGTGCGATGGTGTCGCACCTTCCGCGCTTCGACGGCGTCCTGCACGCGATTCGGTACAGGTGTGTCGCACATCACTTGCGCCGGGGGAGTCCCGTCGCGTACCCCCGCCACACAGTAGGGGCCGCGCCTGATGCTGTCGAGGTAGTTTCCGATCCGGCGTGTCTGGCACGATCTTGGCGGTTTATGGCATTCCGGCCACTCGTTCGGCGCGCGCAATTCCGGCAGTCTCAGCGGGTGACCGAACTGCGAACACCACCGACGCTGGGACCTGTCGATACCGTGACGCGGCGGCTGCATCCCGCCTGGGTCGTCGCCGGTGTTGGATTCATCGCGCTGCTCGGCGCGGCCGCGTTCCGTTCGGTGCCGAGCGTGCTGCTGGATCCGCTGCACGATGAGTTCGGCTGGTCGCATGGCACCATCGGGGCCGCGGTTTCGCTGAATCTGCTGCTGTACGGTTTGATTTCGCCGTTTGCCGCGGCGCTGATGGATCGATTCGGCATCCGACGGGTGGTCGCGTGCGCGCTGGTGCTCGTCGCGGCGGGCAGCGGGCTCACCGTATTCATGACCCAGCCATGGCATTTGGTCGCGACCTGGGGCCTGCTGGTTGGTATCGGCGTCGGTTCGATGTCCATGCCGTTCGTGGCGACGATCACCGGCCGCTGGTTCGTGCGCCAGCGTGGCTTGGTGACCGGCGTACTCACCGCGGCGGGCGCGACCGGGCAGCTGGTCTTCCTGCCGCTGGTATCGGCGGTGGCGCATGCGCACGGTTGGCGGGTGCCCTCGGTGATCGTCGCGGGCGTCGCGCTGGCGGTGGTGCCGCTGGTCCTGTTGTTCATCCGCGACTTCCCCAGTGACGTCGGCGTTTCCGCCTACGGCGCCGAACCCGGCAGCACGGTCGGGCTCCGCGTCCCCGCCTCCGGTGGCGCGTCCCGGGCACTGACAGTGTTGGCCACGATCGCGCGCAAACCCGGATTCTGGCTGCTCGCAGGTGGATTCGCGATCTGCGGCGCCTCCACCAACGGCCTGGTCGGAACCCATTTCGTCAGTGCCGCACACGATCACGGCATGCCGCCGACCACCGCTGCGAGCCTGCTGGCCCTGGTCGGCATCTTCGATGTGGCGGGCACCATCTTCTCCGGCTGGCTCACCGACCGGGCCGACCCCCGCTACCTGCTGATCGGCTACTACACCCTCCGCGGCCTCTCACTGCTGATCCTGCCGTCGCTTTTCGCCCCCGACACCCAGCCGAGCATGTGGATCTTCATCATCTTCTACGGCCTGGACTGGATCGCAACGGTCCCACCAACCGTCCTGCTCTGCCGCGAACTCTTCGGCGCCGACGGCCCCGTAGCCTTCGGCTGGGTCTTCGCCTCCCACCAAATCGGCTCCGCCATCGCCGCAACCGGCGCAGGCATCATCCGCGACCTCCAGGGCTCCTACAACCTGGCCTGGTACATCGCAGGCGCCCTATGCGCCGCAGCAGCCCTCATGTCCGCCACCATCCCCCGCCACCCCTAACCACCGCCCCCCAGCCTCCAACCAGGTCGAGAATGCGCTCATGCAGGACACTCACGGAGTTTGCCTGCCTGAGCGCATGGTGATCGCCTGTCCAGCTGGGGGGCTGGGGTGGGTTAGGTGTCGATGGCGCGGTGGGGGCGGGATTCGATGGCGGTGCGGGGCTGGTCCCAGCGGCTGGGTTCGTCCTTGCGGCGGGGTGGGCGGTCGTTGGCGATGAGGACCGCGATCCAGGGGAGGGGGATGGAGGCAGTGATGATCAGGATGGACAGCAGGGCGTTGCTGAACATGCTGTAGGCGACCGCGGCGAGGATCAGGCAGGGGATGCGGAAGGCCATGATGATCGTGTAGCGGCGGACCCGTGCGCGGTGCTGGTCATCCAGTGACGGCGCCGCCTCGGTGATCAGCAACGGATGCTTCTCGTCATTGCCCGGGAAGTAGCCGGTGGATTTGCGAGGAGGCTTCGGCATCGTCACGTCGTGGCGATCACCGCTGCCGATGTCGTCGGCGTGAGAGGAGTCGCCGTACTGCTGCATACCCTGAGTCTCCCACTGTCGGGTCCGGACCGCACATGGCCTGGTCAGCTGGATGAACGCGCGCGGAGCCGACCGTGCTCGGCCGAGTTCGCGCCGATGCGGCATCATGGAATCCGTGAGTACCGACACTCTGGTTCGCCCGGATACGACCACCGACGAGACGACGGGCGACGACACCCCGAAGTTCTTCCACTACGTGAAGAAGAACAAGATCGCTGAAAGCGCCGTCATGGGCACCCATGTGGTCGCCCTCTGCGGTGAGGTCTTCCCGGTGACCCGCTCCGCGAAGCCCGGCTCGCCGGTCTGCCCGGAGTGCAAGAAGGTCTACGACGGCCTGCGCAAGGGCTGAGCCGACTCTGTGCGCGGTGCCGCAGCGCCCGGCGCGTGCAGATGTACCCGGGCGGCATCGGCGTCGATATCGTCTGCCCGTGTGATCGGTCCCTGAGTTCCCGGCGGGCTCGGGGACTTCGCTGTGCCGAGATCGTCAGGGTCGGCGCTGGATGCGTCGTCGGTCTCGGAGTCATCGGATCCGTCGCCGCCCAGCTGGTTGGACAACCATTCCTTCACCTGGTCGATGCGGGTGCTGCGGGCTGGCCAGAATTCCTGAACCGCGGCATTGAATTCGGCGCCGAGGATCACCGCGAAGCCCAGGAAGAACGTGAACAGCAGGAAGGCGATCGGCGTGGCGAGCGCGCCGTAGCTGACGCCGGTCCTGGCGACCCAGGCCAGGTAGCGGCGCAGGCCCTCGCTGGCGGCCATGAAGAACACCCCCGCGACGAGCGCCCCGCCGAACAACCGGTGCCACGGCAGCGATTTGTGCAGCGCCAGCTTGTAGAGCGTGGTGAGCCCGATGATCAGCAAGAGGCCGACACCCGGGTAGTAGAACGAGTCGATCAGTCGCAGCCCCGGTTCGCGCCACGAATCCGGCAGCACCCGTCCGATCAACGTCGGGCCCAGGGCGATCAGCGGCAGCAGGAACACCGCCACCACTAGGAACAGCACATACAGCAGCAGCGCGAAGATGCGCTGCCACACCGGATGCCGGGCATCCTTCTGCCCGTGTGCCTCGACAATGGAATCCACGAAGGTCGACATGGCCGAGGATCCGGCCCACAGCGACAGTACGAAGCCCACCGAAACATAGGCGGCGCGCCCGCGGCCGAGCACATCGGTGACCGTCGGCTCGATCAGATCGCTGACCACACTGGCGCTGAACAGGTCGCGGCTGAACGCGATGATCTTCTGCTCGACGATCTGCACGGTATCGGGGCCGAACCATTCCCCCACGTAGCCGAGGCTGCCGAGCACCCCGAACAGCAGCGGTGCCAGTGACATCGTCTGCCAGAACGCCGCGGCCGCGGATTTGGTGAAAATCGAATCGTTCCATGCCTTCACCGCCACCCGCACGACGAGTTTGCCGCCCTGTCGCGAGCCGTGCGCCATCCGTGCGGCGGCGCGCCGGGCATATATCGCCGCAGTGGGTTGCACGTCGCCACCGCCGCTGTGGATCGGCTGGTCGCCGGTCCCGGGGGACTCACGAGCTGGGGCACCATCGTCGGACATGATGCCTACAGCATCGCGCATCCGAGCATATTGTTCTGGTTTGCCATCGCATCGCGTCGATGGGCAGGAGATGAACAGGGCGTTGCGCGCCGTTCGAATGTGACGCCCGTCGCCCACGCCGCGTCGGTTTGGCGACACGCCATGGGGGACAGCTAGGGTCGTCTGCGTGACTGTGTCGGGTGGCGCCGCTGTGGCGGGAGAAGCGGAAACACCGGGCGATTCGCAGACATCGCGGGCCGCGGGTTCCACGGGTGGTTCGCTACGGGCCTGGCAGCGCCGGGCACTGATGAAATACCTGGCCACCAAACCGAGGGATTTCCTCGCGGTGGCGACGCCGGGCGCCGGTAAAACCACCTTCGCGCTGCGGGTCGCGGCCGAACTGCTGGCCGACCGCACCGTCGACCAGATCACCGTGGTCGCCCCGACCGAACACCTCAAGCACCAGTGGGCCCAATCCGCGGCCCGCGCGGGCATTCAGCTGGATTCGCGCTTCTCCAACGCGACCGGCGCGACCTCCGGCGACTATCACGGCGTCGTGGTCACCTACGCGCAGATCGCCTCGCATCCCGCACGACACCGGGTGCGCACCGAAAGACGCAGAACGCTGGTGATTCTCGACGAGATCCACCACGCGGGCGATGCCAAGTCCTGGGGCGATGCGACGGCCGAGGCATTCGGCGACGCCACCCGGCGGCTCGCCCTGACCGGAACCCCGTTCCGCAGCGATGACAGTCAGATCCCATTCGTCACCTACGAACCCGATGAAGCGGGTTTTCCGCGCTCGCGCGCCGACCATGCCTACGGCTATGCCGAGGCGCTGGCCGACGGCGTGGTCCGGCCGGTGGTCTTCCTCGCGTACTCCGGTGAGGCACACTGGCGCGACAGCGCGGGGGAGGAGTATTCCGCCCGCCTCGGTGAGCCGCTGAGCGCCGAGCACACCGCCCGCGCGTGGCGTACCGCACTGGATCCGGCGGGGGACTGGATGTCCAAGGTGCTGGTCGCCGCGGACACCCGGCTGCGTCAGCTGCGCGCGACCGGTATGCCCGATGCCGGTGGTCTGGTGATCGCCACCGATCAGGAGCGGGCCCGCGATTACGCCGAACTGCTGGAACACATCTCGGGCGAGAAGCCTGCCCTGGTGCTGTCGGATGATCCGTCCTCCTCGGACCGGATCGCCGAGTTCAGCAATAACACCCAGCCGTGGATGGTCGCGGTGCGCATGGTGTCCGAGGGCGTCGACGTGCCGCGTCTCGCGGTCGGCGTCTACGCGACCAGCGCCTCGACACCACTGTATTTCGCGCAGGCGATCGGCCGGTTCGTGCGTGCGCGCAAGCCCGGCGAGACCGCGAGCGTCTTCCTGCCGTCGGTGCCGGTGCTGCTCGATCTGGCCGCGCAGCTGGAACTGCAGCGCGATCACGTCATCGGCAAACCGCATCGGGAGAAGAACGGCCTCGAAGACGAACTGCTCATCGAGGCCAATAAGCAGCAGGACGAGCCGGGTGAGGACGAGCGGCCCTTCGTCGCGCTGGCCGCCGACGCCGAGCTCGACCAGGTCATCTACGACGGATCCTCGTTCGGCACCGCGACTTTCGCCGGTAGTGCCGAGGAGGCCGATTACCTCGGCATTCCCGGGCTGCTCGATGCGGACCAGATGCGGGCCCTGCTGCGGGAGCGGCAGTCGCGGCAGTTGGCCGAACGCGGTGCCGCCGCCCCCGATCCGGGCCCACAGGTCGCCTCGGCGGCCGAGCGTGTCGCGACCGCCGATAAGCTCGGTGAGCTGCGGCGTGAGCTCAATAGCCTGGTCGCCATGCACCACCATCGCACCGGGAAGCCGCACGGCGTCATCCATGGTGAGCTGCGACGGGAATGTGGCGGTCCGCCAACGGCATTGGCGACCGCCGATCAGCTCGGTGAGCGCATCGCGGCATTGCGCCGCAAGTAGCTTCGGTCAGCGGGTTGCAGCGGAGACCGGCCATGCGGCCATGGCGCAGTCGATGGACTGGGTGAGTTCGGTGTGGGAAGCACCGTCGCGCGCGCGGATCGACAGGCCGTACAGGACCGTGGTGTAGAAACTGGCCAGCGCGGCGGTATCGGTGTCCGCGGGCAGATCACCGTCCGCGATGCCGCGATCCAGACGGTCGCGGATATCCTCGGTTGTCTCGCGCCGCTTTTCGATCAGGAAGTCGCGGATACTTTCGCTGCGGGTGGTGTAGGTGGAGCCTGCGAGCACAACCATACAGCCGTGGGGTTTATCCGCCACGGTGTAGGCGATCGCGTTGTCGCGCAACATCGCTTCGATGCTCGCACGTGCCGTGGGTTCCTCCCGCAGGGCGCGGGCGGTGTAGCCGCCTTCGGTCCGGCCGTAGAGGCTGACGGCCGTACGGAACAGTTCTTCCTTGCCGCCGAAGGCCGCGTACAGACTCGGTGAGTTGATGCCCATCGCCGCGGTGAGATCGCTCATCGATGAGCCTTCGTAGCCGTGCTCCCAGAACACCTCCATGGCGCGGCGCAGCGCGACCTCGCGGTCGAAAGCGCGGGGGCGTCCTCGTTCGGCCATGGCCCGATCCTTTCTGTGTCGATCGTTAAATATACCCCTTGACGCGGCCGGGGCTCGTGCGTTTAGCTATTTATGTACTGATCGACACAGAATTTGGAGGAGTCGCGATGTCGGATCTGACAGGCAAGGTGGCGCTGGTGACCGGTGGCAGTCGGGGTATCGGAGCGGCCATCGCCCGGCACCTGGCCGATGCGGGCGCGGACGTGGCGCTGACCTACCAGAACAATGAGCTACAGGCGAAATCGGTTGCCGCCGAATTGGAATCGTCGGGGCGGCGGGCGGTCGCGATTCAGGCCGACAGCGCCGACGCGGGTGCCGTCGTCGCGGCCGTACACCGGGTCGCGGCCGAATTGGGCAGGCTCGATGTGCTGGTCAATAACGCGGGTATCTTCCCGGCCAAACCGTTCGAGGAGTTCACCGTCGAGGAGATCGATCGCGCGCTCAATATCCATGCGCGTGCGGCGTTCGTCGGGGCGCAGGCGGCGGTCACGTATATGACCGAGGGCGGGCGAATCATCAGCATCGGCAGCAACCTGTCCGAGCGCGCCGCCTTCGGCGGACTCACGCTGTACAACCTCAGCAAGTCCGCGCTCAATGGCTTCACGAAAGCGCTTGCGCGCGAACTGGGGCCGCGAAACATCACGGTGAATCTGGTACAGCCCGGCTCAACCGACACCGATATGAATCCGGCCGACGGCGACCACGCCCCGCAGCAAATCGGTCTCACCGCCCTCGGCCGCTTCGGCACCGCCGATGACATCGCCGCCACCGTTGCCTTCCTCGCCGGAACCTCCGGGCGCAGCATTACGGGCTCGATCTTCACCGTCGACGGTGGCACCAACGCCTGATCGTCGGGTCCGTCGAATCTGCACCGGAGGACGGGACTCGGTTACCTGGCGAAGTAGCGGCCCGGGGATACGCCAACGGCGCGACGGAAGGCCGCGACGTACGCGCTCGGGGTGGCATAGCCCACGCGTCGGGCGATCCGGGCGATCGGCAAGCCCTCGGCGAGCAGCGGAAGTGATGCCGCGAGGCGGATCTGAGTTCGCCACTGGCCGAAGCTGATTCCGGTCTCGGCGACGAACAGCCGGGCCAGGGTGCGTGGACTGGTGGCGACGGCGGTGGCGAACTCGCCGAGCGTGCGATCATCGGCGGGATTGCGAGTCAGCGCATCGGCGACCTGTGCCGCTCGGGTATCCACGGGTCGGCGCGCGCCGATGGGAATCACGTCGACCGGCTCGAGCAGATCGAAGACCACCGCCTCCGCGCGTTCGCGTCGCGCGGCGACGGTTTCGGGCTCGATGAGATGGTCGAACAGTTCGTGGAGCAGGGGAGATACGCGGAGCATGGTCGGGGCGGCCAATGCGACCGGGCACCGATCCGGTGCCACGAAGATGCCGCGCATGGTCGCGCCCGCCGCGGTGCCGGTTCGGTGCCTGGTGCCGCCGGGGATCCACAGTGCCCGCGTCGGTGGCAGCACCCAGTAGCCGTCGCCGATTTCGACGGCGATGACACCCCGTGCTGCCCAGGCGATTTGATGCTGCGGATGTTCATGGGTGTCGAACCAATAGCCCGCTGGCAGGACGCCAGCACCCAGCACCATGGCGGTATTGCCGATCGCGGCCGGGAGTACCAGGGATCCACTGTGCTTCCGACGGGGCGGCCGGGGTTGGCCCGGTACCAGGGATTGGCCGTTCGGCGACACAGCTTGTCACCGTAGCCTGTCGTGGTCGGCGCCGTCCGCTCCTAGCGTGAATCGTATGGCGATGAACTACTTCCACAGGCTCCTGTGCCGATCGGTGCTCTGGGAGCGCATGAGCGCGACGAAGATCGTCCCGTGGGCGCTGTCCGGCCTCGACCTCGGCGCCTGCGCACTCGAGATCGGCCCCGGTTACGGTGCGAACGTGCGCGCCTTGCGCGAGCGCACGACCACGCTGACCGGAGTCGAAATCGATCCGGTGCTCGCCAGCCGACTGCGTACCCGGCACGGCAGCACGATGACCGTCATCGAGGGCGACGGCGCGGATATGCCCTTGCCGCCGAGGCAATTCGATTCGGTCGTGTGCTTCACAATGCTGCACCACGTTCCGACCGTCGATGAACAAGACGCCCTCTTCGCCGAAGCCTTGCGCGTCCTGCGCCCCGGCGGAGTATTCGCTGGCAGCGACGGCCTCGATGGTCCGGTATTCCGCCTGATGCATCTCGGCGACACCTGTCTGCCGATACCGCCGGACCGCGCCGCCGACCGCCTTACCGGCGTCGGGTTCACCGGCGTCGAGATCGAGACCGGCACAACCAGTTTCCGCTTCCGAGCCCGCCGCCCCGAATGACACAGGGCGAGGTGAATCCTTGTCAGCGCACCGCCATCGAGAAGGTCGACAGCTGGCGCGGCTGGTCTACCGCACCGAGGCGGTGTGTAAAGGAGCCCCGAAGTAGTCCGCGGGGTCGAGGGCGTTGAGCGGGGTCCACCGGGGTGATTCGACCGGCGCTGCCGGATCTTCCGGTGCCGCTCGGAAATAGCCCTGCAGGTCCAGGGCCAGGCGTGGGTCCTCGTCGACGCGGCGGGCCAGGTCGTAGTACACGGCGAGGACGTGCACGCAGCGGGCTGAGCGGGCCGAGCAGGAGCAGTCCGTCCCGGCCAGCACGGGGGCGGGGCTGGTATCGGCGGCGACCAGGGCGCGGTGCATATCGTCGGTGAGTACCGTTGCGTCCGGGATGATTTCGGCGATTGCGGTAATGGCCGGGCGGGGCAGTGGTGCAACTTCGAGATGGGTTACCGAGGCTTGGCCGCCGCGGTGGATGGTGGCGCGGATGACGCGCCCGTCGATGGTGGTCTGCACGCCATTGTTGCGGGCGATGCTGCGGGCCCGGGGCAGCAGCGGATCGGGACGGGTCTGGCGCAGGGTTTCGGCAAGGCGGACCCAGTCCATCCCCCAGGCGGTGTAGCCGAATTCATTGTCCGCCATCAGTTCTCCCTCTTGCGTCGCAGGATCTCGATGAGCTGATCGTCGTCGAGGCGGGCCAGCGCGGCGATGCCCGCCGAATCGCCGAGGTCCGCGAGTGCGGATTTGCGCTCGTGCATACCCGCGATGTGCTCCTCCACGGTGGTACCCGAGGTGAGGGTGGTGATGGTGACGGTGCGGGTCTGGCCGATGCGGTGCACCCGGTCCGATGCCTGGGCCTCGACGGCCGGATTCCACCAACGGTCGTAATGGATGACATCGGCGGCGCGGGTCAGCGTCAGTCCGGTGCCCGCTGCGCGCAGACTCAGAATCAGGACCGGCGGACCATCCTCGGTCTGGAAGCCGGTGACGATCTCCGCGCGCTCGGCCTGATCGAGGCCACCGTGGAAGAACGGAGCACGCACACCGAACTGCTCGTCGAAATGGCGGACCAGCAGGTCGCCGGTGGCGCGGTACTGGGTGAATATCAGTGTCGGGTCACCGGTTTCGAGGTTATTGGCCACGATATCGGTGCACAGGTCCAGCTTTCCGGACCGGCCGGCCAGTTCGCCGAGCTCACCGGTGATCAGGCCCGGATGGTTGCAGACCTGCTTGAGTGCGGTCAGTGCCGCGAGTACCCGGCTCTGTCGTTGGGCGCCGTGCCCGAAGCCGTCGTCGATGGCCTTGTCGAGCAGTTGGTCATAGAGCCCTTCCTGTTCGGCAGTGAGGTCGCACAGCAGATCGCTGTGCATCTTCGCGGGCAGTGACGCGGCGACCTGAGCCTTCTTGCGCGCCAACAACACCGGCTCCAGGGTGTCGCGCAACCGGGCCGCCGCGGCGGTCGAACCCTCGTGGATCGGCCGGACGAACCGCCGCCGGAACTGGGTGCGGTGCCCGAACAGCCGCGGCGTCACCAGATTCAGCAGCGCCCACAGCTCCTCGAGATGGTTCTCCACCGGCGTACCGGTCAGCGCGACGGTGGCCTGGGCCGAAAGCGCCCGCGCGGCCTTGGATATCTGCGTGCGCGGATTCTTGAGCGCCTGCGCCTCATCGAAAACCACTGTTGCCCACCGCTGGTCGGCCAGCACACCGCCATGCAGCCGCAACATCGGATATCCGGTCACCACAACCGCGCCAGCCTCGTCGGAGACCTCGCCCCCGCGCCACACCACCGGTCGCAGCCCCGGCGCGAACCGCGTGATCTCATGCGCCCAGTTCCCGACCAGCGATGTCGGACAAACTACGAGCTGCGGACCGGACCCACCCCGCCCGAGAAGAAACCCAATGGTCTGCACCGTCTTCCCGAGCCCCATCTCATCGGCCAGTACCGCGCCGCCGTGGGCCGTGACGGTCTCGTGCAGCCACCCCACCCCACGCGCCTGATACGGGCGCAACTGCGCCTTCAACCCCTCCTGCAATTCCAGCTGGACACAGCGCGTTTCGCGCAGTACGCGCACCGCGCGCTCGGCGGACACGATCGATGTCCCGATCGCATCCGGCACCGCATGCGCGGCCGTGGGCAGCAGCACTGGCCTGCCCGGCTGCGCCTGTTCGGTCTCGTCGGCGTCCGGCCCACCTGATGGCCGAGATACGTCGTGTGCCCAGGCTCGCGTTGTTCGGGTCTGTCCAGAGTGGTCCGCTATCGACGGTGACGAGTCGATCGATTGTGCATCGTCCGGATCGCCCTCAGTCCGAAGCGCCGCGTGCCAAGCGAGTAAGGACGGACCCGCGTCGGCGAGGTCCAGCTGCATCAGATCGTCCGGATCGACCAGCGCGCAGTCGACCTCGGCTACTTCGATCGCGCCATGTGGTCCCGTCGGCACCGCGAGCGCGAGGGTTTCGTGATCGCCCTCGGGCGCGCGGCCCGGTCCGGATCCGGTCCAAGTCCACAGCGCGAACATGTGGCGGTCAGGGAGATATGTGGCCTGTGTGCTTGGCAGAGCGGACCCCTAGATCGTCGTATGATGTACGGAGTATCGTAACAACGTACACCGTACCGGGTTAATTTCGAGAGGGTCACGTGACCGATCCCGACCAGGCGAAACAGCTGATGAGTCTGCTGTGGCGGCATACCGTGCCGCCGCGATCCGGCGGGCGCGGGCCGAAGCAGACGGTGAGCGTCGATGCGGTGATCGGTGCTGCCATTGCTCTCGCCGATCGGGACGGGTACGACAAGGTGTCGATTCGCGCCGTCGCCGCCGAACTGGGTCTGCGCCCGATGAGTCTCTACACCTATGTGCCGAGCAAGGAGGCGCTGATCGTCCTGATGGTCGACACGGTCGCCCATGAGGACGCGCCGATCCCGAACGACCTGCCGGTCCGCCATCGCATGGCCGCGATCGCCGAACAGGTGCGTGCGGAGTTGATCGCGCATCCGTGGCTGCTCGAGGTGCCGCCGTGGCGGCTGGTGCTCGGCCCGGGACGGATGCGTCGCTATGAACGGCAGTTGGCCGCGATCGAGGGGATCGGGTTATCGGATCTAGCGATGGACCGCGTGATCGCAGTGCTCTCGGAATTCGCGACCGGCAATGCGCGGATGGCGATCGCCGGAATCCGCAGTACCGCGGAGCTGACCGACGCGCAGTGGTGGGAGCAGCACGGTCCACTGCTCACCGAGGTCATGTCGGTGGCGGAGTTCCCGATCGCATCGCGGGTCGGTGCGGCGGTAGGCGAATGCTATCAAGCGCCGTCGGATCCGGAGGGTGCATTCGCCTTCGGACTCGCGAAGCTGCTGGACGGCATCCTCGCCGATCCCGCAGCGGCGTGAGCGCTTTCGATAAACGCCGACAGCGGGCGACTTGTAGGTCGCCCGCTGTCGGTTCTATCAGCGATGTTCTGTTGTGCGATGTTGTTGTGTCGGGACGCGAGGACTGGTCAGAGGGCGGGAGCCGATTCCGTGTCGATCACGGCTTCGAGCTCACGCAAGCGATCCATGTGTTCATTCGCGTGGTGCTGGCAGAAGAGCAACTCGCCACCTGCGGGCAGTACGGCACGAACTCGTGCGGCAGCTCCGCAGCGGTCGCAACGATCGACCGCGGTCAGTGGGGTGCTTGTCAGGGTTCCTGGCATGACTCCTCCGTCCTGGCTCCCGGCACTACAGTCCGTTCACCTGGTGTGGGGCCCGTGGTCACTCCGCGGGCTCGCTACCGCTACTTCCCAGCAGTGGTATGACTACTCTGTCAGACGTTCGGGACGGGGGCTTTGTTCCCGGAAGTGATTCTGTGTGTTTTCGATAACACAACCTGGGATTTCGCTACTGGCGAACATCACTGGTCACACATCGAAGGTCCACTCGACCACGATCACGAACACCTATCCAGTTGTCTACCGGGAGATTACCCGTGATCTACGACACTCACACTCTCGTTCACATTTGCACTCTCGCCGACTGGCTGACCGCGCGGCAAACCGGCGAGTACCGCCCGGAGTCGTTCGCGGAGCTCGGTTTCATCCATCTGTCCACGCCACAGCAGGTGCACCTGCCGGCCAACCGCCTGTTCGAGGGGCGGCGCGATATGGTGCTGTTGCGCATCGATCCGGCCCGCGTAGGCGCGCCGGTGAAGTGGGAACCGGGCGTGCCGACCGACCCCGAATCGATGTTGTTCCCGCATCTGTACGGTCCGCTGCCGGTCGGCGCGGTCACCGCCGTGATCGAGTATCAGCCGGGTCCGGACGGCACCTTCGCCGCACTGGACCCGAACTTCCCCGAGTCGTGAACTACCGGTCCCTGGCCTCGCGCGCCACGATGGCGGCCTGAACCCGCGACCGCACACCGAGTTTGGTGAGCACCCGCGACACATGCGTCTTGACCGTTGTCTCGCCGATGAACAACCGCGCGGCGATCTGCGCATTGGACAGGCCTTCGCCGAGACAGTCGAGCACCTCGCGTTCGCGCTCGGTGAGTTCGTCCAGGCCGTCCGGTGCTGGCTCGCTCGGCTGGGCGCCGTTCGAGGCGAACGCGTTGATCACCGCGGCGGTCACCTCCGGCGCGAGTACGCCATCGCCAGCGGCCACCGCGCGCACCGCATCGACAAGTGCTTGTCCGGATGCGGATTTCAGCACGAATCCCGACGCACCCGCGCGCAGTGTGCGGAAGACGTACTCGTCCAGATCGAAGGTGGTCAGGATGAGCACCCTGGCCAGGCCGTCGGCGGTGATGCGGCCGGTGGCGGTGATGCCGTCGACGCCGGGCATGCGGACATCCATCAGCACCACATCCGGACGCAGCGCTTTGGCCTGTGCCACCGCAATATCGCCGTCGGCGGCCTCACCGACGACCTCGATGCCCTCGGCGGTTTCCAGGATGATGCGCAGACCAGCCCGGATCGCGCCGTGATCGTCGGCAAGCAGCACGCGGATGGGCGCACCAGTCACCCGGCCACCATCGCTCATCGAATCGCTGTGCGATGCCGCCGTCATGACGCCTCCATCGCCGAGATCGGCAGCCGCGCAAGCACTTCCCAGCCGCCCGTGGCCGGTCCCGCGGTGAAGGTGCCGCCGAGGGCGGCGGCCCGCTCGCGCATATTCATCAGTCCGCGATGGTCCATATCGTGCTCATCCGACCGATTGCGCACCGGTACGGTGGGATTGCGTACCGCGACTGCCAATGCCGTTCCCTGCACGCGCACGTCGATGTCGACCTCCTGTCCCGGGGCATGTTTCATGGCGTTGGTGAGTGCTTCCTGGACGATTCGATAGGCGGCTTGGTCGACCGCGCTCGGCAGCGGTTTCCCGTTGAGCGAATCCCGTACGCGCACGGTGATTCCGGCCGCGCGGGCGGCGTCGACCAGGATGGGGAGCTGGGCCAGTTTGCGCGGTGCGGCCACGTCGTCCTCGCCGCCGTCGTCGCGGCGCAGCAGACCGATCATGGTGCGCATCTCCTGCAGTGCGCTGACACTATTGGACCGGATCGAGGAAATGATCCCGACGATGGCGGGATCGTCGATTCGGCCGTCCGGCACCGGCTGTCGGGCCAGCACACCCAATGCCGCCTCGGACTGGATCGCGATGGCGGACAAATGCCCCGCGATCACATCGTGCAGATCCCGCGCCATCGTCTTGCGTTCATCGGCGATGGCGGCGCGTCGATCGAGTTCGGCGACCAATGTCATTGCTTGTGCGCGTTTACGTTCGGACTCCGCGATCTCCTTGTGCCCGCGCACGGTCAACGCCCACCACAGCGGCGTCGCGACGAATGCGAACAGGGCCGCGATGGTGATCACCGCGACCCGCCAGTCGCCGAGTATCAGGGCCAGTACGGTCAGCGCGGCCGAGAGCACACCGCACACCACGACCACAAGGCGCGAGCGCGCGGATGCAGCATACAGCACACCCGCGTAGATCAGATCCGAATAGATAAGCCAGATCGGCACCGTCGGGCCGAGTGCGAAATCGATCGCGAAGGGGACCAGCCCGATACCGAGCGCCAGCACCGGCGTGCGCCGCCGCAGGAAGCTCGCCACGCAGATCAACGCGAGCACCCCGAATCGCACTGGCAGCGATGGGTGGCGGCTGAGGTCACTGGCCATCTCGAACAGGCCGGTCAGATAGAGCCCGGCACCGAGCGCGAACTCGAAGGCGGCGACCAGCGCGTCTTGCGCGGTCGCCGACAAGGCCTCCCACTGCCGCCGCATCGACCCATCACAGCACACACCGCGGTATCTGCGGGTCAGCCGAAGGAAGGAGATGCGGTCGATCCGATGACCGACATGATCACCACCCGCCCCGGGCGCGGCTGAGTGATCTGTCCGCAGCGTCATCGGTGGGACTGCTGGCGGGTTACTGCATGGTCATGGTCGCGCCCGCACTTGCGCCGATCGCCGCGCGGGCGATATGGCACGCCAGGATCGAACCGCTGCCGGAGCGCGTCGATGGCTTCCTGTCCGGGCATGCCGATAGTGCGACGAGGCTGGGCGATGGCAAGCGCGGGCATTGTGCTGGCTCGCGGCGCGATCGCGGGACTAGTGGGCGGTTAGTCGTTTTTGCCGGTTAGGGTGGAGGATGTGAACGTCGATGTCACCGCCCTACCCGGGATCGGGGTACGCAAAGACTTTCAGCTGCGGTCGGGCCGCCGGATCGGCGTTGTCGATCACCGCGACGGCGGCATTGATCTGATCGTCTCCAAACCCGATGACCCGGACTCCTGCGCCGCCCAGGTACCGTTGACCCCCGACGAGGCGTCGGTGCTCGCGAACCTGCTCGGCTCGCCGCAGTTGGTCGCGAAGCTACGCGAGGACCACCGCGACCTACCCGGGATCACCACCCGCCAACTACCCATCGGCGCGGATTCGCCATATGAGGGCCGCACCCTCGGCGAGACCGGAATGCGCACGCGCACAAAGGCTTCCATTGTCGCCGTGATGCGCGCGGGGCAACTGCACCCCTCGCCGGGGCCGGACTTCACCTTTACCGCCGATGACATACTCGTGGTCGTCGGGACACCCGACGGTCTGGATGCGGCCGCGAAGATCTTGACGCACGGGTGAGAGCGTGAACGAAACCGCGCTCGCCCTCATCGAGCTCGGGGCGGTGTTATTCGCCCTCGGCATGCTCGGGAGAGTGGCGGCCCGCTTCGGCATGTCCCCGATTCCGCTATACCTGCTCGGCGGGCTGGCCTTCGGCCAGGGCGGATTGGTCGAACTCGGCGCCGCGAACGAATTCGGCCATATCGCAGGCGAAATCGGCGTAGTGCTGCTGTTGTTGCTGCTCGGACTGGAATACACGGCGGCCGAACTGGTGACCGGACTGCGCCGCTCATGGGCCGCGGGTCTGGTCGATATCGTCGCCAACGCGACGCCCGGCGCGGTGGTCGCACTGATACTCGGCTGGGGGATGACCGGAGCGATCACGCTGGCCGGAGTCACCTACATTTCGTCCTCGGGCATCGTCGCCAAGGTGCTCAATGATCTCGGGCGCCTCGGCAACCGGGAAACACCGGTGATCCTGTCGATTCTGGTCTTCGAGGATCTGGCGATGGCGATGTATCTGCCGATCCTCACCGCGATCTTGGCGGGCACGAGTTTCCTGAGCGGACTGACCGTACTCGGACTCGCCTTGGCCACTGTCACCGTCGTGCTCGTGGTGGCATTGCGCTACGGCCGCTACGTCTCGGCGATCGTGGACAGTGCCGACCGCGAGGTCTTCCTGTTGAAGCTGCTCGGTGCCGCGCTGCTGGTCGCCGGGCTGGCCTCGGCGCTGAACGTCTCGGCGGCGGTGGGCGCGTTTCTGCTCGGCATCGCGATCTCCGGCTCGACCGCACACGAGGCGACGAAACTGCTGGAACCGATCCGGGATCTGTTCGCCGCCATCTTCTTCGTGGCCTTCGGACTCAGCACCGACCCGAGTGCGATTCCGCCGGTGCTCGGCTGGGCCATCCTGCTCGCGGTGGTCACCATGGTGACCAAGGTGGCGACCGGCTGGTGGGCGGCGAGTCGACAGGGCATCCGCCGGATGGGCCGGGCGCGAGCGGGTGCCGCACTGGTCGCGCGCGGTGAATTCTCCATCGTCATTGCGGGTTTGGCGGTGGGGATGGGCGCGGTCGCCGGTGAGCTCGCCGGACTCGCCTCGGCCTATGTGCTACTGATGGCGGTGCTCGGCCCGATCGCGGCCCGTGTTGTCGAACCGGTCATCGGCCTGGTGCAGCGCCGCCTCAGCCCGGCCGCCAGTACTGGATAGGGGCTGGGCCGCAACGGGCGTTGCCCCGGCGCCGGTCACATCGTCGGCCGATGACGGAAGCGGATGCGTCGCGGTCGCCGGCCCCTGTTTCGCCGCCGCGGAACTGGCGTCGCGTGCGGCGCGCATGCGTTCGACGCGACGCCAGAAGGTCGAGGCAACAAGTCCGACAGCCAAACCGATCAGGGCCGCGCACATATGTCCGTAGTCGGTGAAGGTCGGACCGATCAATAGCGCCGAGCCGAGGACGATGATGATGACCGCCGCCCACACCACGCGGACCGCACCGCGGAAGTGGAAGGCCATGGCGGCCAAAACTGCCGTGAACCCGTAACTGGTGCCGACATCCGCGGCGTACTGCACCCGCACCGGGATGATGTGGCGGTCGATGGCGTGGTCGATCGCGGTGACGGTGAGCAGCGTCGCGCCGATGTGCCCGGTGGCGAACAGCAGAATCCAGCGACTGGTGCCGAGCCAGCGTTCGGCGAAGCCCATGACAACCAAGATCTCCGCGATGGTGATCCAGGGAAACTGGCCCTGGGTCCAGAACGCCGAGGCCACCAGCACCTGAATCGGGTTGTGCTGCATGTTGTAGAGGTTGGTCGAGGCCGAGAAGATCAGCCTGCGCTCCACCGAATCGCCGACTCCGCGCAGCGTCCACCAGGTGACGAACAAGGTGAACGCATACGCGGTGCTGGCCGGCGCGCCCGCTAGGTGCTGGCGCAGTTCGGGCAGTAGTCGGCGCGCCAGCCCGGGGCGACGCACCCACGACCAGACCGCGCGGAGTTCATCGCGCAGGTCGACGGTTCGCGTCCATGGCGAGTGGATCCGGTGCAAAGTGGGGGCAACCACAATGCTCAAGTCTGCCGGGCGCGGGGCCGTCATGTCCGCCGACCCGCCAAGTCTGTGTTCTGACTCACCTGACCTGGTCGGTCGGACCCGGTGTTGATGTACCCCTGGGCGTCGGAGGCTCCAAAGAAATGGTCGTCCGACCAAATGGTTGGTGGATAGCCGCGCACAGCAAATACGACGATTCGCCGGTCGGAAACTCGGCGGGGGCGAGTCCGATTGGCGAGTGCGTCCCATCGCGCTCGGTGGCGCTGGGCCACAACGGGACTCGGGGTGCGTACCCGAAATCGCGGTACCGATCTTGTGAAAGTGCGAACGCCGGCTGTCGAATATCGGATCCGCGAGATCCATTGTGCCCCAGCAATATCGGTGCTGATCGATTGCCAGGTGGTGTGGTCGGCAGGATCCGGCGGTATAGGACCGGTTGGTATGTACGGGTGAAGAGCAGTTGTCATCGGATCGGCCGCGCGATCCCGCTGGCTGAATTCATCCCACGACAAATTTAGCGGACGGTAGTACTGTAAATCGCCTACCTGCTAGTTCTGCACAAGTGGGCGGGTTCACGCTGTCGCGGTGACGGCCGAAGTCCGTCCATCGAGGGAGGTCGCGTGCTGCAAATCGACCACTTCAGCCATGGGTGGCTAACACCCGTGATCGCCTATCTGATGTCATTCACCGGATCATTGCTGGGGCTGCGCTGTGTGGTGCGCGCGCGAGCCGGCAACGGCCACGCCGGATGGCTTGTTGCCGCGGCCGTTGCGATCGGCGGCACCGGTATCTGGGTCATGCATTTCATTGCCATGCTGGGCTTTTCGATCCACGGCGCCTCGATCCGCTACGACGTGCCGATCACCCTGCTCAGCGCGGTCATCGCGATCGTGGTGGTGTGGATCGGGCTATGGGTCGCACAGCGGCCGGGATTGGAGCCGCTGGCCCTTTACATCGGTGGTGCGATCACTGGTATCGGCGTCGGCGCCATGCACTACTCCGGCATGTATGCGATGAAATCGGATGCGGTGATCGAATACGACGGGCGGATCGTGAGCCTATCGATGGTGATCGCGGTGATCGCCGCGACTGCGGCGCTATGGTTCGCGCTGCATGTGCGCGGCACCATCGCGACCATCGGCGCGGCACTGGTGATGGGTGTCGCGGTCTGCGGCATGCACTACACGGGCATGTTCGCGATGCATGTCCAGAACGGCCAGCACCTGCATCCACCCGCCGGTGCTGGCGCGGCCCAGCTGCTGACTCCGCTGACGGTCGGCGTCGGCATGGTGACCATGATGCTGCTGTTGCACATCGGCATCACCGATGTGGACGATCCCGATCCGGCCTACGACGGGGCCGGCGGAGCGCGTCCGGCGCGATACTGGCCGACCCGGGACTGAGCGTCTATCGCCGGGCACGGCTCAGTGGTGCGGCACCTCGGTCCGGGTCGGCCAGTACGCGGTCGCGGGCGGCAGGATTTCCGGCTCGACCGGCGGTAGCGGCGGCAGCTGATCCGGCCTGGAACGCGGTGCGAGACGCAGTGGCGGCAGTTCGATATTGCGCTCGATCTCGGTCAGGCTGACGCTGATGAGCAGCAGCATGGTCACCACACTGATCGTGACGATCAGCGGCCCGATCAGCTGCATGGCTTCCGTGCCCTCGGGGGTACCGCCGTGCCCCTCGTGCGCGTGCATCGCCGACATCCCCGTGTAGTGCATACCGGAGACGGCAACACCCATGATCAATGCGGCGCCGACGGTGGAGAGAAATCCCTTGACGCGCAATGTGAACCAGAAGGCCACGATCGACGCGACCACGGCGATCACCATCGACAGTGCCACCCGCTGCACGTCGTAGGTGATCACCGCATTCGACTTCATCGCGTACATGCCCGCGTAATGCATGGCTCCGACGCCGATCCCGGTCACCGTACCTCCGGTCAGCAGCCCGAGCAGTGTCGGCTCGGGCTTGATCACGATGAACAGACCGATCCCGACCACGGCGATCGCGGTGATCGCACTGAGCAGAGTGAGCGGAATGTCGTATCGAATCTCGGTACCCCGGATCGAAAACCCCAGCATCGCAATGAAATGCATGACCCAGATGCCGGTACCGCCGATCGCGATGGCTGCGCCGAGCAGCCAGCCGACCCGGTCCTTGCCGGTACGGGCGCGGGCTGCGCACTGCAGTCCGAGCAGGCATCCGGTCACCGACATGGTGTAGGCCAGAAGCGGGGTCAGTAGACCGTAACTGAAATGGTAGATATCGAGCACGCAACGCCCCCACTGCCGAATGTGGAATATTCGGCGATCGAAACAACGGCGGGTCAGACGATACGACAGCTGACGGCCATTTGGGTGTCGAAATCCGTTTCGCTAGAAGTGGTTTCGGTCACTTTTAGGTTTGATTGAAACATGAATTGGTTAGCGGGCCGGACGCTATTGCGATTGCCGGCACGTGGCTGGCCGATTGCTCAGAAGTATGCCGAAAAGTGCTGTCGCGGAACCAGTTCGAACCAATGCCGTCGAAATTGTCAACGAGCACACTTGGATTCGCAGATAGCGGGGTCGCAGGCGAAGAGAGTGCGGACAGAGTTGCCGTGCCCACACTGGTAGTGGCCGCTGACTATCCGAGTAGGAGCGGGCGAATCGCGCACCGATCCCTCCGAGACATGGCAGCGCATGCTCGTGTGACGAAACCCCGGAGATGCCGCGTGTCGCGTTGTGGAACCGCTGAGTGTGGGACGTGGCGAAGTAGCACCGGCAGGCGGCGGATGACCGGCAGGATGCCGAATTCTGTTGCGACCATGTGGGATTGGTAGCGCATTGCGGGGTCCGGATACGAGATCGGGCCGCAGAGCAGAAGCTCGGCGGCCCGATTCGGGTTGCTTTCTAGTCGAGATAGTCGCGCAGCACCTGGGAGCGGCTCGGATGGCGCAGCTTGCTCATGGTCTTCGACTCGATCTGCCGGATGCGCTCACGGGTGACCCCGTACACCTGGCCGATCTCGTCGAGGGTGCGCGGCTGGCCGTCGGTCAGGCCGAAGCGCAGCCGTACCACGCCCGCCTCGCGCTCGGACAGCGTCTCCAGCACCGACTGCAGCTGGTCCTGCAGCAGCGTGAAGCTCACCGCGTCCACCGCGACAACGGCCTCGGAGTCCTCGATGAAGTCGCCGAGCTGGCTGTCGCCCTCATCGCCGATGGTCTGATCGAGCGAAATCGGCTCACGCGCGTACTGCTGGATCTCGAGGACCTTCTCCGGCGTGATGTCCATTTCCTTGGCCAACTCCTCCGGGGTCGGCTCGCGGCCGAGGTCCTGGAGCAGCTCGCGCTGGATGCGGCCGAGCTTATTGATGACCTCGACCATATGCACCGGGATGCGGATGGTGCGGGCCTGGTCGGCCATGGCGCGGGTGATGGCCTGCCGGATCCACCAGGTGGCGTATGTGGAGAACTTGTAGCCCTTGGTGTAGTCGAACTTCTCGACCGCGCGGATCAGACCGAGGTTGCCCTCCTGGATCAGATCCAGGAACGCCATGCCGCGGCCGGTGTAGCGCTTGGCCAGCGAGACCACCAGGCGCAGGTTGGCTTCGAGCAGATGGTTCTTGGCGCGGTTGCCATCGCGCACAATCCAGGTGTAGTCGCGCCGCATCGCGACCGGCAGCTTCTCACCCTGTTCGGCGAATTCGCGCACCTTCTCCGCCGCGTAGAGCCCGGCCTCGATCCGCTTGGCGAGTTCGACCTCCTCTTCGGCGTTGAGCAGCGCGACCTTGCCGATCTGCTTGAGGTAGGCACGCACCGAGTCGGCCGATGCGGTGAGCTCGGCGTCCTTGCGGGCCTGGCGCAGCGCCTCGGACTCCTCCTCGTCCCAGACGAAGTCGCCGGAGGCCTTGTCCGCGGCGGTCGGCTCGTCGGTCTCGCCCTCTTCGACTTCCTCGGCGACGTCCTCGACCAGATCCTCGGCGTCGTCGGTGAGGTCGTCCTCGGACACCTCGAGATCGCCGAGATCCTCCAGGTCCAGATCCTCGGACTCGAGGTTCTCGTCGCCGCCCGGCTCGCCGTCGGGTCCGGCCTTCTTCGGTGCCGCCTTCTTGGCGGGGCCCTTCGTCGCCTTCGCGGCGGCCTTCTTGGCCGGAGCCTTCTTGGCGGCGGCCTTCTTGGCCGGAGCCTTCTTAGCGGCAGCCTTGCGGACCGGCCGTGCTTCGGTTACATCTGCGGAGTCGGCATCGGCCGATTCGGCGGTCTGACGGGTCGTGGCTACCACGTACGCCCTTTCGTGACGGTCTCGTGCGGCGTCACGCCAGAGTGGTGTTCCGGCGGAGCGGTCTGTCGGGTTTCACCGGCTGAGCGCCGGGTCTGGGGTTTCCGGCTCGCGGCCGGAGTACGTTCCATTGTAACGATCGAACCAGGGTACCTACGGCACGATCCCAGCAACGGCTAATGCCGTACTGTCCGCGCGCCTCCCGGATCCGCCGATCTTGGTAACGGTTCGCTCACGGCGCGATACCCGCATCGATGGCCATCGCCGCGCCGACGATGCCCGCGGTGTTCTCCAGATGGGCGGGGATAACCTGGGTTCGGTTGGTGAGCAACGGGATCCACTGCTCGGCGTCCCGGCTGATGCCGCCACCGGCGACGAAGACCTTCGGCCAGAAAAGTTTCTCCAGTCCGCTCAGCACAATGCTGACTTCGGCGGCCCACTGGGCAAAGCTCAGGCCATCGCGATCCTTGACCGAGGCCGCGGCGCGGTGTTCGGACTCCATGCCGCCGATCTCGAGATGGCCGAGCTCGGAATTGGGCACCAGCGTGCCGTGGAACAGCAGCGCCGAGCCGATGCCGGTGCCGAAGGTCAGCAGCACCACCAGGCCGTCGAATTCCTTTGCCGCGCCATAGCGGTCCTCGGCGAGTCCGGCCGCGTCCGCGTCGTTGAGCACGGTGACCGCGCGGCCGCCCAGCGCTTCGGAGAACAGGGCGCGCGCATCGGTGCCGATCCACGTCTTGTCGATATTGGCGGCCGTTTGCGCGACACCTTCGAGTACGACCGAGGGCAGCGTGATGCCGACCGGACCTTCCCACTCGGCCTGGGCGACCAGTTCGGTGACCGCGTCGGTGACCGCCTGCGGTGTCGAGGGCTGCGGTGTCGCGATCTTGATCCGCTTGTGGACCAACTCACCGGTGGTCAGATCCACCGCGGCGCCCTTGACTCCGCTGCCACCGATATCGATACCGAATGCGTGCCCCCGAGCGGACATGACGTTCCCTCGCTCCCTGTACTGGCCGATGTGTTGAACGCGCCGCCGCACAGGGCCCAGCCGCCGGTCCGAGTGCATGCGGTGGGTGTGCCCGACGACGGCGTTGTGTCGTGCACGACAAGAGTAATGGGCGTTACATGATTCCCGTTCAGCGAGGATCTGTGATGGCATGGGGTCATGTCGGAGACCAGAGTGTCAGTTACCGCCCAACCCACTGCCGCGGGTGCCGCGGATGTGTCCGAGTTGCGCCGGATCGCGGTCCGACTCGCCGAAACCGCCGCGGCGCATGTGCGTTCACGCCGCCCGGAGGTGTTCGGCCCGGACGGTGCAAGCGACGGGGCCGTGCGGACCAAGGGGCACCCCACCGATCCGGTGACGATCGTGGACACCGAGACCGAGGACCTGATCCGGCGACTGCTGGATGAGGCACGCCCCGGTGACCCGATTCTCGGCGAGGAGGGCGGCGGGAGCCTGGCCGATTCCGACGCGGACACCGTGCACTGGGTGGTCGACCCGATTGATGGCACCGTGAACTTCCTGTACGGCATTCCCGGCTACGCGATTTCGGTGGCCGCGGTGCGCGCCGGACAACCCGTCGCCGGTGCGGTGGTGGATGTCGCGCGCGCGGCGACCTACAGCGCCGCGTCGGGTCTCGGTGCGACCCGGGTGGCCGCCGACGGTACGGTCGACCATCTTCGGTGTGCACCGGTGCGCTCGGCGGCGTTGGCACTGGTGGCTACCGGATTCGCCTACGGCACACAGCGCAGGGCCCGTCAAGCCGCGCTGGTCGCCGAGATCCTGCCGAATATCCGCGATATCCGTCGCTTCGGCGCGGCCGCCCTCGACCTGTGCTTCGTTGCCGAGGGCCGGATCGACGCGTACTACGAACACGGGCTCAACGCGTGGGATTGGGCCGCGGGTGCGCTGATCGCCGCGGAATCGGGTGCGGTGCTGCGGCTGCCCGCGGCCACCAGCCCAGGCTCGGCGGGTGAGCTGGTGGTCGCCGCCGCGCCTGGCATCGCGGACGAATTGACCGAGCTGCTCGACCGGGTCGGCGCGACCATCGCCATCCCCGACGCCTGATCCGCGGCCGAAATACAGATCGCCCCGGTGGCCGAAGCGACACCGGGGCGACGGGGGAGGTGGGTCTCGTCCGACTCAGCAGCGGGCCGTGCGCGCGGCGGAGAGCAGTTTGGGATCGATGGACGTGGATGCGCCCGGCGCCGGATACTTCAGCGATTTCAGGACTTCCTCGGCATCCGGACTGGGCCGCAGCGACTCGCCGAATACTGAACCCAGCACCAGGTCGACCGTGTCGTCGGTGCGCTGATCCTCGATCAACTCCGCGCACGGTGCGACCAACTGAACCGATGCGGCGGCCGGTCGGCCGTTCACGCCGAAGCGGATCTGGCCGGTGCAATTGAGGTCACCGTTGACGTATACCGAATCGTTACCGAACTGCTGGCCCGGCGGGCTCGCGAAGCCGAGATCACCGAGCGCGGAGGCGATGTGGGAGGCCTGACCGCTCTTGTTGTTCGCGTTGAGCACCCGGACCTTGGACGAGGCGAGCGCCGCCGGTTCGACGTCGGTCAGTCGCGACTGGCCGACCCGCTGCCCCAGCGGAGCGGGTTGCGGGGACTTGGCGTCGGTGGCCGGGCTCGGCGAGTTGCATGCCATCGCGGCTCCGCTGCTGTCCTCGGTCGTCAGGGCCTTGACCCACACCACCGTGCAGATCAGGAGTAGGACGCCGATCAGGATCAACCATGGCTGGTTGCGTCGCCGGAGGAAGGGTTGACCCTGTCGATCCGTTGCACTGCCTTCGGTGATGAGTGAAACCACCGCCATACTCTACGAAAATGTCTCGGCCACTGGGCGACGGCGGGCCGGGCGGAGCCTGGCCGGGGCGGGTGAATGCGGTGCGCAAGGTCTCGGCGAGTTCGAGGGTTGGTGTCGATTACCCCTCAGTTTCGAATCGTCTGTGTTTTGATTGCGACTTTTGCCGTGTCGTCCGCTATTGTCTGGCGGCCCAGATCGAATCATCCGACGAGAAATCGGTGGTCGGTCGCGGGAACAAGCAGGGCATGTCCTGCGTTTACCGAGCGCTATCAAAGGTGGGTTCGCGTGATCCGCCCTGATAGGGGACCGGTGTACGTGTGACGTGCACCACCGGCGGGGCGGTGCTGGTCATTCCGATTCCGAGTGGATCGAATGAGCGGCCCGGTCCGGGATACACGGAGTAAGGACGAGGGGAAGACGACATGGCAACCGACTATGACGCACCGAGGCGCACAGAATCCGACGAGGTGTCGGAGGATTCGCTGGAGGAGCTGAAGGCTCGTCGCAACGAGGCACAGTCCGCCGTCGTGGATATCGACGAATCCGATACCGCGGAGTCGTTCGAGCTTCCCGGCGCGGACCTGTCCGAGGAAGTGCTGACGGTTCGGGTCATCCCGAAGCAGGCGGACGAGTTCACCTGTTCCAGCTGTTTCCTGGTCCATCACCGGAGCAGGCTGGCCAGCGAGAGTGGCGGCCAGATGATCTGCATGGACTGCGCAGCCTGATCCCGGCGCGAGATCTGATCTCCAGCCCGAGATCAATACACAGAGTCCGCGCTCGGCACGCCCGGCTTTCAGCCAGGTATGCCAAGCGCGGCCAGGACCCGGTCGGGCCGTCGCGTACTGACCAGCCAGTACGGTGTCGGATCGTCCGGGTCATCCAGTACCAGCAACACCATCGGCCCCACCCATGGCCGATGTTGAACATAAGCGGCCGGGTCGAGCTGGCGGCCCAGCGCCGCACTCTTGGCGGTGGGGGCCACGGTGGCCGCCTTGGCCACGAAGTTCACCGGCAGATGCGCCCGATCGGCGCGAAGTTCGCGGACGCCGGAGCCATCCTGGGTCACCTCGACCTGATGGCGGCTCAGCCACACCAGTACCCACACCGGCACCGGAAACAACAGCGCGTAGGGCAGCCATGCGCGTAGACCCGGTGCGCCCATATGGATTTCGGCGGCCAACAAGGCGGTGATCGCGAACGCGACCGGCCACCACCACAGTGGTACCCACAGGCGCTCGCGGTAGGGCTCGAAGCCGGTCTGTTGTTCGTCCATAGTCACTGGGTTGGGCTGGTCCGACACGACTCAACACTAATTCACTGAGGTCGGGGGCGTACGCGTAGGCTCGGTCAACGTGAGCGCACTTTCACCTATACCCTTGCTGCGGCTTGATCCCGGCATTCCCATGCCCACGCGTGCCCACGACGGAGACGCGGGCGTGGACCTGTGCACCACAGAGGACGTCATCATCGAGCCGGGGGAGCGGGTATTGGTCGGCACCGGTGTCGCCGTCGCGCTGCCGGTCGGCACGGTCGGCCTGATCCATCCGCGTTCCGGTCTGGCCGCGAAAACCGGTCTGTCCGTGGTGAATACCCCCGGCACGGTGGACGCGGGGTATCGGGGTGAAATCAAGGTGTGCCTGATCAACCATGATCCGCGCACCCCGATCGAGCTGCGCCGGGGCGATCGGATCGCGCAGTTGCTGGTTCAGCGGGTCGAGCTGGTCGATTTCGTGGAGGTCGACGGACTCGACGACACCACGCGGGGTGCGGGCGGTTACGGGTCGAGCGGTGGCCACGCGAGTCTGGCCGCGGCGGCCGACGGCGCGGGCGCCCTCGGCAAGGAGGCATGACGGGAATGTTCGGAAAGAGACGCAAGTCCGGCGGACGTGAACAGTTCGCCGACGATCAGTACGACGACGAGTATCCGGGTGACTACCAGGGCGACTACCCGGGGGATTACGACGCCGAATACGCCGGCTACGGACACGCGGGCTACGACGATGATGCGATCACCGACGAGAACCCGATCATCGATCCGATTACCGATGAGAATCCGGTCGTCCCAGCCGAATACGCGGTCGCGAACTACGACGACGAGCCCGGCTATGACGAATCCGACGACGACGAGTACGACGAATCCGAGTACGGCACCGCCGACGCGGATATGCCCAAGTCCGGCCCGTACGACTACGGCGAAGTCGCCGAACTGCTGGAGAATGTGGCCGATCAGCGCCTGGATCTCGGTTCGGTGATACTGCCGGTCCCGCCGGGCGGTCAGCTGCAGGTCGAGATGACCCCGGACGGCACCCCGCAGGCGGTGCACCTGGCGACCGAACACGGCCGGATCACTGTCGCGGCGTATGCCGCACCCAAGTCGGCGGGCCAATGGCGTTCGGTGGCAGCCGATCTCGCCGAATCCCTACGCAAGGACGGCGCCCGGGTCGCGGTGGAGACCGGACCGTGGGGCCGGGAACTGCTCGCCATCACAGAAGGTGCAGATCTGCGCTTCATCGGGGTGGACGGGCCGCGGTGGATGGTGCGTCTGGTGGCGGCGGGTCCGCAGGGCGCCGCCGATGACAGTGGACCGCTGGTGCGGGCCGCACGAGCCATCTTGAGCGAGACCGTGATCCGACGCGGCGACGAACCGATGCCGGTGCGCGAGCCGCTGGCCGTTGTGCTGCCGCCGGAGCTGGCCGAGCAGTTGGCCGCCGCGCATCAGGCGCAGGTGGAGGCCCAACAGCAGGCGATCGCCGCACAGCAGGCCGTCGCCCAGGCCGGGCCGCAGGCGGTGATCCCGCCGCGCATGCCGAACGAACCCCGGCGCGGCGCGGACGGTTCCGCCATGCAGCAGCTCGGGCTGAATTAGCCTACGCCCGAACGCAATTCGTCGCCCCAGCCGAACGCTGGGGCTTCGTGCCTTCGCCTGAGCACCCGGGGTCGTCAGGCGAATACGGCGATCCCGCTGTGTCCGAGAATCGCGGGGTCCGCGCCGAGTTCGTCGAGGGTGATCCGGATCAGTTCGGAGCGCGGGATCAGCTCGGCCCATTCCTCGGCGACCGCCAGCGGGTGCACCGGATCGTCGATCGCCGTGACGACCGCGACCGGCACCTCGATGGTGCCGAGCCGTTCGGTGCCGGGCCACTTGTAGTCCGCGGCCTCCTGCAAGGCGTCGGGCAGCAGCGGCCATTGCGAGCGCCAGGATTGGGTGAGCGCGTCGGCGAGCCAGCGCGGGCTGCTCGCGCGCATCCGTTCGACGACCGCGTCGAGACCGTCCACGCGCAGCTGGGCGGCGGTGGCCGCGGCGCTCAGCGTAGCCGGGCAGGCCGCGGTATCCGGTCCGGTCCAGCCCGGTAGCGCCGCCACTACGCCGATTGCTGCGCCGGGGTACTCGCCAGCCCACTCCAGCGCGATCGCCGCCCCCAGGGAGATTCCAGCGGCCAGTACGGGACCGCGCAGGGCGGCCGCGTCGAGCGCGGCTCGGTAACTGGCAACCACCGCGCACGGATCGGGTTCAACGGCGATGCATTCGATTCCGCGTGCCGCACAGGCGGGTCCGAAGGCGCGGCGTGCGAAGTCGGCATCCGATCCGGTGCCCGGCAACGCCACGGCGATCGGGGCGCGGCCGCGGTGATCCGGCGCGAAATGTGGGGAGTCGAACACCGGTCCGAGCGTAGCGGGGGGAGGGTTGCCCATCTACAGTGGCGGGTATACGGCCTACAGCCGGTCGTTACCGGAACAACCACGATGGCGTGTAACCACGTCGTCTTGCTCCACGCAGGAGAGCACCACATGTCATCCGCCGCCTCAGGTTATTTTCGCCGTCTGGGCCGCAGGCTGACCGAGGACATCGATCAGTTGGACGCCGAGGAACTCGCCGAATCGGCCGACGCGTCGGGTGCGTGCCGGGCCTCGGAGTGCCGTCGCGGCGAGGAGGCCACGATGCTCGGACGACTACGCAGTGTCGAAGCGTGTCCGAAGTCCGTCGGCGCCAGTGTTCAGGCAGAATTCTTCGACGGCACCGATGCCATCAGCCTGGTGTGGATCGGTCGTCGGCGGATCCCGGGTATCGAACCGGGCCGTAAGATCCTCGTACGCGGTCGGGTCGGTGACCGCGATGGCCGTAAGGTGATCTACAACCCCTACTACGAATTGCGTGAGAACAGCTGACGTATGCCATCGAGCAACGAGAACGCCGCCGAGATCCGTGCCGCAGGCCAGACCGGAGGGCGTAAGTCGATCGACCCGTCCGAGGCGGTCGATCGCCCCGTCGACGCCGAAACCGATGCCGAGATCGAAGAGGCCGAACAGACCCTGCTCGAGCAGCTGGGTGGTTTCAGCGGGCTGATCTATTCGACCCTGCCGGTGCTCGTCTTCGTGCCCGTCAATACCTTTGCCGGGCTCACCGCGGCAATCTGGTCGGCGCTCGGCGTTGCCGCCGCGATTCTGGTGTGGCGTCTGGTTCGGCGCAGTCCGATCCAGCCCGCGATTTCCGGCTTCCTCGGGGTCGGCATCTGTGCGTTCATCGCCTACCGGATGGGGGAGGCGAAGGGCTTCTTCCTGTTCGGCATCTACACCAGCGTGGTGTATGCGGCGGTGTTCCTGGTGTCGATGTTGGTGCGCTGGCCGCTGGTCGGCGTCATCTGGGGCGTGCTCAACGGCCACGGCTCCGAATGGCGGTCCGATCGGCGCATTGTCCGCCTCTACGACCTCGCGACCAGCACCTGGGTGTTCGTATTCGGCGCGCGCTACCTGGTGCAGTCGCAGCTCTACGACACCGATCGCACCGGCTGGCTCGCCTTCGCACGCATCGCGATGGGCTGGCCGCTGACCGCGGTCGCGCTGGCCGTCACCGTGTGGGCGGTGCGACGTGCCGGACACCTGCCGGTGCACCGCGGAGCCTCGGCCGAATCGGCCTAGAAACGCTCGCCCCGACGTCGTCGGGGGTGTTAACAAATCGCCGCCGGAGGTGGGGGAGTACCCACCCTGGGGTGCCTGGTTGGGCGACCGAGTTCATCAGACGATCAGTGCAAGCAAAAACAGCACGATCGGCGAGGAAGGACTCGGAAGTTGGCTACCGAGCACAACATTGCGGCACTGTCCAAGAAGCAAGCCCACCACAACCCGGCGCTGTCGGAGAGCCGTCGGATATCGGCCGAACTCGATACGCTGATCGGCCCGGCGGCCGCCGGCGACCGCGCGGCCGTCGCCGAGATCATCCGGCTGGTGCATCCGCTGGTGCGCCGGTATTGCGGTGCGCGTCTGGGCAATACCGCGCATCTGCACGTCACGGCCGACGATGTGGTGCAGGAGATCCTGCTGGCCACCGTCAACGCCGTTCCACGCTACCGGGATCAGGGCAAGTCGTTCCTGGCCTTCGTCTACGGCATCGCGGCCAATAAGGTGGCAGACGCGTTCCGGCGCTCACAGCTGCATCCGATGTATCCGGTCGATGAGGTGCCGGATATGGCATCGACCGCGGCTGGCCCGGAGGAGTGGGCGATCGCGTCCGAACGTAGCGCCGCCACCAGGGAATTGATGAAGATCCTCGCGCCAGCGCATCGTGAGGTGCTGGTGATGCGGATCGTGCTCGGCTGGACCGCGGCACAGACCGCGGAGGCCATCGGCACCAGTCCGGGTGTGGTTCGGGTGATGCAGCATCGCGCGCTGAACAAGCTGCGGGCCGAGCTGCAGGCCGCGGCTTGAGGCAGCCGGCGCTGACCCGTATCAGCCTTGTCGGGGAGTCAGGGTTTGATGCCGTGCGTGGCCAGCGCCACCCGCAGGTCTTCCTCGGCCTCCACTGATGTCACGAACAACAGTTCGTCGTCGCCCTCGAAGGGGTCGTCGGGCTGCGGCACGATCACCCGGCCGCCGCGCAGAATCGTCACCAGGGCGGCGTCGCGCGGCAGGGTGAGCGTGCGGACCGGCTTGCCCGCCAACGCGGTATCGCTGGGCAGGGTGATCTCGACCAGATTCGCCTGACCCTGTCGCAGTGTCATCAGTCGCACCAGATCACCGACCGAAACCGCTTCCTCGACCAGCGAGGCGAGCAGCCGCGGTGTCGACACCGCGACATCGACGCCCCAGGACGCGTCGAAGAGCCATTCATTGCGCGGATCGTTGACCCTGGCCACCACCCGCCGCACCCCGAATTCGGTCTTGGCCAGCAGGCTGTGCACCAGATTCACCTTGTCGTCACCGGTGGCGGCGATGACGACCTCGTAGGTCTCCAATTCGGCATCCTCGAGCAGTGCGAGCTCGCACGCGTCGGCATGCACCCAGACGGCATCCGGGATGGCGGCGGGGTCGATATGGTCGAGCTGACGCTCGAGCAGCATCACCCGATGGCCGCCGCGCAATAGCTCCCTGGCTATCGAGCGGCCTACGGCACCGGCTCCGGCGATGGCCACTTTCATGTTCAGTCCTCGCTTGCTGGGGGCTTACCGGCCAAGGCGACGGCCTCGCCGACGGAGCCGGAGGTCGCGGCGACATAGACGATGTCGTCGGCTTGGACCACGGTCTTACTCTCGGGCAGCAGGCCCTGGCCGAACCGGATGATGAACGCGACCCTGGCGCCGGTGTTCTGCTCCAGATCACGCACGGTACGGCCGTACCAGTCCTCGTGCAGGATCAACTGGGCCACCGCGACGGTGCCCGTCGGATCGCGCCAGGTGGTGGTGCCGCCGTCGCCGATCAGGGTGGTCAGGAAGCGGTCGGTGGTCCAGGGCACGGTGGCGATGGTCGGAATGCCGAGACGCTCGTAGACGGCGGCGCGTTTGGCGTCGTAGATGCGCGCGACCACGCGCTGCACGCCGAACATTTCGCGGGCCACCCGCGCGGAGATGATGTTGGAGTTGTCGCCGGAGGAGACCGCGGCGAAGGCGTCGGCCCGCTCGATTCCGGCGCGGGTCAGCACATCCCGGTCGAAGCCGACCCCGATCACCCGCTCACCGGGGAAGTCCTCGCCGAGGCGCAGGAAGGCGCTTTGGTCCCGGTCGATCACGGTGACCTCATGGCCGACCCGGACCAGGGCGCGTGCCAGCGATGAGCCGACTCGTCCGCAACCCATGATCACTACGTACACCGTGCAACCTCGTTCCTGGAACCGTGTTCAATTAGCGGCACTCGGAGGACCTCCATGCTTATGCAAGCTTCCTCCTCCGGGCCATGAGCTCGCACTGCGGGGCGTTCGGTTTGCTATCTCCGGCATGGAACCGTACCCGTCAGATGTTCCCAAGCCCCAATTTCCCTTACCCGCGCCGACCAAACATACGGCCACTGCCAGCCGGGGCAGCGCTCCACCCTGCGGGGATCTATGCTCGCTCCAGTGTCCAAGTTGACGACGGCAGCCAAACGTGTGCTGCTGGGCAGGCCTTTCCGTAGCGATGCGCTGGGCCATACCCTGCTGCCGAAGCGGATCGCGCTCCCCGTGTTCGCCTCCGACGCGATGTCCTCCGTGGCGTACGCGCCGGAAGAAATCTTCCTCGTCCTTTCAGCGGCCGGTATCTCGGCCTACGTGTACACGCCCTGGGTCGGTCTGGCCGTCGCATTCGTGATGGCGGTGGTGGTCGCCAGCTACCGGCAGAACGTGCACGCCTACCCCTCCGGTGGCGGCGACTACGAGGTGGCCACCACGAATCTCGGGCCCAATGCCGGGCTCACCGTCGGCAGTGCGCTGCTGGTGGACTATGTGCTCACGGTGGCGGTGTCGATCTCCTCGGCGGCATCGAATATCGGGTCTGCGATTCCGTTCGTCGCCACGCACAAGGTGCTGTTCGCCGTCGTCGCCATTGTCGTGCTGACATCGATCAATCTGCGCGGCATCCGGGAATCCGGTGTCGCCTTCGCGATTCCGACCTATGCCTTCATCTTCGGCATGTTCGCGATGCTCGGATGGGGGCTATTGCGCATCTTCGTCTTCGGTGACGATCTGCGCGCCGAATCGGCGGGCTTCCAGCTCAATGCCGAGGACGAGCACCTCTACGGGCTGGCGTTCACCTTCCTGATCGCGCGGGCGTTCTCCTCCGGCTGTGCCGCGCTGACCGGTGTCGAGGCGATCAGCAATGGTGTGCCCGCATTCCGGAAGCCCAAGTCGCGCAACGCCGCGACTACCCTACTGATGCTCGGCAGCATCGCGATCGCACTGTTGATGGGCATCATCATCCTCGCCCAGAAGATCGGGATCGTGTACGCGCACAATGAATCCGACCTGGTCGGTGCGCCCGCGGACTACCACCAGAAGACGCTGATCGCGCAGTTGGCCGAGACCGTATTCCACGGATTCCCGATCGGGTTCTACTTCATCACCACCGTGACCGCGCTGATTCTGGTGCTCGCGGCGAATACCGCGTTCAACGGATTCCCGGTGCTGGGTTCGATTCTTGCGCAGGACCGGTACCTGCCCCGGCAGTTGCACACCCGTGGTGACCGGCTGGCGTTCAGCAACGGCATCCTGTTCCTGTCCGGTGCGGCCGTCGCGTTCGTGGTGGTGTTCGGGGCCGAGGTGACCAAGCTCATCCAGCTCTACATCGTCGGCGTCTTCGTCTCGTTCGTGCTCAGCCAGACCGGCATGCTGCGGCACTGGACCCGGTTGCTGCGCACCGAAACCGACCCCGCGCAGCGGGCCAGAATGATGCGTTCGCGGGTGATCAACGCGATCGGGCTCAGCGCCACCGGGACGGTGCTGGTCATCGTGCTCATCACCAAGTTCTTCGCCGGCGCCTGGATCGCGATCTGCACCATGGTGGCCATCTTCGTCGTGATGAAACTCATTCGTCGGCACTACGATTCGGTGTCCCGTGAGCTCGACGAGCACGAGTGGGACGGAGTGCTCCCGAGCCGCTCACATTCGATCGTGCTGGTGTCCAAACTGCATCTGCCGACGCGTCGGGCGCTGGCCTATGCCCGCGCCACTCGTCCGGACACCTTGGAGGCGGTGACGGTGAACGTCGACGAGCCCGACACCAGGGTGCTGGTGCGGGAGTGGGAACGCAGCGATATCACCGTGCCGCTCAAGGTGATCGAATCGCCCTATCGCGAAATCACCAAGCCGGTACTGGATTACGTCAAGCGGGTGCGCCGGGATTCGCCGCGCGATGTGGTGACCGTATTCATTCCGGAGTACGTGGTCGGGCACTGGTGGGAGCAGATTCTGCACAACCAGAGCGCCCTGCGACTCAAGGGCAGGCTGCTCTTCGAGCCCGGTGTGATGGTGACGAGCGTGCCGTGGCAGCTGACCTCGTCCGCGAAGGCCAGGCAGGCGGGTGTGGTGAACGCACCGGGCGCGGTGCGACGTGGGTACGGGGACCGAGGGTGACCGACTGGCGCGGAACGACTTTCGAGGTACGGCTCGGGCCGCCCGGGCACGGCGGATTCTGCGTCGCCCGGCATGAGGGCCGGGTCGTCTTCGTCCGGCACGGGCTGCCCGATGAACTGGTGCGGGTGCGGGTCACCGAGGACCGCGGCGGTTCGTTCTGCCGGGCCGATGCGATCGAGATCCTGCAGGCATCCCCGGACCGCATTCCGGCCACCTGCCCGGTCTCCGGTCCCGGCGGCGCGGGCTGTTGCGATTTCTCCTTCGCCACCCCGGCGGCTCAGCGCGCACTGAAGGCGGCGGTGGTCGCCGAACAGTTGCGTCGCATCGCCGGAATCGACCGCGATATCACCGTGGAGCCGATCGCCGGATATCCCGCCGACACCACCGGCGGCTGGCGCACCCGGGTCCGGTTGGCGGTCGACGCCAACGGCCGAGCTGGCGTGCACGGCTATCGCAGTACCGAGGTGATCACCGATCTGCGCTGCCCGCAACCTGTTTCGGGTGCGATGGACGGTATCGGCGATCGATTGTGGACGCCCGGTGCGGATCTGGTGATCGCGGTGGACGGCGATGGGATGCGGCATATCGTCGAGCTGGCCCCGTCGGCCCCGGCCGGTCGTGCTGAGCGTGGGGGTGAACGACCCGCGGTGCGCGGTGGGCGTGGCGGGAACCGGCGTGGTGCTGCCGATCGGGACCACCGTGGCGGGCGTCGTGGTGCGGGCCGGGGCCGGGACGGGCGTCGTGGTCGCGGCGATCGCAGCGGTGACCCGCAGTGGCGCCGCATCGATGATCGAGACGGCGGACATGATCGGTCCCGGGGTGATGATCGCGGCGGGGCAGGTCGGGATCATCGTGGGGAAAGGCCATCACACGGCCGCGAGTGGGATCGCGGTGACGATTGGAGCGGCGGTCACGGTCGGGCGCACGGGATCGGCGATCACGGGGCCGATCAGCTCGGTTCGGCGGAGCATGAGGGGGATCGGCGGCAGGCTTCGGCCCGGCGTGCGGCGGCGCATGCGGCGCGGGACGAGTGGGTGCTCGGGGGTAGTGGGCGGACGGTCGAGTACGTGGCCGGGCGACGGTGGGAGCTGTCCGCGACCGGATTCTGGCAGGCGCATCGCGGTGCGGCGCAATGCTATTCGGATCTGGTCGCGGGGTGGGCCGGACTCGGTCACGGGGAGCGGGCGTGGGATCTGTACAGCGGCGTCGGGGTGTTCGCGGCCCGGCTCGCCGACCAGGTCGGTCCGACCGGCTCGGTACTCGCGGTGGAATCGGCGCGGTCCGCGGTGGCCGACGGCGCCGCGGTCCTGCGGGATCTGCCGTGGCTGGACCTGCGTGCCCAGCGCGTCGAGCACTGGCTGGCCGAACACGCCAGCAGTGCCGCTCCGGATGTGGTTGTGCTGGATCCGCCGCGTGCGGGCGCGGGCAAGGAAGTCGTCACCGCGGTGACCACCAGCGGCCCGGTCCGCATCATCCATGTCGGTTGCGACCCGGCGTCTTTCGCCCGCGATCTCGGCCTCTACCAGGCAGCGGGCTACCAGCTCGCCGACCTGCGCGCCTTCGATGCCTTCCCCGCCACCCACCACGTCGAATGCCTCGCCCTGCTGGAACGCTGAACATCGCCTCGCGCTGACGCCGGGGGATTCGGCGCTTCATGCCGCGTCGACCCGACTGGCAGACAGCAACGGATCGGATCAGGTTGACGTAGGGCCGATTTCAAGCCATGCCCGTCGAGCCACGGGCCGCAACCGGCCACCCAGGCCAGTACGAGAAATCCTTACGCCGCCTAGAGTCTCACCATGACCGTATACGTCATAGCGCAGCTGAAATTCACCGATCGCGCCGCTTACGATCGCTATCAGACGCGCTTCCTCGAGGTATTCGCCTGCTACTCCGGCACCCTGCTGGCCTCCGACGAATCCCCGCAGGTGATCGAGGGCGACTCCGATCGCGAAAAGGTGGTCCTGATGTCGTTCCCGGACGAACCGTCCTTCCGCGCGTGGGCGCAATCGCCTGAGTATCTGGAGATCTCGAAGGACCGCCACGCGGGCGCCGATACGGTGACACTGCTGGTCAGAGGCATCGGCCAGCGCTCGGCTCAGTCCTCGTAGACGGGTGGACGGCGGTCGCGGCGAGCACGGATGGCCTCGTCGAAGTTCTCGGTGGTGAGGCGAACGTAGAGCTGGGACATGCCTTCATGCTGCATATGGGATTCGAAGCCGCTGGCCTCCATACCGCTCCACAACATGCGCTTGGTGAGTTCGGTGCCGACCCGGCTGAAGCTGATAATTCGTTCGGCCAGGTCATAGCAGGTGTCGAGGAGTTTGGCGGTCGGGACGGTGCGCGAGACCAAACCGATGCGTTCGGCCTCGACCGCGTCGATATCCCGGCCGGACAACATGATTTCGAAGGCGCGCGAGGCGCCGATGGCGCGCGGCAGCAGATAGCTGATGCCCAATTCCGCTGAGGTGAGGCCGTTATTGATCCCGGCGGCGCGAAAGTAGGCGTCCTCGCCCGCGATTCGGATATCGGTGGCGACGCTGAGACAGAATCCGCCGCCGATTGCCGCGCCGTTGATCGCGCCGATGACCGGTTGGTTCATCCGCCGCAGGGCGATCATCACATCGTTGAGCAGATCCATCGAGCGCCGGGCGACGCTGGTCTTGGTCAGCCCCTCGGTATTGGGCACCTTGCCCGCGCTCTGCAGGTCGGCGCCGGAACAGAAGCCTTCGCCCGCCCCGGTGAGCACCACGACCCGCACCTCGTTATCGGCACTGACCTCTTCGAGAGCCTGCCGCAGCGGGATCATCACATCGAAGGCCATCGCGTTCATTCGTTCCGGCCGATTGAGCGTGACCAGCGCGACCTGCGGCCGCGGTTTGTCGATGAGCACGAATGGCATGCGGACCCCTAACCAGAAAGGTGAAGCCCTCACTATACCCAAGCAAGCGTTAGGTTAGAGCGCGAGTGAGATGCCAGGTCGCGCGGATGGTCGCCGAGATTTCGGATTCGCCGAGCTCGACCGGAACCGGTGCCCCGCCGAAGCCCTCGTTCATGGGGGCCGCCACCGCCATCAGCCGGGGCGCGGTGGGCACCGCGGAAGTGGTGTTCTCGGTGATCTCGACGACCGGTCCGAGGGTGCGCTGCGCGCGGCCCGCGTACTGCTGGGCCTTGGCGAGCGCGTTGTCCCATGCGGCATCGCGGGCCCGGGCGAGCAGGCTCTCCTGATCGGCGAAGCCGAGACCGAGCCCGCCGAGGCGCACATCGTCACCACCGGCGTCGACGCAGTTGGCGATGATCGTGGCGGGGCCGGGATCGGCCGTTTCGCCGATATCGCGCAGGACAACGGTGAGGTCGGTGGTCGCGACGTATCCGGTGATCTTGGAGCCGCCGCCCTCCACCCAGACGGTTTCGGTGCGCACCGACAGCCCGCTGGTGGCGATATCAGTGCCCGCAATGCCGTCGGAGCGCAGCGAATCGGTGACGGCGGCGACGCGCTCACCGGCCTGACCGTAGGCGAGGGCGACCTTGCTGGCCCGGGTCTCGATGGAGATGGTGACCCGCATGAGATCCGGGGTGGCACGAGCGGTGCCGTACCCGAAGGTAGTGACCGTGCCGGTGTCGTCGTCGGACTGCTTGTTGCTCACGGCGTCTCCTGACTTGATGGCTTCAGATGCGAAACGGTCGATGCCACGGAAATGTCCCCGGGCCACGGTCACCTCAATAGTCGCCGCCACGGACGGCGATCGCTCGCACCGCTGTGTGCATCTGTGCGTAGGCGTCCGCGGCGAGTCGTTCGAGCAGGGCGAGCTTGATCTGCGGCGCTTGTTCGGTGAGCGTGTCGAACCGCTCGGGGCGGAGCACCGCGACGCGGACTGCGGTTTCCGCGCAGACGTCGTTCACAAAGGGCGTAAGGAGGAGCATCGGAACCTCGCCGAACGACATTCCGGCCGACAGGGATATCAGGCGAAGGGGGCGGGCATTGGTGCCTTCGAAGGTGATCCGGACTCGGCCCTCCAGGATCAGATACAGCCCCGAGCGTCTACTGCCGCGTTCGGCGATCAACTCGCCGCGTGCGATGGTGCGCACCTCGAAATCCTTGGCCAGCCGGGCCCGATCGTCAGGAGCCAGCGCGGCGAGTGCGGGATGGTCCTCGATCGGCAGTGACGTGCACACGCGTTCGTCCTCGGGCCGGTGGTGTGCGAGGACGATGTCCTCGCACCATTCCGTGGCGGTATCGCGATCGACGAACACCAGCCCGCGCGGGTCGGCCGGATCCAGACTGGAGACCAGATGGCCGAGTTTGCCGTCCGGGTCGACGATGGCGACGCGGCAGCCAGCGGCGGTGAGTTCGGTCTGCAGGGCGTCGAGCATCTGTACCGCGATCGTGCTCACCTCGTCGACCCGGCGCAGGTCGACGACCAGCGCCACTAGTTCCCGCGCCTGTTCCTCGATCTCGCGCACTGCCCGCTCCGCACCGGCGAACAACAGGTCGCCGTGCAGTTCGTAGACCCGTGCCCGGTGCCCGTGCGCGGCGAGTAGGTCCAATTCCTCGGTGGTGCGGCGCAATCGCGACGGCACCTCGGCCACCGAGTAGGCGGCGCGGATCGCGGTGCGCGCCGCCCGCGTGACGTGTAGGAAGTGCAGTTCGAGGCGCTCCGACAGGGCGCGGCAGGCGGTGACACCGCGCACGCTGTTGCCGTGCCGATCCAGCCGGGGAGAGTAGACGGCGATGCCGATCTGGCCGGGTAATACCGCCAGGATGCCGCCGCCGACACCGCTCTTGGCGGGTAGGCCGACGGTGGTCACCCAGTCGCCCGCGGCGTTGTACATGCCGCAGGTGGTCATCACGCTGAGCACGCGTTCGGTCAGTACGGCGGTCAGGGCGCGTTCCCTGGTCAGTGGGTTGACTCCGTTATTGGCCAGCGTGGCCGCCATCAGCGCGAGGTCGCGGCAGGTGATATCGATCGAGCACTGCCGGAAGTACCGGTCGACCGCCTCGTCCGGATCGGATTCGATGATGCCGAACGAGCGCAGCATGTAGCCGATGGCGCGGTTGCGGAAACCGGTGCGCGCCTCCGAGGCGTATACCGCTTCGTTCATGGTGAGCATGCGCCCGGCGAAGCGGGAGTAGCAGTGCCGGATGCGCTCGAATCGGTCGGCCGGGTCGCGGCCGGTGATCAGTGCGGCCGCGGTGATGGCGCCCGCGTTGATCATCGGATTGCGCGGGCGCTCGGTCACCGGGTCCAGGCTGATCTCGTTGAACGCGTCGCCGGAGGGTTCGACATCGATATGCTCGTCGACGGTCTCGATGCCTCGATCGGCCAGTGCGAGCGCGTAGGTGAAGGGTTTGGAGATCGACTGAATGGTGAACTCGGTGTTGACGTCACCGGTGCCGTAGACTCGTCCGTCCGCGGTGGCCAGGCACAGTCCGAACGAATCCGGTTGCACCGCAGCCAGTTCGGGAATGTAGTCGGCGAGATCTCCGGAGTCGTCGGCGCGACAGAGTTGGTAGACATCGGTGACTATGCGCGCCACGACACCGGGGTCGACCGTTTGCGGAACCATCTGCTCGGGCAGGGCCACGGGTCCACTCTAAGCTGGGTAACGTTGACTGCGGTCGCCGGACTCGTCCGCCCGAGCGTGTCGTGGAATGGGCTGGCGATTCGTGTGGAGGCTCACACTTCTGCGCGAAGTCGGCTGGTGGCGGGCTGTTGTCGTGCGGTGGCACTGCAGCGGCTCCGTAGACTGATCGGATCAGATGCGCTATCCGGAGGGAGCGAGTTCACGTGGGAGTGCTTTCCCGGGTCGATACACCCGAAGACCTGCGACGGCTCACCGTTGCTGAATTGGGTGAACTGGCGGAGGAGATTCGCGAGTTCCTGGTGCAGAAGGTCGCCGTCACCGGCGGGCACCTCGGCCCCAATCTCGGTGTGGTGGAGTTGACCATCGCACTGCACCGGATCTTCGACTCGCCGGCCGACCCGTTGATCTTCGACACCGGGCACCAGGCCTACGTGCACAAGATTCTCACCGGCCGCAAGGATCAGTTCGACACGCTGCGCAAACAGGGTGGACTGTCCGGCTACCCGAGCCGATCCGAGAGCGCCCACGACTGGGTCGAATCCTCACACGCCTCGGCGTCGCTGTCCTATGCCGACGGCCTGGCGAAGGCGTTCGCGCTGACCGGTCAGAACCGGCATGTGGTCGCCGTGGTCGGCGACGGCGCGCTCACCGGCGGCATGTGCTGGGAGGCGCTGAACAATATCGCCGCCGCACCGGACCGTCCGGTTGTCGTGGTGGTCAATGACAACGGCCGCTCCTACGCGCCGACCATCGGCGGCCTTGCCGACCGATTGACCGCACTGCGCACCCAGCCTGCCTACGAGCACGCGCTGGACGCGGGCAAGCGGATTCTCAAGAGCATCCCGCGCGTCGGCGAATCCGCGTACTCGATGGTCCATGCGGTGAAGGCCGGGATCAAGGACGCGGTGAGCCCGCAGGAGCTGTTCAGCGACCTCGGACTGAAGTATGTCGGCCCCGTGGACGGACACGACACCGCCGCGTTGGAGGCGGCGCTGCGTCGGGCGAAGGACTTCGGCGGGCCGGTCGTTGTGCATGTCGTGACGCAGAAGGGGCGCGGATACTCACACGCCGAGAACCACGTCGCCGATCAGATGCACGCCTGCGATCCGATCGACCCGCTCACCGGACGCCCGCTCGGCGGGCCGAAGGCACTCGGCTGGACCTCGGTGTTCTCTCAGGAGTTGATCGCGCATGCGGAGAAGCGCGATGACATTGTCGCGATCACCGCGGCCATGCCGGGACCGACCGGCCTCGCGGCCTTCGGGGAACGGTTCCCGGAGCGGATGTTCGATGTCGGCATTGCCGAACAGCATGCGATGGCCTCGGCGGCCGGACTCGCCCTCGGCGGTATGCATCCGGTGGTGGCCATCTATTCGACGTTCTTGAACCGCGCGTTCGATCAGTTGCTGATGGATGTCGCGCTGTTGAAGCAGCCGGTGACCGTGGTGCTCGACCGCGCCGGCATAACCGGCCCGGACGGCGCGTCGCACAACGGGATGTGGGATCTGTCCGTGCTCGGAATCATTCCGGGTATGCGCGTTGCGGCCCCGCGCGATGCGGCGACGCTGCGCGAGGAATTGGCCGAGGCGCTGGCGGTGAGCGACGGACCCACTGCCATTCGGTTCCCGAAGGGCAGTGTGGCCGAGGATATTTCGGCCGTCGAGCGGCTCGATGGGGTCGATGTGCTACGGCTGCCCGAGCGTGAGGGTGGCTCTGCCCGAGCGCAGCGCGGTGATGTGCTGCTGGTCGCGGTCGGGCCCTTCGCCTCGACCGCGGTGGAGGTGGCGGATCTGCTGGAGCCGGAAGGTATTTCGGTCACCGCCATCGACCCCCGGTGGGTGCTGCCGGTCTCGGATACCGTGGTCAAACTCGCCGAAAACTACCGTCTCGTAGTGACTCTGGAAGACGGCGGTCTGCACGGTGGCATCGGCTCCACCGTTTCCGCTCGGCTGCGCTCCGCGGGTCTGGATGTTCCCACCCGCGATCTCGGTGTGCCCCAGCACTTCCTGGATCACGCCTCGCGCAATCAGGTGCACGAGGAACTCGGTCTGACCGCTCCTGATATCGCCCGCCGCATCTCGGGCTGGCTCGACGCGCGCTGAGCGCACGGCGCCCATCCGGTTCCGATAGTCAGCGTTCGGCGTTACGGCAATGCGACGCACCGACTTTCACCCGGATCCCACCGGCATCCATAGAGCACCAGGTGCGGCCGCGGTTGCGGGAGTGGTCGTAGAAGGCCCAGCGGCAGCTGGGTTCTCGGCGAGACCAGGTGCCTGCCGCGACGGCGGTGGCGACATCCGTCGGCCGCTACCTTTCCCGTCGGCGACAGCGCATCAGCGATCGACGCTAGGTAGATGGTGGCTGCGAAACCGCCGATCCGCTCGTCTCGATGACGTGCCCACTGGCTGAAGCGGGTCGTGGGGCTATGCGTCGGGTGTCGGCGTCAGAGCGGCCGTAAGCCCGGGAACCGCGAGTTCACGCTGCCATGGCCGGGCGCCACCCGATTTCAGGAACCCATCGATCGCGGCCGAGAGATCCGCCGCATCGCCGACTCGGTCGTAATCCGGCAGCCCGTCCCAGCACAATCTGCGCACCAAGTCGGGGGAGAGCAGATTCTCCACCGGGATCGCGTATTCGGTGGACAGCTCACCCATTGCCGCGCGCGCCCTGGCCAGTCTGGCCGCGGCCGCGGGGTCGCGACGCTCCCACCGGTTCACCGGCGGTGGTCCGTCGAACGGTTGGGTCAAGGGTGGCAGTTCGGTATCGGGCAGGCCGCGGCCGCGGTCGACAGCTGCGAGCCAGTCGCGGGAGTAGCGGCGCTGGCGGGGTCCGCCGAAGACCGGGAGCGTGCGCAACTGGGCGATGGTGCGCGGTTCGGCATTCGCGGCGGCGATGATCGCGGCGTCCGGCAGGATGCGGGCGGGTGCGACGTCGCGGGTGCGGGCCAGGGTGTCCCTGGTGTTCCACAGTTCGCGCACGATCGCCAATTGGCGGGCGCGGCGCAGGGTGTGGATGCCGGAGGTGCGCCGCCACCGGTCGGCCTTCGGCGTACCGGGTTCGGTGATCCGGACGTGCTCGAATTCCTGTGCCGCCCAGTCGGTCTTGTGTTGGGCCGCCAGCGAGGCGGCCACCTCGTCACGCAGCTCGAGCAGCAATTCCACATCGAGGGCCGCGTAGTTCAGCCAATCCTCGGGCAGCGGCCGCGTGGACCAGTCGGCCGCGCCATGACCCTTGCGCAGGGCGCGGCCGAGCAGTCGCTCCACCATCGCCGCCAGTCCGACGCGTTCGAAGCCGGCCAGCCTGCCGCCCAATTCCGTGTCGAACAGGCGCGCGGGCCGCAGTCCGAGTTCGGCGAGTCCGGGCAGATCCTGGTCCGCCGAATGCAGCACCCATTCCAGTTCGTTGATCGCTTCGGCCAGCGGTGCGAGTGCGTCGGTGACCGGGATCGGATCGATCAGGAAGGTGCCCGATCCCGCGCGCCGCAACTGGATGAGGTAGGCGCGGGCCGAGTACCGGAATCCGGAGGCGCGCTCGGCGTCCACGGCCAGCGGTCCGGTGCCCGCGGCGAGGCGGGCGGCGGCATCGGCGACCGCGGCGGCGGTGACGAGCACGGGAGGCACACCTTCGGCAGGCACGAGCAGTGGTTCGGCTGTGCTGTCTTCGGCTGTGTTACTCGGTTCGGACTCGTCTGCTACCGACATAAACCTGAACTTTACGTGGCGATCAGGTGTGGTCGTTGCTGGTATAGGACTCCGGCCGCAGATGTGTGATTCCGGCGGGCGGCAAACCGGCCGCATAGGCGAGTACTTCGCAGAAGCCTTCCACATGGGGGCGCATCTCGGTGGTCATCGCGGTCCAGGAGGCGCGCAGTTCCAACTGGTGCGCCCGCGGGGGTCCGGCGATATCGCCGTAGCGCACCGAACTGGTGGAGGTGACGGTGCCGCCGAGCGCGGTGAACGGCTCGCCACGGGACTCGAGCGCGTCGACCAGCCAGCTCCAGGCGACCTCGGGCAGCAGCGGGTCGGTGGCGAGCGCGGCATCGATATCGGCCTGGATATAGGCGACCAGACGGAATACACCGTGCCAGGCATCGTCACCGTCGGGATCGTGCAGCAGGATCAGCCTGCCGAAGGCATCGCCCTCGGAATCGACCGGTACCACAGTGGTTTCGGGATGTGTGACTTCCGCGCCTAGTGCATAGGAATACGGTGCCAGGCGTTGTGGGGGGCGGATCGGTGCCAGCTCGATTCGAGGGTGCACAGTTGCGGTACCCATCGCATCGACCGCGGCGCGAAACTGAGCTGGCTCGCCGTTGGGTCCTTCGGTCGGTGCGGCTCCGTCGCGAAAGTCGAGCGGTGTCACGCAACCGACGGTAGACCTTGTGCGCCCGGGGCGGTCGGAGGCGCGCCGGATTCCCGCTCCGAGCGGGCGAACATCGCCCTTCCGTGACCCGGCACCCGGCCGCGCGGGGGCGGGGCGCGAGCCCGCATACGATAGCGGTGATGAGCACTCACACCCGCCGCCGGTTGACCGATGCCCCGTTTCTGGCCGCCGCCACCGGCGCCGAACCCACCCGTCGGCCGGTGTGGTTCATGCGTCAGGCCGGACGGTCGCTGCCCGAGTACCGCGAATTGCGCAAGGACATCGGGATGCTCGAGTCGTGCTTCGATCCGGAGCTGGTGTGTGAGATCACCATGCAGCCGATCCGGCGTCACGGTGTCGATGCGGCGATCTTGTTCTCCGATATCGTCGTTCCATTGAAGGCCGCGGGCATCGACCTCGATATCGTCGCCGGTGTCGGGCCGGTGATCGCATCGCCGGTGCGGACCATCGCGGATGTGCGGGCGCTGCCTCGGCTGCGGCCCGAAGAGGTGGGCGCGGTTACCGACGGCGTGCGGCTGCTGACCGACGCGCTCGGCGAGACGCCGCTGATCGGATTTGCCGGTGCGCCATTCACGCTCGCGTCGTATCTGGTCGAGGGTGGTCCGAGTAAGAACCACGAGCGGACCAAGGCGATGATGCACGCCGATCCGACGACCTGGCACGAACTGCTCGGCGTCCTGACCGATATCACCGTCGCGTTCCTGCAGGCGCAACTGACCGCCGGTGTCGATGCGGTGCAATTGTTCGATTCCTGGGCCGGTGCGCTGTCGCTTGCCGACTATCGTGAATTCGTGCTGCCGCATTCGGAGCGGGTCTTCGCCGAGGTCGCCGCGGCCGGTGTGCCCCGGATCCACTTCGGGGTCGGGACCGGGGAACTGCTCGGTGCGATGGGTGAGGCGGGCGCCGATGTCGTCGGTGTCGACTGGCGGGTGCCACTGACCGAGGCGGTGCGCCGAGTCGGACCAGGAAAGGCCTTGCAGGGCAACCTGGATCCCGCCGTGCTGTTCGCCGGATCCGCCGCGATCGAGGCCGAGGCGCGGCGCATCGTGCACGAGGCCGATGAGGCGATCACCATGGGTGCGGCCGGTCATATCTTCAACCTCGGGCACGGTGTGCTGCCCGAAACCGATCCGGGTGTGCTCACCGCGCTGGTGCAACTCGTTCACGAACTGTGACCTAGCTGGTCATGGGCGCGGAACCGCGACCGAGTGGCCTACCTCTGTCCGCGCCGCCGGGCGAGCCGAGTCCGGCGATCGAGGAGATCGTCGGTCGGGTCGCGGCCGGTGCAGCGCGACTCGGATCGACGCGGCTGGTGGCGGTGGACGGGCCGGGTGGGGCCGGAAAGTCAACGTTCGCAGCGTCTTTGGCGGCGCGGTGTGATGCGCGGGTCGTGCACACCGACGACTTCGCCAAGGGGAACAATGAGCTCCCGTGGTGGCCTCGGCTCGAGCAACAGGTGCTCCAGCCGATCGCCAATGGACGCGCCGGTCGATACCAGCGCTACGACTGGAACAAGCGAGCCCTTGCCGAATGGCACGACGTCGCGCCCGGGGGCGTGCTCGTCCTCGAAGGCGTCTCCGCGGCCCGGGCCGCCGTCCGCGATCGATTGACCCTGGCGGTGTGGATCGACACCCCGCGCGCAGTGTGTCTGGCACGCGGACTCGATCGCGATGGTGCGCACACGCTGCCGCTGTGGGAGCGGTGGATGGCCGCCGAAGACGCCCACTTCGCCGCCGATCGCACTCGTGACCATGTGGACCTGATCATCTCGGGTGAGGTTTGACGATTCCGTAGACGAGAGCCGACGCGCCGCAGCGGGACCGGCTAGGGCCTGCCCTGTCCGACCACCACGTCCAGCAGACCCGCGGCCTCGGTGCGGAGATTGTCGGCGGCATCGACCTGCCCGGCGAGTTTGTGCAGCAGTGCCTGTTGGAACAGGCCGTCGAATATGGCGTAGGCCGTGGTCGAGGGGATCAAGAGAGGGCGTCCGGACAACTCTGCAAAGCGGTCCACGACGTTGCGGATCATCTCCTCGCGGTGACTGTCGATCTCGAGCACGTCGTCGCGGAAGGACTCCTCGAACAGACTCTGGTTGCGCAGGTCGTACCAGAGCCGGTGCAGCGGTGCGTCGGCGTCCAGGGTGGTCGCCATCGCCGCGCCGAAGTCCTTTCGTAGCTGTTCGGCCGTTGTCGCGGTGGCGACGATGTCGTCATAACGGGTGACGCACACCTGCTCGTACTGCCGCACCGCGTGGGTGATCAGCTCGACCTTGTCGTTGAAGTAGTAGTGCAGCACCCCGTGGGTGAACTCGGATTTCTGTGCGATCTCTCGCAAGCTGGTGCGTGCGTAGCCGAGTTCGGCGAGGGTGTGCAGGGCCGCGGCGGCCAGCTGAGCGCGCCGCTCGCCGAACTTATCGACCTGTCGGCGCGCGATGCGATTCCGCCTGGTCTCGACGATTTCGGTCATCGTGGCTTCTCTCCGTCACCCGCATCCGCATCTTGTGAATTCGCCCAGTGTATCGCGGTATCGGAATCAGGCGACCAGCTGGTTTGACGATTGTGTAAGAAAATCTTGACGACTGTCACGGAAAATCTTGACGGTTGTCAAGAACGCGAGCACACTGTGATCCACGTCGCATCGGGTTGGAGTGCCGGATGAGACCGAAAGCCGAATGGACCATCTCGAGGAGGAGATGCCCGATGAATGGGTACAACCTGACCGGGCGCACGGCCCTGGTAACTGGCGGCGCGCGAGGGCTTGGTGCCGGAATGGCCGAGGCGCTGGCCCGTGCCGGGGCGGCGGTCGCGATCGGCGACGTGCGCGAGGATCTCGGCAAGGACACCGTCGAAGCGTTGCGGGCGACCGGTGCGACGGCCGAATTCGTGCCCCTCGACGTCACCGATGACGCGCGTTGGGCGCAGGCGGTCACCGACACTATCGCCGCACTGGGCGGCCTGGACATCGTGGTGAACAATGCCGGAGTCGAAATCACCAGCCTCGTTGTCGATCTCGATCCGGAACAGGTGCGCCGGATGCTCGAGGTGAATGTGCTCGGCACGGCACTGGGTATCAAACACGCGTTGCGCGCGATGCGGCCGGGCGGTGCGGCGGGTCGGGGTGGTGCGATCGTGAACATTGCTTCGGTCGCCGCGACGATCGCCTTTCCAGGTATTTCGGTCTACTCGGCGACCAAGTCCGCGGTGGATCGGCTGACCAGGGTCGCAGCAATGGAGTCCGGCAAGCTCGGCTACGGCGTGCGCGTGAACTGTGTCTACCCCGGACTCGTCCCGACCGAGATGGGTGCCCAACTCGCCGACGATGTCGCCCGGATCGGATTGTTCCCCAGCGCGGAAGCCGCCGTCGGCGCGGTGGTCGAGCAGACCCCGCAGGGGCGCCTCGGTGAGGTCGCCGATATGGCCGACGCGGTGGTCTTCCTCGCCTCCGACGCCGCTCGGTTCATTACCGGCGCGGGTCTGCCGGTCGACGGCGGCATGGGCATGTGAGTTTCCGAGACAGCGAAAGGTTCGAGATCTGATGAGTACCGATAAGCCCGTCGTCGTCTACGGCGCATCCGGATACACCGGCCGATTGGTGTGTGAATACCTGCGCGAGTTCAATATTCCGTTCGTTGCCGCGGGCCGGGACAAGTCCCGGCTGCAAGAGGCAATCGACAAGGTTCCCGGCATCGACACCGTCGAGCACGAGGTCGTCGAAGTCGCACATGAGGTCGGGCCACTGACCGAGCTGTTTCGCGGCGCCGCCGTTGTCTGCAATACCGTCGGCCCGTTCTCGCAGTACGGACATGAGGTGGTGCGGGCCTGTGCGGCCGCGGGGACCCACTACCTCGACACCACCGGTGAACAGGATTGGCTGATCGACTGCGATGAGCAATACGGTGCCGAGATGGCCGCGCAGGGTCTGCTGCTCGCACCCGGAGTCGCGCAGATGTACACCACGGGGGAGATCGCCGCGAATATCTGCCTGGAAACCCCGGGCCTGGACACACTCGATATCCAGGTCTTCTGGAAGGGTTTCCCGACGGTCGCATCCACGAAGACGATTCTGGTCAATGCCGCGCTGTCCAAGGCCTACTACCTCGAGCAGAACCAATATGTGGAGTGGCCCGCGGACGCTGGACTCTACGACGTGGTGGTGCCCGGACAGCATGAGATCGGGCTCGCGCTGCCCTGGGGCGGCACCTCACATCCGGTGTGGTTCAAGCGCGATCCGCGGGTGGCGAATGTAAGGGTGCTCGGTGGTGTGTTCAACCGGCCGTTGATGCAGGGGGTGCCGCAGATCGTGCAGGCGGTCGTCGAACAGGTGAAAGACCTTCCGGCGCAGGAGAAATACCGCGTCCTCGCCGAACAGGCCGCCCTGGTTCGGGACGAGATGCCGCCGCGGGAGAATCCGCGCATCAATACCTCGCTCGATTCCGTGCACGCGTCCGGGCCGCTGGCCCGTGCCCACTGCGTGATCTACGGGAATTGCAACTACAAGCAGACCGGTCTGCTGCAGGCGTTTGCCGCGAACGCGCTGCTGCAGGCACCGCCGAAACGAACCGGGTTCGCTTCGGCGTGCCAGGCATTCGGCCATCGAGAACTGCTCGGCGTGCTACGCGGTTTCGGGCTGGTCAGTGAACCGGTACTGACCGTGCATCGTTGATCGCGCCTCGGACCATGGGTGGCCGGAGCTGCCCATGGTCCGAATCGGCCGTTCCCGCAACAGCTTCCGTAGAGGATTACCGTGCGTTTGACCGACTATCTCGACAAGGGCGCCTCGCTCGGCGCCACCGCACCCTGCCTGACCATGAACGGGCACACGCTGACCTATGCGCAGGTACAGCAGTTGTCCTGGCGGATCGCTCGCGCGCTGGAGCGATCCGGAGTCCGGCCCGGCGAGCGGGTCGCGATCCTGTCAGCGAACGACACGCTGGCCTTTGCGTGTGTTTTCGGCATCGCCCGTGCCGGCGCGGTGTGGTGCCCGATCAATCCGCGCAACGAGGCCGCGGAGAATCAAGAGCTACTCGAGCTCTTCGACTGCACCTGCCTGATATTCCAAGCCGCCTTCGCGCCATTGGTTTCCGCCATCGCACCGCGGCTGCCCATGCTGCGGACGCTGGTCTGCACCGACGGAAATATCGCAGGGGCAGCATATTTCGACGACTGGGTGCGGGACTGTCCGGCCGAGCCGTTGGAGGTCGAGCCGATCGACGAACTCGCCATGCTGGTCGGCACCGGCGGTACAACCGGACGACCGAAGGGGGTTCGGCTCACCGGTCACAATCTCGAGACGATGACTGCATTGACCCTGATGAGTTATCCCTTCGAACATCGGCCCCGCTATCTGGCGCTGGCGCCCCTCACCCACGCCGCGGGCGTCCTGTGTTTTCCGATCCTGACCCTCGGCGGTGAGATCGTCGTGATGCCCACCCCGGATCTCGGTGAATTCCTTACGCAGATCGAGCGGCACCGGATCACCCATACCTTCCTGCCGCCGACGCTGATCTACATGCTGCTGGATCATCCTGCGTTACCAACGGCGGATCTCGGTTCCCTGCAGTGTCTTTGGTACGGAGCGGCCCCGATGTCGGCGGCCCGGCTGGCGGCGGCGCTGGAGCGGATCGGACCGGTCATGGGTCAGCTGTTCGGACAGTCGGAGGCACCCATGATGGTCGCCACGCTGGCGCCGAAGGATCACTTCCGCCCCGACGGCTCGATTGCCACCGAACGACTGTCATCGGCTGGACGACCCACCCCGCTCACCCGCGTGGCCATCATGGACGCCGAGGGCCGCCTGCTCCCCGCCGGTGCGCGCGGCGAAATCGTGGTCCGGGGCCCGCTGGTCATGGCGGGGTATCACAAGAATCCGGATGCGACTGCCGAGGTGTCGCGCTACGGCTGGCATCACACCGGAGACATCGGCTACCTGGATGCCGACAATTACCTTTACATCGTCGACCGGGCCAAGGACATGATCATCAGCGGCGGATTCAATGTGTACTCCGCCGAGGTCGAACAGGCGCTGCTGACCCACCCGGCGGTCCAGGACTGCGCGGTCATCGGACTTCCCGACGATAAGTGGGGCGAGCGGGTCACCGCCGTCGTCCAACTGCACATCGGGCGCACCGCTACCCCCGACGAACTGCGCGAGCACACGAAGGCACGCCTCGGCGGGGTGAAAACTCCCAAGCAGGTGGAGATCTGGCCTGACCTGCCGCGCTCGAAGATCGGCAAGGTGCTCAAACCCGAGATTCGGGCACAGTTGCGTGGCGAGCGCTGACCGCGCCCGACGGTGTCGGCCCGGCGATCGTGCGCTCGGTCACGAAGGCGAGGGGCGTGGTCGGCGCGGATCCACGGGAGGGCTACGGTCGCGACATGAGAATCGCGGTAGTCGGGGGCGGGATCAGCGGGCTTGTCGCGGCGTACCGGTTGCGGGTGCTGCTCGGTGCGGAAGCCGACATCGTTGTGATCGATCGGGCCGCGCGGCTCGGCGGGATTCTCTATACCGGCGAATTGGCCGGGGAGCCTTTGGATCTCGGGGCGGAGGCGTTTGTCGGGCGGCGGCCGGAGGTGCCGGAACTGCTGCGGGAACTCGGCCTCGAAACGCAGTTGGTGGTTCCGGCCGGGTTGCGGCCGCTGGTCTGGTCGCAGGGCCGTGCGCATCCGCTGCCGGAACGCACCCTGATGGGTATTCCGTCGAATGCCGAGTCGATGCGCGGACTGGTCGATGCCGAAACGCTCGAGCGGATCGAGACGGAATCCCGGCGGCCGCTGGGCTGGTATCCGGATGCCGATATGGACGTCTACCGCCTGGTCGCCGACCGGTTCGGCGTGCAGGTCGTCGAACGCAGCGTCGATCCGCTGCTCGGTGGTGTCTATGCGGGCAGTTCGCGTTCCATCGGCGTACGCGCCGCGCTGCCGACCCTCGCCGCCGCACTCGATGATGGCGCGCCGAGCCTGACCCACGCGGTTGCCGCCGCCATGCCACCGCCCTCGAACGCTCCCGTCTTCGGCGGTCTGCGCGACGGCTATCGGGTGCTGTTGGATACGTTGGCCGCGAAATCCGGGGCGGAATTCGTCACCGCGACCTCGGCCACCCATCTGGTCCGCGCGTCCCATGGCTGGGTGCTCGAGCCGGTCGGCGGTGTAGACGCGGTGGTGCTCGCCACTCCCGCCCCGGTAACCGCGAACCTGCTGCGCCCGTTCGCCCCCGCCGCCGCATCCGCCGCTGCTGGCATCGAGCTGTCCTCATCCGTCGTTGTGGCCCTCGGTCTTCCGCGCGACACCGCGCTGCCCCGGAACTCCGGGATTCTGGTCGCCACCGGAGAACCTCTGCGCGCCAAGGCATTCACCTTGTCGAGCCGCAAATGGACGCATCTGGCGGAGCGCGGGACCGCTGCGGTCCGAGCATCATTCGGCAAATTCGGCGACGATTCACCTCTGCACTGGTCCGACGCTGACCTGATCGCCGCCGCGACCGAGGACCTCGCCACAGTCACCGGCGCGACCATAGAACCGACCTCCGCAGTGGTCCAGCGCTGGCCCGGTGGCCTCGCCCAATATGCCCCCGGCCACAACGACCGCATCGCCGAAATCGAGTCGGCCATAGCCGATTTCGATGGTCTCGCCGTCGCGGGTGCCTATCTCCATGGCGTCGGCGTCCCCGCCTGCGTCGCCTGCGGCACCGCCGCCGCCCACCGCATAGCTTCCATCCTCACCCGAACTGCCACCCCCTGATTCGTTCGATGCCGCGCGCTGTTGTCCGGCGTCTTGCCGCCATCCCGAGTCGAACCGCCGCACCCTGCGCAGTGCGATGCGCTGTTTGTCCACCGGATCGCTACCACCGTTACTCGCACTGCGATTCGTACTGGGGCTTGCGGCGCGACTTCGGTCCGCGGGTTGCGCACGTCTAGTGCCCGTTTGGCGCAAGTTGTATACCTATCGCGAAGTGGCCAATAGGTGTGTTTCAGCTCACAGACAGCTGCGGGCGTACGAGGTCGGGTTGCCGTCGGCCGAGTGACCGATGAGTCGGGAGCGTCCGGGCCACTGGCGGCGGTGCGCCGAGGGCGGGATTCGAGCGCGGCGCAGTAACCAACATGGGCTCCAGGCGTGTGATGCGTATCGCACAGGGAGTTGAAACACGGGGTGCGCGGACATTGTTGCTGCACCAAAAACCGCACGGCATCGCGTAATTAAGGACACCGTTGCAGGGGGATGTGGCAGGGGTTGCTCGTCGGTAGCGTCGAGCCATGCAGCTCTCACGGTTCACCGATATCGCCTTGCGGGCCATCATGCGGTTGGCGGTGAGTGACGAGGCGGACGGCCGGGTGACTACTCGGTTGATCGCTCGGCAGGTCGATGCCTCCGAGCATCATGTTGCGAAGGCGGTTTCGCGGCTGATCGAACTCGGTCTGGTGCAGGCGCAGCGCGGTCGCACGGGTGGTCTGTTCATCACCGAGGCAGGTCGAGCGGTATCAGTCGGGTGGTTGATTCGGGAACTCGAAGACGATCGGGAAGTGGTCGTCTGCGAGGGCGAACATCCGTGTCCGCTGGTGGGCGGGTGCCGGTTGCGCCGGGTGTTGGCCGATGCCAAGGAGGCGTTCTACCGGGAATTGGATCGGTACACCCTCGACGAACTCGTCACCGCGCCGACGTCCGGATTGCTGCGTCTGCTCGCCACATCAGCGGCGGGCGAATATGCGAACAAGGAGATGTCATGAACACCGCGGTCCGTAGCGAACCGGAGCTCGAAGCGCACCACGCCGAAATCATCCGCGCCACACTGCCTTTGGTGGGCGCGCAGGTGGACGAAATCACGAAGGTGTTCTATCGCACTCTCTTCGGCAATCATCCCGAACTGATCCGCGACCTGTTCAACCGCGGCAACCAGGCGCAGGGCTCCCAGTCGCGGGCGCTGGCCGCCTCGATCGCGACCTTCGCCACCTACCTCGTCGACCCGGACCTCCCGCATCCGGCCGCCATGCTCGCGCGGATCGGCCACAAGCACGCCTCGCTCGGTATCACCGCCGAGCAGTACCAGCTCGTGCACGACAATCTGTTCGCCGCAATCGTGGAAGTACTCGGTGCGGATGTCGTCACCGAACCGGTGGCCGCGGCCTGGGACCGGGTGTACTGGCTGATGGCCGACGCGCTGATCGACCTGGAGAAGCAGCTCTACGTGGCCGCCGGGGTCGAGCCCGGCGATGTGTTCCGGGACGTGACCGTCATTGCCCGCGCCGACGACCCATCCGGTATCGCGGTATTCACCGTCGAATCCGCCGACCCGTCCGCGCCACTGCCGAGTTTCGTGCCGGGCCAATATATTTCGGTCGGCGTGCACCTGCCCGACGGCGCCCGCCAGCTGCGTCAGTACAGCCTGATCAATGCCCCGGGAGACGGCACACTGTCGTTCGCGGTGAAGCGGATCGACGCCACCGGCGGCTGCCCGGCGGGCGAGGTGTCGTCGTGGTTGCACCACACCGTGCGCCCCGGCGACGCGCTGCAGGTCACCCTCCCGTTCGGCGATCTCGTCATCGATACCGACGCGACCACACCACTGGTGCTGATCTCCGCGGGCGTCGGCGCGACCCCGACGATCGGAATCCTCGAACACCTCGCCGCGAACACGCCGGACCGGCGTACCGTCGTGCTGCATGCGGACCGTTCTCCGCAAACCCATCCGCTGCGAGAGCGCCTGCTCGAACTCGGCACTCGGCTCCGCTGCGTCACGCTCGAACTCTGGTACCAAGAGCCATCCGAGGGCGCGCACCTGGGCCTGATCGACCTGTCGCAGGTAGATCTGCCCGCCGACGCCGATATCCACGTCTGTGGCGGGACCGAATTCCTGCACTCGGTACGCACCCAGCTGCACGCCGCGGGCGTGCCCGAGGAGCGCGTCCATATCGAGCAGTTCACCCCGACCGACTGGCGGCTGGACGTCTGCCCGGTGTAGCAGCGGCGGCGATCATGGCGGCGCGCCGGGGCCGGATGTGCCCGCGCGCCAACCATGCTCATGCGCCGCAGACGGCGCACAATCGGCAACCACCCGCGGCGACGACAGCCCACGCGGACACCCTGACCGCCCGCAGTGGCACGATAGGAATCATGGCGCGACTCGACTATCAAGCACTCAACTCCACCATTCGCTACCTGATGTTCTCGGTGTTCCAGGTGCAGCCGGGGGTGTTGGGGGACGACCGTGAAGGTGCCATCAAGGAGGCGCGGGCATTCTTCGATGGGCTCGCCGAGCGGGAGATCGTAGTGCGCGGTATCTACGATGTCGCGGGGATGCGCGCTGATGCCGACTTCATGATCTGGTCGCATGCCGAGCGGGTCGAGGATCTGCAGGCGGCGTACGCGGACTTCCGGCGCACCACCGAACTCGGCCGGGCCAGCGCTCCGGTGTGGAGCAATGTGGCGCTGCACCGGCCCGCCGAATTCAATAAGAGCCACATCCCGGCGTTCCTGGCCGGTGAGGACCCGGGCAACTACATCTGCGTGTACCCGTTCGTGCGCTCCTACGAGTGGTACCTGCTGCCCGACGATGAGCGCCGCAAGATGCTGGCCGACCACGGCAAGGCCGCGCGCGGCTATCCGGATGTGCGCGCCAACACCGTGAGCTCCTTCGCGCTCGGCGACTACGAGTGGATCCTCGCCTTCGAGGCCCCGGAGCTGCACCGCATCGTCGACCTGATGCGCGATCTGCGCGCCACCGAGGCACGTCTGCACGTCCGCGAGGAGGTCCCCTTCTTCACCGGTCCCCGCGTCGAGATCGACAAGCTCATCGCCGCCCTGCCCTGATCCATGCCCCTCGGCGAGCCGGAACGGGGGCGGCGGCCGCGCATGCCCCCGGGTTTCGGGGCATGCGCAACAAGCCGGTCGGTCTGTATCTTTCGTTGAGCGCGGCAGCCGTTCTACTCCGCTGCACTGCCCGAGGGGTGCAGCTGCAGGGCGATGGAGTTGATGCAATAGCGCTTATCGGTGGGCGTGTTGTATCCCTCGCCCTCGAAGACGTGGCCGAGGTGGCTGTGGCAGTTCGCACACAGCACTTCGACCCGATGCATGCCGAGCGTGTCATCCGAACGCAGGATGACCGCTTCGGATTTCGCCGGATCGAAGAATGACGGCCACCCGCAGTGCGAGTCGAATTTCTCAGTGCTGCTGAACAATTCGGCACCGCACGCCCGACACACATACACCCCTTCGGTCTTGGTGTCGGTGTACTCGCCGGTGAACGGGCGTTCGGTCGCGGCCTGTCGCAGCACCGCGTACTCCTCCGGATTCAGCTTGGCCTTCCACTCCTGTGGGGTCAGCTGGATGCGCGGCGCGGGTAGGGACGTGTCGGCGTCGGAACTCATTGCTCCACGCTAATAGGTTTCCGACGGCAATGCCGCCCCGCGACCCCGCAGTCGTGGGCCGGAACCCCGGTTCTGGCCCACTGGTCGCTACTGCACCGCGCTCGGCTGCGGTTCGGCCCGCAATTCGGACTGCTCGGTCTCCCGGCCGTTCACGACCGAATTGTCGGCGGTGTCGGCGTGCGCGCTGGAATCCGCCGCGACCCGGTGCGGCGCCACTACGACCGGATCCGGCGACTCCGGCGACCGCATCCACTCCGGATCGATCCCGGACTGCAGCCGACCTTCGCGCCGCGCCGCCAGGTACCGGTCGCCGAGCACACAGGCGATGACGATCAGCAGCAGGCCCCAACCGAAGGTGATCCGCAGGTACTCCACGTTGCGCCCCAGCCCCTGCCAGCGGTCGGAGAGCCACTTGTCGTAGGACATGAATCCGAATACCGCCAGCCAGGCGGGCCAGTTCCGCATTACCGAATTGCGCAGCACCACCGACATCAGCAGCGGGAACAGCATCATCGAGTAGTACATCTGCCCGAGCGAGTTGAGCAGGAACTCCGCGGTCATCAGCACGCCGGAGGCGGTGGCCACGAAGAACAGCTCATCGTCGCGGTAGTAGCGGTAGAGCAGCCACAGCGAGATGAGCACCATTACGCCCATCAGAATGCGGATGCCCCAGGTCAGCCACAGCGGCAACCCGTAGTACGCGGCATTGCCGACGATCGCGCTGTTGAAGTAGTCGCGCGGATCGGACAGATAGCGCGCGGTCCTGGTGAAGAATTTGTCCGGATCGGCCGATAGCGGCCAAGCGATCGCGGTCAGTGCCAGCGGCACGCCGATAGCGGTATAGAAGACCTTCCACTGCCCACGGGCCGCCGCGATCAATACCAGCGGCGCCAGCGTCGGCTTCACTGCGATGCTCAAACCCAATATCGCACCGGCCCACAGATCCCGCCGCGCGAGCAGCAGCATCATGAAGGCCACCTCGGCCAGCAGCACGCACCCGTTCACATTGGTGAAAACCAGTGTGTTGATGACGGTTTCGGAGCTGAACATGGCCAGCAGCAGGATCGGCGCCGCCATCGAGGAGAGAGTGAACTTGAACAGCTTGAGCAGCAGATACCAGGCCAGGATGATGGCGGCGGCGTTCAACAGAATGAAGCACCAGCGCGACTTCTCCGGGTCGATCAGCGCCAGCGGCGCGATCAGCAGGGTGCCGCTGGGCGGATACAGGTAGTGCGGATCCACCAGATCGTAGTTCGCGGTGTAGACCGGCCGGTGGTTGAGAAACGCCAGTGAGGCGTTGTAGACCGGTTTGAAGTCATCGGTGATGAACCCATTGACGGCCTTGATGAAGACCCGGTTGAGCACAGTCATGACCGCAAGGGGCCAGAGTGCGAACTTGATCACCTCGGCGGTGGTGCGAGCGGTGCGAGGCTCGAGCTGTCGAAGTAACACTGGGGCACGGTACACCGGATCCGCTCGCGACGGTTGCCTGGACCTACCTGGCGCGCCGACGTTAGCGGATCACGACCGTGCCCCCATCCCTCGGCCTCGTCATTTTCCCCAGTGGGCTGTGCCGACGCTCGGCTCGCTCATGCCGGGCACGCGGTGCCGTCGGCGGGGAGCTTGGCCTCCTTGAGGTAGTCGACGAGAGCCCGTTGCGCACAACCGGAATGGGCGAAAACCGGATGTCCCCAACCCTGCCAGGCGATCGCGGCTTTACGCGCGCCAGCGGCGCCGAGCGCACCGGTGACCGAGGCCTGGCCGCCATCGCCGACCATCGGATCCGCGACCCCGCCGAGGATGAGGACGGGCAGGTCCAGCTTCTCCGGCAGCGGCGGCGCGGCACTGACCGGCCAGGCGACACAGGCCATCATGCCGATGGCCGCCGACCTGCCGAAGACCGGGTATTTCGTGCCCCAGGTGTCGGCGAGCTCTTTGGCCTTGGTCGGGCTCGGCGGCAGCTGGTTATCGGTGCAGCGGTTGACGAACTGGCCGTCGGCCGCGGTGGCGGCGGATTCGCGCTGGATCAGCGTCCCGAGCGGTCCGCGATCGCCGCGTCCGGCCGCCGAGAGCGCGTCGGCCAGTTCGGCGATCCGCGCGGATTGGTCGCGCGGACCGGCGAGGAATCCGGACAGCCCGGTCAGTAGCGCATTCGCTGAAATGTCACCGAGTCCGCCGCTGCCCGCCTTGCGCACGAGATCGATGATCGCGGCGCGCGGATCCGGGCCGAGTGAGCAGCCGATTCCGGTGCAGCGCTGGGCGAATGCCGTTACCGCCGCCTCCGCGCCCTGGACATGCTGTTCGGTTCGGGTGACCGCGTCGGTCCCGACGGCCTCCGGCGAATCGAGGACCAGGCGCGCCAGATGGTCGCCGAATTTGCGCGCGTAGCTGAGCGCGACCTTCGCGCCGTTACCGGAACCGAGCAGGTCGATCCGGTCGACCTGCCACTGCCTGCGCAGCTGTTCGATGTCGTCGGCGGCGTGCGGTGCGTCGAAGGTGCCCTCGTAGGGCTGCAGGAAATCGCGGCAGGCGATGGTGGCGTCCTGGCTGAATCCGGTCACCGCGTCGACAGGATCGCTTGCACCCGGCCCGAATTGCCCGTTATCGGCCAGGCCGCGGCGGGCATCGATGGGCATACAGTCGATCGGCTGCGATGTGCCCAGACCACGCCGGTCCACCGCGACGATCGGGCGACTGGCCAGCAGACCGTTGCCCGCGCCGACCGCGAGCCCGGCCAGCGTGGCGGTGGAGGACCGGTCCGCGCCGGAGGTGATGACCAGCGGCGCGACATCGGTCGGAGTCTGCGGCAGCCGGGCCCGCATGGCGCCGGTGCGGAAGTTGCCGAGCACACCGCCGGTCGAGTCGATCGGTGTGGTGTATTCGGCGCAGTCCAGGACCAGACCGGACGGCGCGGGGCCGAGACCGAGCAGATCGAGCGTCGGCGTGGTGCAATCGCGCCAGGTCAGATCGGTTTTGGGGACACCGGCCGCCGGCGGTGGCGCGATGGCCGTGGTCGGGTGCGGGCCAGCACCGCCCTGGGGCGCGCGCTCGACGGCAACGCCGGGGCGATCAGAAGGGCCCGCACCGCATCCGGCGATCATGATCGAGAGTGTCGAGGCCAGCACGACGGCCCGAGTCCAGTGCATGCGCTACAGCCTGCCAGGTTCGTGCGGTTGTTTCACAAAGCAGGCGTAGATGCGGTGCGGTGCGGTTCGGCGCGACCGCCCATGCGCAGGTATCGCGCGGTCGGTGCGTTCGCATGTCACAGCAATCATCGGCGGGTCCAACGAGTCAGCATCGTGCCGTCGTCGTCGAGGAGGATGTGCCTGCGCACCATCGGCATGCGGAACTCGTGCGCGGACAGCGATATTCGTCGGGCCGTACCGCCCACGAGCACCGGCGCGGTGGTGAGGCACAGTTCGTCGACCGCATCCGCTGCCAGCAGTTCACCGAACAGATGCGGTCCGCCCTCGCACAGCACGCGCCGCAGTCCGAGGTCGGCCAGTGCGCTGAGCAGTCCCTGCGGGGTGATCGCGACGCCGCCCGCCTCGACGACCCGCGCGCCCGCATCGGTGAGTTGCTGTTTGCGATCCGCCGGAGCGGTGCTGGTCGTGATGATCAACGGCGGCACGGCGGTCTCGGTGAACAGCCGCGCGCCCGGATCCAGCGCGGCGCTCGAGGTGACCACCGCGATCGGTGGCGGTGCACCGTCGCGATGGCCGCCGATACCGCGGTCGTAGACGGCGCGCCGCAGTTGCGGATCGGTCCGCGCGCCGCCGTAGTTCTCCGCACGCGCGGTACCGGCGCCGACCACGATCACGTCGGCCAGTTCGCGCAAGATCGTGAAGACGGTCTTGTCGGCGGGGGTGCCGAGTCCCTCGGAGAGATCGCCGCTGGTAGCCGACCCGTCGATGCTGGCGACGAAATTGGCCCGAACCCAAGGAACCTGGGGATCGGTAGGGTAGGCATATAGGTCCGCCAGGTTGTCGCGGCTCAGTCCTGTGAGCTGGATCGCATTGTGGATACGCTGCATGAAAGAAGATCACACCACGTCATTAGGCTTCGACCATGCAAGAACGCCTTGTCGATCGCCATCCGGAGGTTCCGGCGGACCAGTTGGTCGCCCAGATGGTGCCACCGCCCATGTTCGACGAGGTCAGTTTCGCCTCCTACATTCCGGACCCGAACGAGCCGAGCCAGGCAGCCGCGGTCCGCAAGGCCGAGGATTTCGCCGGGCAGGTCGCCAAGATCCACCAGGCGGCCAATAAGAAGAGCCTGTTCGGGAAGAAGAAGCAGATCAGCGGTGCCGGGCTCTACCTCGACGGCGGCTTCGGCGTCGGCAAGACCCACCTGCTCGCCTCCATCTTCCACAGCGCCCCCGCGCCGAAGTCCTTCGGCACCTTCGGTGAACTCACCAATCTCGTTGGCGCACTTGGCTTCAACAATGCCCTCGAGCGGCTCGCGGCGAACAGCGTGCTGTGCATCGACGAATTCGAACTCGACGATCCCGGCGACACCATGCTGGTCTCGCGGCTGCTGACCGAGCTGTCCGCGCGCGGTGTCTCGATCGCCGCAACCTCCAACACCCTGCCCGGCCAACTGGGTGAGGGGCGCTTCGCCGCCCAGGACTTCCTGCGCGAGATCAAGAAGCTCGGCTCGATCTTCGAGGCCGTACGCGTCGACGGTCCGGACTACCGGCACCGCGATCTGCCGCCCGCGCCCGAGCCCACCTCGCCCGAACTGCTCACCGAACGGGCCGCTGCCACAGCGGGTTCCACGCTCGACGAGTTCGACGCGCTGCTGAAGCACCTGAGTACGCTGCACCCGTCCAAGTACGGTGCGCTGATCTCCGGGGTGTCGTCGGTGTACATCTCGAATGTGCATCCGGTGACCGATCAGGCGGTCGCGCTGCGCATCGTCGTGCTCGCCGACCGGCTCTACGACGCGAGCATTCCGGTGACCGTTTCCGGTGCGAAGCTCGATGAGATCTTCTCCAAGGAGATGCTCGACGGCGGGTATCGCAAGAAGTACCTGCGTGCGATTTCGCGTCTGCTGGCGCTATCGCGCTTCGAGGTCGCGGCGTAGTCGCTGGCCCAGAGGGGTTCGGGGGGAATAGTCCTGCAGTCGATGATCGGAGCGCCGTCATGGTCCGTCGTACCCTTCGAGTCCCGGTGGCACTGGCCGTCGGTCTCACCGTCGCCTTCGGGCCGGTGGCAGGCATTGCACTGGCCGATCCGGTCGGTGTCGCCGACGCGGTCACCTTCGACCGTTCGCTGAACCTGCAGGGCGTGCAGAACGGCCGCGATGCGGGCGGCTACCGCACCACCGACGGCCACTGGGTGCGCACGGGGCTGGTCTACCGCACCGGTCAGCTCAATAATGCGACTCCGGCCGATCTGGCCGTGCTGAGCGAGCGTCAGGTGCGGGTCGTCGACGATCTGCGCACCGTTTACGAGCGCACCATCGCCGCGGACCGCCTCCCACTGGGTGCGGCGGCCAACTGGGTCGATGTCATCGGCCAGGCCCCGCCGCAGACCCTGATCACCACGCTCACCGGCGGCGACGACCTGTACCGGGCGTTCATCACCGCGCCCGGGGCGAATCAGGCCTTCGCCTCGGTGCTGCGCGACATCATCGACACCGACGGTGCCGTCCTGTTCCACTGCACCGCGGGCAAGGACCGCACCGGCTGGACCGCCGCGGTCCTGCTGACCATCCTGGGCGTCGACCGCGATACCGTGACGCAGGATTACCTGCTGTCCAATCAGTACCGCAATGCCAGCCCGAACGATCCGCTCAACGGTGTCTCGGCCGCCTGGCTGGATGCTGCCTTCGACCAGGCGAACCGGACCTACGGGAGCTTCGACAACTACGTCCGCGACGGTCTGAAACTCACGACCGGTGAGGTTGCTGCGTTGCGGGCGAAGCTGCTCGCCTGATTCCGGCTGTCACGCAGCCGATTTCGGGCCCCCGACGGCTCAGGACGGATGGTCCGCGTACCACCGATCGATCAATGCGGGCATCTCCTTGCCCATCCACACGAAGAACTCGTGCATATCCCGAACCCGTGCGGCGTCGGCACCATCCGGGTCGTCGAAGAGTGCGAGCCCGCGGGCGGTCATATTGGTGAGATCGTTGTACATCCCGCTCTGCTGGCGGGTCAGCTCCGGCAGCACCCCGGGCCGGATCGCGTAGTAGTCCTTGCGGTCGCCCGGCTTGGAGATCTTGTCCACCCAGCGCATGGTGACCAGCGTCTTCAATGCAGAGGAGATGGAACCCTTGGACGCCTGGAGTGCCTCGGCGATCTGGCCGAAGGTCTGCTCCGGCGGATTGCTGACCAGCAACCACCCCGCGGCCCGACCTGCCATCCGGACCAGGCCCATCCGCTCGAGTACGAGCGCGAGATCCTCCACGAATGCCAACTGTTGCGCGGTCGGCGCGGTGGTCTGCTCGTTGTCGGTGGTGCCCATCGGAGAAGTATCCCTTCCAAGACGCGGATAGCGGTAAACGGGGCGGACCGTGTCGGTCCGCCCCGTTCGGCTCGGTCAGACCGCCAGATCGCGGCGATCGAAGGCGCCCAGCGCCAGCACCACGGCTACGGCGGCCACGATCACCAGCACTACCAGGTGGCTGCCGTTCCAGCCGGTCACCAGCGGTGTGCCGCCATTGGCCCAGTAGAAGGGCGACAGCTTGCGAACGAAGTCACCGCCGAGATTGTTGGCCAGGTAGCCCGCCACCGCGACCAGCGACGCCGAACCCAGTGTCACCGAACGCTTTCCGGTGGCCGCGCCGACCAGCAGCGTGATCGTGCCGACGACCAGTGCTGCCAAGCCGAGCCCCGCGCTGGCGGCCAGGATATTGCCGGTGGGTACGTCGAGCCCGCCGCTATCGGCTCCCGCGATGACGCTCAGGGTGAGCACGGTGGTGGCGATCGAGGTCTGCACGGCCAGCGCGGCAAACCGCTGCAGCAGCAGGTTCACGCGGTTGATCGGTTGTGCGAGAAGCAGATCCAGCATCCCGTTCTCCTCCTGCGCCACCGAACGGGTGGCGAAGGTGACCGCGAAGATAAGCATCAGCAGCAGACCCATCAGCGAGTACACCGTCGCGTTCAAATACCCACTGGCGCTGGCGAAATCGCTGACGCCCATGGCTTCGTACATCCGGTTCTGCTTGATATCGAGCGAGCCCTGCTCCTTCAGCGATCGGTAGGAGGGCAGATACATCATCGGGACGATGGCGAAGCCGATCGACCAGCCGATCAGGCCGCGCCGCTGCTCCCGCAATGTCTGGGTGAAGACCGAACGAGTCATGACGAATTCTCCTGTGCGATAAACAGTTGGGGAGATCAGCGGCCGTACAGGCCGAAGAAGATCTGCTCGAGATCCGGTTCGGTGGACAGCACGCTGACCAGCGGGTACTTCGCAGCCATCTTGAACAGACCGTCCACCTCGCCTTCGGTGGTGCAGCGCAAGGTAGTTCCCTCGATGGTCAGCTCGCGCACGCCGGGCAGCTTGGCGAAGTCGTCGGCGAAAACGTTCTCGCCGAATACCAATTCGACCGAGCGTGGCGAACGCCGCCGCAGATCCTCGACATTCTCGGTGCCGAGCAATCGGCCCGCGCGCATGATGACCGCGCGATCGGCGCTCTGTTGCACCTCGCTGAGGATGTGCGAGGACATGAACACCGTCTGCCCGTTCTGCTTGGCCTCGGCGACCAGATCCAGAAAGCGTTGCTGCAGTAGCGGATCCAGGCCGGAGGTGGGTTCGTCGAGGATCAGCAGGTCCGGATTGTGCATGAACGCGGCGATGATACCGACCTTCTGCTTATTGCCCTTGGACATCGCACCGACCTTCTTGGACAGGTCGAGATCGAGCAGCTCGGCGAGTTCGATGATTCGCTTCGGGGTGACGGTGCCGCGCAGATCGGCCAGGAATCCGAGCAATTCGCGCGCGGTATTGCGGCCCTCGATCTCGAGTTCGCCCGGCAGGTAGCCGATGCGCTTGCGTAGTTCCGCACCGCCGACCCGTGGCTCGACGCCGAATACCTCCACATGTCCCGCGGTCGGCCGGATCAGATCCAGCAGTATGCGGATGGTCGTGGACTTGCCCGCACCGTTGGGGCCGAGGAACCCGAACACCTCGCCCTGGCCGACCTCCAGGTTCAGGTCGGTGAGTGCGACATGCCTGCCGTAGTGCTTGGTCAGGCCCTCGGTGCGGATCGCGGCGGTGGTCATCGAGACTCCTTCGACAGGGTTTCAGGTCCTGCATGTTCCGTAAAGACCGATCTGTTCAGTAAAGACTGAACAGATAGAACATGTCAACCGCTCGTATCGGTACCACTACGATCCGGACATGACGAAGTTCACGACCTGGGACGGACTGGAGCTCAACTACCGTGTGTGGGAGGGCGAAGGCATTCCGGTCGTTTTGCAGCACGGGGTGGTCGCCGATACGAATGCCAACTGGATGGGCACCGGCGTGGTCGGCGCGCTACAGGCTGCCGGGCGCACCGTGGTCTCCCTGGACGCGCGTGGGCACGGCCGTTCCGAGAAACCGCACGATGCGGCCCGCTACACGTGGGCGGGGATGGCGCGCGATGTCAGTGCGCTCTACGACGAACTCGGTTTCGATCGCGTTGTGCAGGTGGGCTATTCGATGGGCGCGATCATTTCGCTGCTGGTAGCGGGCGCGGACCGGCGGGTGGCGAAACTGGCGGTCGGTGGCATCGGCTCCGGGGTGCTGGACTGCGGCGGCGTCGATCGGCGCGTTATCGATATCGACGATCTGCGCACTGCCATGCGTGGTGCTGGTGTGGGCGCGCCGCCGATCGCGATGATGTTCCGGATTCTCGCCGATGCGGTGCGCGCCGATCGCGACGCCATCGAGGCGGTTGCGACCGGACTGGACGAGGAGCCGATCAAATCCCTGGCCGACATCACGATGCCGAGCTTGGTGCTGGCGGGGGATAAGGACCCGTTCGCGGCCGAGCCGGAGCGGCTCGCCGCCGCGCTACCCGACGGCACGTTGCGGGTGGTCCCCGGTGACCATCTGATGGCCGTGGTGGATCCGGCCTTCCATGCCGCGCTGATCGAATTCCTGGACTGATTCGGCTCAGAAAACCAGCCGCATGACGAAGTCGTGATGCAACTGACTGCCGACCAGGAAGGTTTTGGTGCCGACCCGCTCGAACCCGTGCTTGCGGTAGAACCGCTGGGCGCGCACGTTTTCCTGGTTCACGCCCAGCCACACCCCCGCCACACCGTCTTCGCGCCCGCGCTCGAGCGCGGCATTCATCAGCGCCTTCGACACCCCGGCCCCGTGGTGGCCCGGCAGCACATACATTTTGCTGATCTCGACGACCGGCCGCAGGTCGACCGCCTTGGCGACCTCGGGGTCGGCCGGATCGCCGTAGTGCAACATCGCGTAGCCGACGATATCGCCGTTCGTGACCGCCTTGAGCACGATGCGGGTGGGGTCGGTCAGGTACTCGCCGAAGCGTTCACCGGAGAGCACCTCGGTTATGAAGATCTCGATATCCTCCGGGGTTGCGTGCGGCGGGCATGCGAGCGGAAAGGTCGCGGCCGCAACGTCGCTGAGGGCCTCGGCGTCCCATAATCCGGCCCGGTCGACGATGACTGGGATGTTGCTCATGCCTACGCCTCGCTGGCGCTCGGCTCCGGCATGCGCAACGCGCGCTGGCACATGATTCGCTCGCTCCGCTCGCTCATGTGTCCAGTACAGCATGGCCTTCGTTGGACGCGGAAAGTTCATCCGGTTCGGAACGGGAATGGAATACGCGTGCGAGTCCGATAACGATCGCCATGAACAGCACCGGGATCACGAATCCGATCCGATGTCCGAGCCCGGCGGCAATCGCGCCGACCAGCCCGCCGCCGACGAGTGTGCCCGCATAGTTGAACAGGTTCAGTCGCGCGATGAGTGCGTCGAGCTGGCGTCCGCTGGTCAGCTGTCCGGCCTCGCTGAAACACAGTGGCGCGACAACGCCGGTACCGAAACCGCCTACCAGGAACCCCGCGATCGCGACCGCAGGCCCTGGTGCGGCGACCGCGATGGCGAGCCCGAGCACACCGATCGCGCCCGCGACGCGCACCACCCGGCGTCCGCCGAGCCGCCGCACCCACAGGTCTCCGGATAGCCGCGCGGTCAGTGATGCGCACTGATAGACGGCCAGCGCCAGCGCCGCGGTGGACGAACTGGCCAGCAGATCTTCCTTGAGATACAACGCCGACCAGTTGCTGACGGTGAGGTCGATCGCGAAGACGAGCGAGGCCGCGATGCCGAAGGCGAGGTACTTGCGCAGCGGAACCATTCCGGATGCTCCTGGTTCGCTCTCGGCCATCTCCGCGGGACCTGCCTCCGCCTCCTGCGCGCTGAGCAGGCGCGGACCGATGACCAGTCCGACCACGAGAACCAGCCCCGCCGCCGTCAGCAGCGATTCGCGCAGTGTGACATCCAGGGCCTCGCAGGCGGAGACGAACAGCGCGCCGATGATCGATCCGGCGCTCCACACCGCGTAGAACGAGGACAGGATGAACGTCCCGTACCCGTGCTGGATGAATACACCCTGCATATTGGTGCTCGCGTCGACGATACCGACCGCAATCCCGTACAGCCCTAGCGTGATCAACAGGACGGGCGTATTCGGCGCCATCGCGATCGCGCATCCGGTGACCGTGATCCCGAACAGCCCGATCCGCACCGTGACCCGGCTGGACCAGCGCGTGGCCACCTGCTCGGCCGCTACGCTGCCCACGCCGGCCAGGATCGACACCAGGACCACCGAACCGGCGATCAGACCGTCCGAGAGTCCGAAGCGATCCTTCTGCTGGGGCAGTTCGGTGAGTACGACGGCGAAGAAAAAGCCCTGCAACCCGAATGCCAACGAATTCGCGATCCGGGCGCCGCGCAGGATAGGAGAAATCGGTCCCATTTGCGGAGACTATCGGCCCGGCCGCGGTCGTGCCGAGCGAAGTGGTCCACGGTCATCCTTTCGTCGGACGCGGCGCGCGCGACGGACCGACGGCGGTCATCCTTTGGCCAGATACGGCCGCGATCGATGGCGCGGGTGGTCGAGGTCGATATCGCGTGCCACTATCGAAGGGGCGCAAGACAACTCGCGAACCGGAAAAGGTCGATCGAATGAGACAGCTGCCGCAGGACTTCTTTCGTACACCGTATGCCTTCTACGCGGAGCTTCGCGCCGAAGGCCCCGTACACGCCATCGAGCTGAGCAGCGGCGTTCGCGCCTGGCTGGTGGTGGATCTGGATGCCGCGCGCGAGGCGTTGCGCCATCCGAGCATCCGCAAGGATCCACACACCGAGGCGAGCCGCAGGGCCAGGGGCCTGCCCACCGGTGACACCGGTGTCGGCGCGGTGAATGCCCGCCTCAGCTACCACCTGCTGAATACCGATCCGCCCGAACACGCGCGGCTGCGCCGACTGGTCACGCCCGCATTCGCACCGGCTCGGATCGAAGCGCTCACACCGCGTGTACTCGCGATCGCCGACGAGTTGCTCGATCGGATGGCGGCGGACGGCGGTTGCGTGGATCTGTTGTCGGAGTATGCATTTCCGCTGCCCATTACCGTCATCTGTGAACTGCTCGGGGTGCCGGTGGCCGATCGCGCGGAGTTCCGGGAATGGTCGCGGATCATCGTCGAACCATCGACCGCCACGGAGGAGGAGATGCGGCAGGCGACCGCAGCCATCGCCGATTACTTCGAGCGGTTGATCGCGCGACGCCGCGCCGAGGGTTTGGGCGAGGATCTGGTCTCGGACCTGATCGCCGCCAAAGCCGATGGTGATCGCCTCACCGACGACGAACTGACCTCGATGGTGTTCCTCATCCTGGTCGCCGGCCATGAGACCACGGTGAACCTGATCGGCAATACCGTGCTCACTCTGCTCTCGGACCCGGCGCGCTACCGAGCGCTGCACGGCAACCCGGAGGACGTGCCCGCGTTGATCGAGGAGATGTTGCGCTACGACGGCCCGGTGAACGTCGCAACCCTGCGCTACACGACCGCCCCGATCACCCTGGGTGATATCGAAATTCCCGCCGACGAACTGGTACTCGTCGCACTTGGTTCGGCCAACCACGACGAACGGCGCTTCAACGCCGCCGCCGACTTCGATCCGCGGCGGCCCGCCTCCGGCCACCTGGCCTTCGGTCACGGCATCCACTACTGCCTCGGCGCTGGCCTGGCCCGGCTGGAGGCGCGTATCGCCATCACGCGGCTGATCGAGCGGTGTCCGGACCTGCGACTGGCTGCCGACGGCGGGGAATTGCGCTGGCGGGAGAGCATACTCATCCGCGGTCTGCACGATCTTCCCGTCGAATTGGCGGATGCGCCCGCCCTGCGCTGATCCGGCGTTGTGCCCGAGGCTCTTCCGTCGCGCCCGGAAACTATGGAACATTGCATAGAACCGGGCGTAACGATGCGTCCGGCGCCGGATGCGGAGGAGACGAAGACTGTGGCCTATCCACCCGGCCCACCGATCCCGGCGCTGCTGCAGGGCATGCTCTACATCCGCAACCGTGCGCAGCTGCTGCCGCCGCTGCGGCAGCGCTACGGTGACGTCTTCTCGGTGCAGGTACCGCCGTTCGCGGACAATCTCGTCGTATTCACGCGCCCCGAGCACATCAAGGAGATCTTCGCGGGCGACCCGCGCGATCTGCACGCGGGCGAGGGCAACCAGATCCTCGGTCCCATCATGGGCCAACATTCGGTGCTGACGACCGATGAGGGCGAACATGCCAGGGCCCGCCGATTGCTCATGCCCGCATTCAATGGCGCGGCACTGCGCGGTTACCGCGATCTGGTCGCGGAAATCGCGGCCGCGGAGGTCGACCGCTGGCGGCCCGGTTCGACGGTGATCACCCTCGACCGGATGAACGCGCTCACCCTCGAGGTGATCATGCGCGTGGTCTTCGGTGTCACCGACGCGCGCACGCGCGCCTCGCTCGCACCGCGCCTGGGCCGCATCGTCACCATCGGCCCGCTGCAGTACATCGGGCTGATGAAGCCCGCGCTGCAGAAGTACCCGCCGTGGAAGTCCTTCCACGGCAATATGGCCGCCATCGATGACCTGCTCTATGCCGAGATCGCGGCCCGGCGCACCGCGTCCGACCTCGCCGAACGCACCGATGTCCTATCGCGGCTGCTGCAGGCGGGCGGAGATTCCGACGACGAACCACCGCTGACCGATGCCGAACTGCGCGACCAACTCATCACCCTGCTGCTCGCCGGTCATGAGACCACGGCCGCCGCGCTGTCCTGGGCACTGTACGAACTCGCCGTCGATCCGGAGGTACAGCGTGAGGCCCACCAAGCGGTCCGCGCCGAGGACGACAAGGCACTCGAGGCCGTCATGAAGGAGGCGATGCGGATGCGCACGGTCATACCGGGCGCGGTCCGCAAACTCACCAGGGATATGACCATCGGCGGCTGGGATCTGCCCGCGGGCACCGTGGTCGCCTGCTCGATCCTGCTGGCGCACCGCAGCCCGCAGAATTACCCGGACACCTGGACCTTCCGTCCGTCCCGTTTCCTCGGCGGGGAGGTCGAGCCGAATACCTGGCTGCCCTTCGGCGGCGGGGTGCGCCGCTGCATCGGTGCGGGATTCTCGCTGATGGAGGGCACCACGGTGCTACGCGAGATCCTGTCCCGGTACCGCCTGGACGCGCCGGCGGGGGCGAAGCCCGAACGCGGGAAGGTGCGCAATATCACCACCGTCCCGCGGGGCAAGGCCAGGATTCTAGTCACCCCCCGTTAAGGTTCGTGAAATCGCACCGAGGCTTTGCCGCATTCGCGCGAGCGACGTAATCTCCGTGCCATGACGAGCGGGAACCGCATCGCGATCGTAGGTGCGGGCATCGCAGGCCTCGCCTGCGCGAAGGTGTTGCGCCAGGAGGGTTTTCCGGTCGAGGTATTCGACCGGACCCCGGACGTCGGTGGAGTGTGGAGTGCGACGCGCCGGTATCCCGGCCTGCGCGCACAGAACAGCAAACACACCTATCACTTCTCCGACTTTCCGATGCCCGATGACTATCCGAGGGTGCCCGACGGGCAGCAGATGCAGGAATACCTCGACGGGTATGTGCGCCATCACGGCTTCGGCGAGAGCCTGCGCCTGGGCACCGAAGTGGTCGCCGCCGACCCGGTGGACAGCGGCTGGCTGCTGGAGATCCGCGACCACGTCGGCGTCCACCGCACCTCCTGCGATCATCTGGTCATCGCCAACGGTGTGTTCAGTGAGCCCGCGGTGCCCGACTTTGTCGGAGTCGACCGGTTCCGGCAGGCGGGCGGGCAGATCGGCCACGCCTCGGAGTTCCTCGATGTCGAGTGGGCGCGGGGCAAATCGGTCGTAGTGGTCGGCTATGGCAAGTCGGCCTGCGATATCGCCGAGTCCATCAGCCATGTCGCGGCCTCGACGAATGTGGTCGCCCGCAGGCTGATGTGGAAGATGCCACGCAAGCTGGCCCGTGGGCTGAACTACGAGCGCATGATGCTGACCCGGTTCGGCGAGGCGCATTTCCGCTATCAGCAGCTCAATCGGATCGAGCGGTTCCTGCACGGCCGCGGGTACACCTTCCGCGACAGCAATTTCGACGTGATCCAGGAACTCGCCACCAAGAAGTCGCATCTGCGCGAGCTCGGTCTGGTGCCGGAGGGCCGCTTCGAGGACATTGCCGAAAGCACCATCAGCGTGGTCACCGAGGATTTCTTCGAGAGAGTCGGGATGGGGCTGATCACGGTGCACCGGGACAGCACCATCACCGAGATGTTCGCCGACCAGCAGGGCCCGGCCGTGCAACTGTCCAATGGCACGACCGTGCAGGCCGACATCGTCATCTGCGCCACCGGATTCCACCAGCGAGTGCCGTTCCTGACCCCGTATGTGCAGCGTCAGCTCACCGACGACGACGGCAATTTCCGGCTGCACCGGCAGATCCTGCCCATCGGCGTCCCCAACCTGAGCTTCGCCGGCTACAACTCCTCGGTTGTCAGCGCGCTGAGCGCCGAGGTCGGCGCGCATTGGACCGCCGCTCTGCTGCAGGGGCGTCTCGCGCTGCCGCCCCACGAGGAGATGGCCGGGCAGGTCGACGAGCGGCTGCGCTGGATGGCCGAACGCACCGGTGGCCACCATGCGCACGGTACCGCCATCACCCCGTTCTCCATTCACAATCTCGACGAGATGCTCGCCGACCTGAAGTTCCGCCTGCCGCGCAGAACCCGTGCGGCGCAATGGTTCCGCACGATCCGGCCGTCCTCGTACCGCGGGCTCGCGGATCGACCGAAGGGTCCGGTGGTGATTACGGCGCCGGATGCGGCGCCACAGGTTTCCGCGGAGCAGCGCACGCCGTGAGGTTGTGAAGGTGTAGGACCGGTCGCGCTGCACGCATTTCGGCATCGATCACGCTTGCTCACGAATCGGAGAGTTGCGTTCGTGGGCGCCCCCTTTCATCGTGAGTGGCGGCCGCCGGTGTGGAGTGCTGTGTGGCGGCCGAGATTCTTCCGCACCGGCTGCCGAGGTCGATTGCCAGTAATGCGCCGGAACCGCCCGGATCTTCCCCGACGGTGATGTGCGGCAGTCCGGTCGCGGTGTCGGATCGCGGTGGGGGCTGTGCGTGTTCAGATGCGATATTGCGGTCGCCCATGACCGCAGGGGCGACGATGGTGGTCTCGTGGCTCCTGGTCTCGTGCGCGAACCGGTGCAGGTGTGGCCGGCGGACAGCGGCTGGGGCGTGGGGCCGAACCTCGGTTCGTGACCGCCCGTCGATTTGCTCAGTGCGAGTGTGCGTTTCGCGGTTGAGCCGGTTCAGAGTGTGACCGCCCGCATTGAGCACCGCGCGTGTGGACCGGACGTGTCGTCCTGCCGAAGGAGAGTTCGAGGATCGGGCAGCGCGGGTGCCGTCTTCGTCAATGGCAGGATCCGCGCCGGATTATCACCGACGCAATGTTGGTTATCAGTCATTTCATTCTGGATAATCCAGGAGTGGACGCGGTCGATATGAATCTGCTGGTTGCTCTGGATGCGCTGCTGGAGACCAATAGCGTCACGCAGGCCGCCGAGCGGCTGCACACCTCGGCGCCCGCGATGAGCCGGACGCTGGCCCGGCTGCGTCGCGTGCTCGGCGATCCGCTGCTGGTGCGCGCGGGCCGCACACTGGTACCCACGCCGCGCGCGCTCGAATTGCGTTATGAGGTGAGTGTTCTGGTCGAACAGAGCCGGACGTTGCTCACCCCGCGCGGCGCGCTCGACCCGACCACGCTGAAGCGCGGTTTCGCGGTGCAGGCCGACGATATGGTGATCGACGAGCTGACAGCGCCGCTGCTGGCGGCCGTCCGTGCACAGGCGCCCGGTGTGACGCTGCACTTGCTCTCGGACAGTTCGGAAGGCACCGCCGCACTCCGCGACGGCCGCGTCGATATCGAGGTCGGCGTCATCGACCACACCGATCCGGAGACCACCGTGCAACGCGTGCTGCGCGACCGGGTGATCGGCGTAGCCGCACCGGACCATCCGCTGATCACCGACCGCGTCACGGTGGCGCGTTTCGCCGCGGCCGCCCACCTCGGCATCTCGCGCCGCGGCCGCGCCCGCGGCCCCATCGATGACCGCTTGGCCCTGCACGGCCGCACCCGCCGGGTGGTGGCCACCGTTCCCAACCTGACCGCCGCACTGCTGGCGGTCCGCTCCGGCGACCTGATCTGCCCGGTCCCCGCGGCCCTCACCGCGACGACCCGCACCGCATTGGGCTTAGCCGCCTTCGAAATTCCCCTCCCACTGCCCGAAGTCGCAATCGCAATGGCTTGGCATCCGCGCAATACCGCCGACAACGGCCATCGGTGGCTGCGCGAGTTGATCCGGACCACGCTCACGGCGCTACAGCCGTCTCTCTAGGGGGCGTTGGGCCGCCCTTTGCCGTTTCTCTGCCGGCACACCCGCTACTTCGGCGTAGAGCCGCTACGGGGGTCGTCAGGGTGTGGGAGAGGTGCAGAGACGTGGAGGCGCTCAGCCCTCGGTGCGGACGGCGAAAGTCGGGTCCACGCCGGGAAGTTCGTTGCCGGAGGTGGTGGTTGGTTCGGGGCGGCCGAAGGGGCCGTTCGGATTGCGCTTGAGTTCATCGAGCATGGCTTGCAGTTTGTCGACGTGGGAGGTGTCCTCGCCGGTGCTGGCGTGGTGGGCGCCCGCGGTGATTGCACCGCTGTCCTCGGCACGAGGCGCGGTCATGCCGGAATCGAGGCGGGGAGTGGGGGATTCGTAGCCGTTGCGGGGCGGGGAGGTGAGCGGTTCGAGGCGGCCGTTGCTCGAGCCGATCGAGCCGTAGTCGAGCCGGTCGCTGGCGGTCGGAGGCTCGAGGCGGTTGGTGTAGCCGGGCGTGGCCGATTCGGTGAGGTTGGCCGGTGTGGCCGAGTCGAGCCATTCGCCGCGGGTCGTGGGTCCGGCGAGGGGTTCGCTGCGGTAGCTCGGGGGGACGGCGGGCGGCACGGGCTGTGGCGTCCGCGCGGGGAGGGGGACGGGCTCGTTCGGTGTTGCGGGACCGAAGGGTTCGAGGCGTTCGTTGCGGGCTATCGGCGCGGTGAATTCGGTCCGTGCGGGGCGGGACGCGGCTTCGTCGGGCGCGGCGAGACGTTCATTGCGGCCGGTCACGGTGTCCAGGCGCTCGTGGTTTCCGGTCGCGGCATCATTGTTCGTGGTCGCGGTGCTGAGGCGCGGACTGCCGCCGGTTGTGGTGTCGAGGCGTTCGATGTGTGTGGTCGCGGCGTCCAGGCGTTCGTTGCGCCCGGTCACCGAGTCGGACCCGGTTGCGGTCTCGTTCCGTGTGGTGACGGCTTCGAAGTGGTCGGCGCGCCCATTGACATGTCCGAGGCGGTCCCGGCGCGACGGAATCGGCTCGCGCCGTTCACGGTTCGCGGGCACCGGCTCGGGACGGCTGTCCGGCGTCGGGTTACCCGGTTCGTCCGGACCGGTCTCGACCTGCTCCAATCGCGACCCGATCTTGGAAACATCCTCCGCCGTACGGAACGCCCACGCCTCCAACTTGGCCAGGCGACCGGCCAGGTTGCCGTCATCGTCCACGTGGGCGGCGACCGCATCGAGCTTATTGCTCACCGCACGTAGTGTCGTTGCGAGACTCGACAAGATAGCGCCGATCGATTCGCCGCTCTGCTCGTCGTGGTCCATCCCATACCTTCTTCCCCATCTATTGCGGCGCTCCCGGGTCCTCCGTGGTCAACGCCAAGCTACCGCCTCCCGGGCCCGTCGCTCACGCCGCAGGTATCGCCCCGAACTCAGCTCGTGGCGCGCCGATTCTATCCGTCGATCGGTAGGTACGTGGCTCGAGTACCGGTGGCGCTCGCGCGATGGGGCATTCGTCCAATTGCGCAGCGGCTTTCGTCCCTCCGTTCCGCGGGCACTGGTCCGTTTTCGCCGAGTGTCCCGCCGTGTCCGAGGAATGGCGACAAGTATCAATCGATCGGAATAACTGTGGCAATGCTCTCGTGTGTCGCACCGAAATCGCTTGTGAGACAGCGCACATCTGCTGGTCGAGGGCCATTTCGGGGTTGTGGCGCACCCGAGCGCGGGGTATAGGGGGCTAGCGGGCGCGCCAAAGCTGGCGCACTCTTGATCTATGGCGTAGGTCGCCTGATCTGCGGTGGTTTTGGGCAGGGGTGTGGTCGCGTGAGAACGAAGCAGCGCGTCGAGCGGGCGTGCGGGCGTCGGGCGCTGCTCGCCGAATTGGGATTGGCGGACAGTCGCGTCACGGACACCCGGACCGACGGTGGAGCACCCGCGGTCAGCGGATCGGCGGGGAGCGTGGGATACGGCTGCACGTGTCCGGAATGTGCCGCCGCGCAATGGGATATCCAGCGGCTGAAATATTGGCTCTGCGGCAGACTCGCCGCATACGGTGCGGATGCCGCCGAGGTGGACCGCCGTGTCGGCGATATACCGGTGGACGTGCTGTGGCGCAGCGGTGCACGGCAGTTCGCCATCGAGGTCCGCACCGGACCGCTGGATCGGGAATCGGCCCAGCACCACACGGCTCGGCTGCGCGCCTCCGGCTGCGAGGGTGTGCTCTGGCTGTGCCCGTCCGGTTACTGGGTCACGCATCTGCCTGCGCTCGGCATCGCGGACTTCGCTCCACCCGCCTGCGACTACCGGATCGAATCGGGGATGTTGGATGCCTCGAACAGCGCGGTCGTCGTGCCGCGCCGCGAACCTTATGAGCTGCGCGATTTCCTGTACGGCTGGGTGCGCGGCGAGATCGCGTGGGGCTACCGCGATGTGATGACAGGAGGATGGGCCACCGTGACCGACTGGGAACGCCACACCAGGACGCAGGCCAGCGTCATCGCCCGCCAGCGCCAGGAACTGGTGAACCAACGCACCACCCTGGCCCTGTCCCGAAAAACCGTGCGGGACAAGCAGAAGCAGATCATGAAGCTCACCACCCGCCTGGAACGCGCCGAGGACTCCGACCAGGAACGCGCGGATTCACTGGCCGAGGTCAAGCGCAAGCTCGACGACCATCACCGCATCGATACCTCGCTGCGCGCCAATATCGCCAGCTTGGAGAAGACGATCGGCCACTGGCAGCTCATCACCTACTGCGCGATGATGCTGATCGTCACATTCCTGGCCGGGGCGATGTTCGTGCGCTGAGGCGAGGCGGGCCGTCCGCAGCGGAGTATCAGTGACCATTGGTCAAACGGAACGGCGCACGATCCCAACGCCATTCGTTGCGCAGCACCAGCGCGATGAGGTCGAGCAGCTCGAATTCGATCTCGCCGCGCAGCTGCCGCAATGCGGGCCAATAGACCGGTCCGCGCTCGACGAGCTCCCACAGTCGGCTCTCGCACTGTGCATCCACCTTGCGCCGCAATAGATCTGGGATTCCGGTCCGGCTGCCGGTCCACCCGAGCCAGCCCCACCCATTGGCATGCGCGTGCGCGCGGCCCGCCGCGGACTTGATCCGATTGATATGGAAGCCGATATGTCCCAGCGGTTCGACATCGATCAGGACCACTCGGCCATCGGCCAGCCGGGCCGCGATGCTGGGGTGGAAGATCCGTCCCGCGCCGTCTATTTCATAGCTGACCGCACTCGGCTGTTCCTGGAAGGTCTCGACCAGATCGCTCGCGTTCAACGTCCGCAGCAGCCGAGCCTCCAGCGCGGAGTCGAACCCGATATCGCGCCCGACCTTGCTCAGGTAGAACCGTCCGCGCCCCTCGTCATCCCTGTCGACGGTACGCGCCGATTCGATCGGCAGGGGAGCGGGGCCTTTTCCGGAGCCCGGCCAATCGACCTGTGTCAGCCAGGAATTCAGCTCGCCGGTCGCCACTGGCTCCGCATTGTGCAGCTTCGCCAATCGTCGATTCGTCTTCTTCTGCCACGCCATGATCCGCTGCATGACGAATCCGGCGATCCGCTTCGCATCCGTACCGGTATGTCCCGCCAATCGCAGCTTCAGATACGACAACTCGTTGGCCGCCAGATCGGTATCCGTCGCATACGTCTCCACCAGCAGCGCCCGCACCAACTGCTGATCGCGCGTCCCCACCGGATACCGCGCCGCGAACACTCCCGCCGCCCGGTGCCCACTCAACTGCGCTTCCCGCAGGATCTGCGCCACCGCCCGGGTGTGCAACTGCCGGATCCGATCCCGTGACAGGTCGTAGCGCGCTCCGATCCGCGCCAATGTCTCCGGCGGCTCGCCGCTCACCCCCAGTCGGAACCCTACGATCTCCGCATCCCGCCGCTTGCGATCTCCCCGCATCTCGATCAATTCCCCGAGCAGCTCATTGATCTCCTCGAGCCCGAACGAGACATCCCCCGCGATATCGTCGAGCAGTTCGGGATCCGCCTCGTCAACGGCCCGATCCGGCCCAGTGCTCTCGCTCGCCGTCACCCTGCACCCCTGACCCCGACTCGACATGTGCGCCAAAGCCTAGTGCCGCCCGCCGACAACCCGGCTCATCCGCTGGTCGGGCGCCGAATCGGCGTCGAGATGTTGACATCGGCGAATCGCGACCGCAAGTCCTGACCGTTCGTGACAGAAAGGCCCGGGGTTGCCCGGGCCTTTCCACGTCCACCTGGTCTGACATCGCTATGACGGGCCGTGGCCGATATTTGCTGATCATGCGCGGGAAATCGGTTCTAAGCTGACGCGGTGGGCCGTTTCCGCGGTAACGCTGTTGTGGCGCTGTGGATCATCGTCGCGGCGGTCGCGTACTTCGTCGCTGCCGAAGTGGGTTTGCAAATGGCCTTGGTCGGCGATCAGGTCACGCCGCTATGGCCGCCGACCGGGGTTGCGCTGGCGTGCCTGTTCTTGCTGGGGCTGCGTGCCTGTCTGGGAATCACGCTCGGCGCATTAGCGGTCAATGCCTTGATCGGGCCGAATCTGCCCGCCGTCCTGATAATCGCCGCCGGGGATACCGTCGCCCCAGTAGTTGCCTACCTCTTGCTCAAACAGGTGCGTTTCCGCAGCGATTTCGACACGGTTCGGGACGCACTCGAACTGGTGTTCCTCGGTGCCCTCGCCGCGACGATGATCAGCGCTACGGTCGGCGCCGTGACGCTGGTCGTGGCCGGTGCGGCGCCCACTTTCTGGGGGACCTGGTCGGTGTGGTGGACCGGTGATGCGATGGGCGTCCTGTTGATCGCGCCGCTCATTCTCGTCGCTGCTCGCGCACACATACCGAAAGTGCTCCCGCCGTTGCGAGTGCTCGAGGCCGTGGTCCTCGGGGTCGGAACATTCCTCGTCGCGGTAGTGGCCACGGCCGTATCGGCGAATCTGCTCTTCTTGGTCTTCCCGTTCCTGATCTGGGCCGCCATGCGCTTCCACCTGGCCGGAGCCGTACCGTGCGCGCTCATCGCGTCGATCGTCGCCATCTTCGCTGTCGCCCGCGACCTGCCCGCATTCGCCGGACTCGATCTCACCAGGCAAATGATCACCTTGCAGGCCTTCAACGGCTCGGTCGCCCTCACCGCCCTGTTGTTCGCGACCATCACCGCCCAACGCGACCGCGCCCGCAAAGCCGTCGACGACACCTGCGCCGAACTCGCCGAAACAGTGATCACGATCAGCCAGGGCTGGCCCCTGTCCGGCGTCGTCGATATGGTCCGCCGCGTCGAGTCCGAACATCCGCCATCGGACACCGCGCCGGGATGAGCAGCGTGAGATCGAGGTGGCTGTTGTGGGTGGGGCGGTCTGCGGACCGGCGGTTGAGCATCAGCGTTCCGATGACAACGATGGCTTGCCTGTACGCAATGGCGTAGCGCCTGCCAGCCCGAAATCCGAAGGGCGAGTGGGCTGTAGCTTCGCCGACAACCGCTATTCGGCCCGAATACTGATCCCAGTTGGAGGAGATGCCGACCGGCTCGCAACGATCACTTGCCCGGCGAACGCAGCGGACGCTTCACTTCGCCTGGACAACTGGGTACGTTCGATCCGATCAAAACAAGAAAGCCCCGGCAAAAACCGGGGCTGACCTGCGGAGACGGTGGTGCGCGATACTGGGATTGAACCAGTGACCTCTTCCGTGTCAGGGAAGCGCTCTCCCGCTGAGCTAATCGCGCGAGGTGGAGACGGGAATCGAACCCGTGTGCACGGCTTTGCAGGCCGTTGCCTCACCACTCGGCCACTCCACCGTGCGAAGGGGGAAGGCTTAATTACTGCCTGGCCCTACTCCTCGAGCGGATGACGGGATTCGAACCCGCGACCCTCACCTTGGCAAGGTGATGCGCTACCAGCTGCGCTACATCCGCATTTGCACTTCTGGGGGGCTCGCTGCCCTCCGTGGTGCGAGACAGAACATTAGCCGACGTTCGCCGCAACCTACAAATCCGCTGGTAGAACGGCCCGAACTGGAATCACACGCGTGTTGTTCGGGGGCTTGGATCGGGGCTGGATACGGCGCAGCGGGGCCCATGTCGGTTTCAACGGGGTGAGGGGAGTCTTCGCTGCGACTTGTAGTCCGGTATCGAGAAGCCGGGACGGTATATGCCGATCGGGGTGTACAGCCCTGACGCGGTCGGGGATCTAGCCGGCCGCGTGACGCGTCAGCCCGAGATCTACGGCGGGCCAGTCGGGCCGCCGGAGCTTCTGCCTCGCCGGAGTGAACGAGTCGGCGGCCACTCGATCGAAGCATCGGTTCTGCTGGGAACCTTAGGGATTCGTCCGTCGTGTCTCCGGAATCCGTAGGCGAACTCACTGGATCCCACGCCCACGAGGTGGCGATTTGGTGGGACGCCGGTGATGCGTGCTAAGGTTCCATCTCGTTCGAACGGCCACTCCGGCCCGCTCGAACACAACTTCGGTCCCATAGCTCAGCGGGAGAGCGTCCGCCTCACACGCGGAAGGTCGCTGGTTCGAAACCAGCTGGGACCACCATAAGGGGCTTATTCCAACCGGCGTCCGCTCGCTGGTTCGAGTAAGCCCCTTTCTGCTTTCTGTGCGGTGGGGGACTGATGCAGGCGCGGCCGGCTTGATGGAGCGCGGCGAACAGGTCGGTTTTCTCGTCGCTGATCGTCGGTTCGATGGTGTCCTGATGATCGTCGATGTAGAAGCGTTGGTAGAAGGTTTCGTTGAGCAGGCGGCGGACGTCGGTGCTGGCGTCGCGGTAGAGGACGTAAAGGTCGGCAACGAGGTCCAAGGCGTGCCGGAGCACTCCCGCGCCGATGGTGAGCTCTTCGGAGGTGTTCGTGAGCCCGGCTTCGAGCCGTTTGCGTTGGGTCTTGATGTCGATCAGCTTCATGCGGACTTTTGCTTGGGGCATCGAGCGGTCGGCGAGCAGGTCGATCAGGCGGTTTCCCTGGCGTCCAGCTGTTTCAGTTGACGGTTGAGGCTGGCGTGCCGGTCACGGACGGTGGTGTGTTCATCGGCGACGACTTCTTCGAGGAGCCTTCGGGTCTCGGTGGCGAAGGATGTCGAGAGCTGCAGTGTGCGATAGTGCTCGGCCACCGCTTCTTCGATAGGGTTGGGGCTGGAGTGACTGTTGTGGCTCATGTATGCCATGGTCGGCTACCTGCTCGGTGAGTGCTGCCCATCGGTTACCTTTGGCGAGCAGTCGATCGCGGCGCGTGGGAATGGGCCCGACCGGTCAACCTGACTCCTGATCGTGCAGCAGTCCCTCAGCCCTGACCGCCGCAGAACGGTCCAGGGCTCGATTGCTTTATGTCTCTGCGTCAGGCTTGAACCCCAGGCGTGCTCGGCACGTGAATCGTGGTGTTGGCGGCCGAGATCGGTTCTCCGCACTCGGCGCAGACCGCAGCATGCGTATCGCGATCGCAGCTGTGATGGTGAAAGACGGTCGGCGAGTGGCCTTCCTGAGCCAGCCAGCGATCACCCCACCGTGAAATTACGACGAGCACCTCGAAGAGCTCCCGGCCTTTCGCGGTTAAGACGTAGTCGTGGCGGGGTGGTCTACTCTGGCACAGGCGCTTCTCGGATCTGATCGTGGCGCCAATGCTCAATACCGCTGCACTTCTATAATCATCGGCGGCGACACTCGGCGATCGGGATGCGCTCACCGATCGATCACGAGCAGTCCCTCGAAGTCGCCCCCGAAGCAAGCTGACGCTGTCCACTTTTCGGGGGAACCCCATGTTGCGGAATGCCTTGCTACCGGTTCATTACGGCGAGGCTTGTTCGATGAAGGCGGCGACCACATCTGGTCGGGAGACCAGCGAAGCGTGGGAAGCGTCGACCTCGGCGGTGTGCGCGCCCATCCGCTGTGCGAAGAAACGCTCTGCGACGGGCGCGATGACGCGGTCGGCAGCGGAGACCAGGTACCAGGTGGGTGTGGTCGTCCAGGAGGCCGGGCCACTGGGTTCCAGCAGCGCGGTGGTGGCGATGGAGTGCTGGTGAGCGATCATGCTCGCAGCCGTACTGGGTGAAACATCCTGTGCGAATACGCTATTGAAGGATTCGGGAGCGACGTATCCGTCGAGTCCCGACTCTGAGTGCTTCAATGCGAGTGCGGGGGGCAGTAATTGGCTGCCGGGAAACCGGAAGGGGTCCATGGCGATCGCGATGGGCTCGCCCTGCTGAGGTGCGAAGGCCGCGATGTAGACGAGTGCCTTGACGTTGGCGTTGTGAATGTTGGTGATCACGGCACCGCCGTAAGAATGCCCGACGAGGACGACCGGTCCGTCGATACCAGCGAGTGTTCGCTCGATAGCGGAGGCGTCGTTGGTGGGACCGCGTAACGGATTGTCCGGCACCACGACTCGGTACCCGTCGGCTCGCAACTCGGCGGCGACTCCGTCCCAGCTGGTGGCGTCGGTGAAGGCACCGTGCACGAGCACGATGGTCGGGCGAACGGCCTCGGCGTGCGCGGGCGCGGCGGACGTGGCCAGCGCTGCTCCCAGCGCGGCGGCGGTGAACGTTGCTCGCAAGCTGCTGCGAACGTGCATAGTGGTTCCTGTTCGTGTGAGTTGCGATGAGCAGGGGCGGCAGGGCTCAGAACGAGTATCCGCGGCGCCGATGCTGGAGACTGACCCAGTGATCGGTCGTGAATTCGTTCATCGCCCAACGCCCGCCGAAGCGGCCGAGGCCGGACTGTTTTTCTCCGCCGTAGGCGGTGTTGGGCTCGGCGTTGACCGGCGAGTCGTTGATGTGGGTCATACCGACCTCGAGTTGGAGGGCGAATCGTGCGCCGCGTTCGGCGTCTGCGGTGAAAACCGCACTGGAGAGCCCGTATTCGGTGTCGTTGGCGATACGCAGGGCGTCGGACTCGCCACGAGCCTCGATGATCGTGATCGTCGGTCCGAACACCTCTTCGCGTGCGGTCGCGACATCATTGGTGCCGAGCAGTACGTGAGGCGGCACGCTCAGTCCGGCTGGTCCACCGGGCTCGCCGCCGAGCAGCAGTCGAGCACCGGCATCCTGGGCGCGACGGATCTTGTCGAGCACCGAATCCCGCTGTCCGGCATGGATGACGGGGCCGATATCGGTTTTCGGATCTGCGGGATTCCCCACCGCGAGGGTGCGCACGCGAGCCAGAAATTGCGCTACGAACTCGTCGTGGATCGACGCATCGACGATGATCCGGTTCGCTCGCATGCAGATCTGGCCGGAGTTGAAGAACGATCCGAATACCGCGGCTTCGACGGCATAGGGCAGATCGGCATCATCGAGCACGACCAGTGGTCCGTTGCCACCGAGTTCCAGACACAGCTTCTTGATACCGGCGACCCGGGTGATACCGACGCCGACGGCGGTCGAGCCGGTGAACGACACCACAGCGGGTACCGGGTGCGCGACCATCGCGTTGCCGATATCGGCGCCGGGTCCCACGACGACATTCAAAACGCCCGCCGGCAGACCGGCTTCTTCGAGGATCTTGGCGTGCAGCAGGCCGCCCGTCACCGGGGTGTCGCTGGAGGGTTTGAGGACGACGGCGTTACCGAGAGCCAGCGCGGGCGCCAGGGTCCGGTTGGTCAGGAACAACGGAAAGTCCCACGGGCTGATCAGCGCGACCACCCCGACCGGGGTGCGATAGACGCGGTTTTCCTTACCGGGGATGTCGGAGGGCAGGATGCTACCTTCCGCGTGGTGAGGCAGTGCTGCCGCCTCGTGGAATCCCGCACGAGTTACCGCCCACTCGATCTCGCATTTGCCGAGCGTGCCACCCGACTCCCGAACGAGCCAGCCGATGATCTCTTCTCGGCGGGCGTCCATGATGCCGGCCGCGGCGCGCATGACCGCAGCCCTTTCGCCGGGTAGGCGGTCGGACCAATCGCGTTGCGCGCCTCGCACGGCTGTGTAAGCCTCATCGAGGTCCTCGGTCGTGGCCATCGGCAGCTCGGCCAGCACCTCGCCACTCCAGGGATCAGTGTCGGCCAGTACGGTATCGCTCGCGCCGCGCCGCCATTTCCCGCCGATCGGCATGGTATCGAAACTGGCGTAGGGAGTTGGTGCGTCGGTTGTCATTCGCGCTCCAGGCTTCGTGCCGCCTCGATGATCAGGCCCGCCACCGCGTCTGGTCGGCTGACAGCGATGGAATGCGAGCCGGGTACTTCGATCGTCTTCGCGCCCATGCGTTCGGCGAACATGCGCTGAGCGTCGGGATGGATCGCGTGATCTTCGGTGGCGACGGCGAACCAGTTCGGCAGTGTCTTCCAGGCCGGTGTCACGGTGAGCGGTTCGCCGAGGGCGAGAGCGGCTACCGGGCGCTGACTGACCGCGCCGATGGTGGTGACGCTTTCCGGAAGGTCTGCGGCGAACGCCGAGTGAAACAGGTCCTGCTTGATGTAGAACTCCGGTTCTTCGCCTCCCGGATAGGTTTTCGGCTCGAGCGAGACGCCGAGGCCCGGATCGGGATAGTTCGACACCGCTCCCAGGGCGCTCTCGCCCGTATCGATGCCGAAGGCAGCGACGAATACCAGACCGACAGCGTTGGCGGACTTGCTTGCGGCGTAGGTGATCACGGGTCCGCCGTAGGAGTGGCCGACCAGCAGGACCGGGCCCGCGGTCTGGGTGGCGACGCTGGCGACGTATTCGCCGTCGTGGGTGAGACCACGAAGCGGATTGACGAGTGCCTGCGCGCTGATCCCCGCGGCGTGCAGGCGCTCGATGACGTGCGCCCAGCTGGAACCATCGGCGAATGCTCCGTGTACCAACAGAACTGTAGGTGTACTCATGGGTGTTCCTCTGATTCGAATGATGTGATCGCTACTCGTCGTGTCGATTTCACGAGGGTGCGAAAGGGGGGAGCGGCGGGCCGCTGAGGCGGGTGCCGAACTGCCCCGCGGCAGCGGCCAGAGCACCCAGGTCCGGTGGGATCTGTTGCACCAGAGGCGCGGTGGCCTCGAAGAAGCCCTGCATGCCGCCGGGGATGTACATGGTCAGGAATCGCACCGGAATCGTTCCGCCGTTGATCCAGGTGTGGCTGGTGCCTCGGGGAATGAAGACCAATGCTCCCTCCTCGGCATCCTGGAGTACATCGCCGAGCAGGACGCGAAGAGTTCCCTCCAGGACGAAGAAGATCTCGTCGCTGCGATCGTGGATGTGCTGCGGCGGACCCGAGACGAACGGCAACGCGGTCACCTCGGCGGCGTCGAAATGTCCACCGGTGTCCTTGGCGGTCACCTTCCACAGCAGGTGTTCGGTCTCGGTCATGGTGAACGGTTCGCCTTCTTTGGCGTGCACCACTGCGGGTTCGATTGTCATGTCTTGCCTTTGGGATGAATCGGGTAAGGAACAGGGTCAGAGCGTTTGGATGAGTCCGCCGTCGATCCTGAAGTCGGCGCCGGTGACATTGGCGGTCCGTTCGCTCGCCAGCAGCAGCACCAGGTCGGCGACCTCCTGCGGGTGGGTGAACCGTCCGGTGACGCTCTCGGCCGCGGCCTTGCGGACCACCTCGTCGGGATCGGCGGCCGCGGCGGCGCTGACGACGGCGGCGACGCCCTGATCACCCAGCCACAACGCGGTGGTGACCGGTCCCGGCGAGATGGTGTTCGCCCGGACGCCCTGCGGGCCGAACTCTTTCGACAGCGATTTGCTGAAGTTGGAGAGGGCGGCTTTGGCCGCGGAGTAGTCGATGACGCCGGGATCGGCGAGAGAGGCGTTGACCGAGCTGACCGTCACGATGGCGGTGGTGTCGCGCTGGATCAGGTACGGCAGCGCGGCGCGCGCCGTGCGGACCGCGACGAGCAGGTTCGTCGTCAGCGACCACTGCCAGTCCTCGTCGGTCACGGCGAGGAACCCCTGCACGCGGGGGATGACGGCGCCGACGTTGTTTACCACGATGTCGATTCCGCCGAACGCGGTCACGGCGTCGTCGATCAGCTGCTGGGGTCCCTCGGGGGTGGTGAGATCGATCAACGGCGCCCGCACTCCGTCGTGGGCGGCCAGTTCCGTCAGGCCCTGGCTCCCGGTTCGCGATCCGGCGACCACCGAGACTCCCTCAGCGGCAAGCGCTTTCACCACGGACAGGCCGATGCCTCGGCTGGCGCCGGTCACCACGGCCACTTTGCCCGCGAGGTTGAGGTCGAACATCGCGGCCCTCAGAGCGCCTGGCTCTTCAACCACGACAGGCAGGCATCGGCGACCTCACGCCAACCGTGATCGACGACCAGCGAATGGCCCCGGTCCGGGAACTCCAGGAGATCGGTGACCGCGTCGGAGTGGCGATACTGCTTCAGTGTCGCCCTTGTGACGGCCTCGGGAACCGTATGGTCTTTGCCCCCGGTGATCAGCAGGAGCGGGCCGCGGCCCGCGTTGGCGGTGTCCACCTTGGCAGCGGAGTGCGGGTTGAAGTTGGCCGCCGCCGCTTCGAACAGTGGTTTGCCGGGGGCGGGTACCGCCCACCGTTCGTACAGTTCGTCGGATTCCTCGGGGGGAAGCGTATTTCCGAAGGCGTACCGGAATTCCGCGGCCGTGAGCGACACCGCCCTGTTCCGGTTGGCGGGGTTCTTGAATACGGGCGTGGTCGAGCGCAGCGCCGAAAGCGGTAGCGGCAGTACGCCTTTGATCTGGGCGGCGTCGATGGCGATCGCGGCGGCGGCGCGATCCTGCCCGAGAAGTTTCTGGGCGATCATGCCGCCGAAGGAGTGCCCGATGAGGATCGGCGGCTTCGGCAGGTCGGCGATGATCGCGGCATAGTGTTCGACCACGTCGTCGATGCCGTGACCGGCCACACCGTCCGGGGTGGTCCGCGCCGCCTGGACGGTGTCGAGTTCCCCGGGCCAGCCGGGCGCGGAAACCGGGTAGCCGTGTTCGTGGAACAGGTCGAGCCAGGGTTGCCAGGATGCCGAGTGCAGCCAGAGTCCGTGGATGAAGATGACCGGGGTGTCAGTCACTATGTCGCCCTTCGATTTCGGTGGGGTTGACTCGTTCATGAGACCGTGCGCGAGCCACCCGGCGAATCGGAGAAACCCCCCAGCGGTTCCCTAGTCTCCGGGCCCCAGCGTCGCTCCGGGCCCCAGCGTCGCACGAAGCTGTCTGCGGGAGGTCACCGTGAGCTTCCGGAAGACCTTCGTGAGGTGGTACTCGACGGTGGAAGTGCTGATATAGAGCCGAGCCGCGATCTCGGTATTGGTCGCCCCGTCTGCTGCGAGCGTGGCGATCTGGGATTCCTGGGGTGTCAGCTGGGAGTCGGGCGTCGGATTTCTGCGGAGTACTCGTTCACCCGTGGCGGCCAGTTCGGCGCGAGCCCGCTCGGCGAAGAGCGGGGCTCGGGCCGAGCAGAACATTTCGTAGGCGATCCGCAGCTGGATCCGGGCCTCCAGTCGCTGTTTTCGTCGGCGCAGCCACTCGCCGTACAGCAGGTGCGTCCTGGCGAGGTCAACGGTGATCGTGGTCTGCCCGAGCTGGTTGATCGCTTCCTCATACGAAGCCGCGGCGACGTCGTCGTCCGACAGCAATGCCCGCGCTCGCGCCAAAGACCCCAGCGCCCAGTGCGTTCCGCTGGCCCGCGCCTGCGTATCCAGCCTGGCGAAGGCGAGCAACGCCGGCTCGATCTCCTGTGCGCGGACTCCCGCCTCGACCATGTCGGCGAGCATCAGGTTGCTGTGACCGGGCACGTCTTCGTCGTAGAGGGATCGCGCCCGGTCCAGGGCGGCGCGATAGTTGCCCAGACTCAGCTCGAGGACGATCAGGTGGCGTGCCGCCTGTGCCGCCAGCATGGCCCGAGACGGGAAGTCCGCTCCGTCGACACTCGACGCCAGCGCGCGAGCCTCGGCCTCCGCACCACTCCAGACCAGCAATTCGAGCCTCTGCATGTACTGCTCCTCAGGCAGACCGATCACCGTGAGCAGCTCCTGAGACTCCGTCAGACAGCCGGCGCACTCGTCGGGTCGACCCGCCCGCAGTGCGTCGGTCGCCTGACATTCCAGCACCACTCGCAGTCCGACCAGTGCGCCGTTTTCCCTGTCGAAGGTATGCAGCCGTGCGAACACGACCCGCCGGGAGCTGTCGTCCCACAGTTCGTCGCTCGCGAAATGGGCGAATACGGCCAGTGGTACTCCGTCTTCCGCGAGTTCGGCATCGCGCACGGCCCGTAGCGCGGTGCGCCAGAGGGGGATCGCTGCCGAATGGCCCTCGCTGATCCGGGTCGCGAAGGCGACGATGAAAAGGTCGTGCACCGACAGCGCCGACGACCGTCGCTCGAGCGCACGCAGCGCGGCGTGGGCGACCTCCGCCAAGGTGGTGCCCACGGTGTCCCCTCTGGACAGCATCGCCGAACTCAGCGCCTGGGACAGCATGAGCCAAGCCAGGTCGCCGTCGGCCGGGTCCAAATCCGCCACGGCGGCCAGCAGCAGAGCGGGCTGATCTTCGAATCGGCAGAAGTAGGTCTCGATCGCCGCTTTCAGCCAGCGAGCCCGACCTCGCATCGCAGGCACCCCTCTCACCGATTTCGACTCGAGAAGCAGGCGCTGTGCGGACTGGGGGTCACCGCACATCAGATAGACCTGGGCCGCGGCCAGCCGTCTCTCGTCGCGTCGCGGGACCGAGGGAGTCAACTCGGCCGCTCGGGCCAGCAACAGCGCCTCGGCCGCATAACCGCCGCGTGCTCGGGCGCGTTCCGCGGAGTTCTCCAGATCACGTGCGACGGCCTCGTCGGCTCCCGCCGTGGCGGCGGCCAGATGCCAGGCTCGGAGGTCTGGGTCATGGTCGGGATCGCAGGCCGCGGAGATCGCCTGATGCGCTCGCCGTAAGGCGCCCGGATGGGCTGCCGCGTGGACGGCGGACCGGATCAGCGGATGGGAGAAGGCGAAACCGTCCCCGAGTACGAGGACTCCGGCCTCGATCGCGGGATCGGCGTCGTCCCCTGACAATCCGAGCAGCGCCGCCGCCCGCCACAGCAGCGCTTCGTCCCGGATCGGACTGATCGAAGCGAGCAGGAGCAGATCCTGGGTCGGCTTGGGCAGTGCCCGGATTTGCGCGAGAAAGCAAGTCGCGAGTCGCGAGCCGATCGGTAGCGGTTCGGGCAGCGCCGCTTGGCCGCTCAGCTGCTCGGTCGTCAGCGCGGACATCAGGGTCATCAACGCGAGAGGGTTGCCGTCGGTCTGCTCGGTAAGTCTTCGAGCGACTCCCTCGTTGAGAGAGCTGCGGGCGGTGCGGGCCAAGAGCTCCCTGGCGGCCGACCCTGGCAGTCCGGTTACCGGATATACCGGCAGGCCTTCGAAAACCTCGTTGCCGGCAGCCAATTCGCGTACCGCGAACAGCATCCCGACACCTTCGGCATGCAGGCGACGCGCGACGAACGTCAACGCCTCACGGGACTCGCGATCTAACCATTGCGCATCATCGACCAGACACATCAGCGGACCTTCGGCCGCCAGGTCCGTGAAGAGGCTGAGTGTCGCAAGGCCCACCAGGAAGCGATCGGGCGCGGGACCCGTGATCAGTCCGAAAGCTGCTCCCATAGCTGTCTTTTGCGGCTCTGGAAGGCGCTCGCGACGATCGAGGAAGGGGCGAAGGAGACGATGCAGCGCGGCGAATCCCAAGGGCAACTCCGACTCGAGACCCGAAGTCCGCAACACCAGCAGATCCTTCGCGGTATCGGCCATATGGTCGAGTAACCGGGTCTTGCCTATCCCCGGCGTGCCGGCCAGTACAAGTCCTTCGCTCAGACCTACCCGGACCTTGTTGGCAAAAGCCTCCAGTACAAGGCATTCCGCTGCCCTTCCGACGAGCGTCACCCCCGATGCTCGCGTCGGTGTGGGCGCGTGGTCCGCGATTTCGGTCATGAGTGCTGCCTCAGCTCGACATTCGATCTATCCGAGTCCGGTTCAGCGGTGGTTTCGTTGTGTGCCCGGACAGCGGGGCTGGGAAGGACGCCGACATCGAGACGTCGGCCGAGATGCCGGGCGATCTCGACTTCATGACGAGAACCGCGATGACCTCGATCATCGTGTCTCCTTCGCCTCGAGTCGTCTGCGTTCGACGCTAGGGCGAGGGCGGACCGGCGTGAACTACCGGACCGCGAATTGTGCAGGCACAGATAATCGCCGTGCCGAATCAGTCAACTGTGTCAAGGGGCCTGGCGGTCGTTGGTTTGCTGCCATTCCCGGGGCGACATGCCGTAGGCGGCACGGAAGCGGCGCGTGAAGTGGGCGGGGCTGGTGAAGCCCCATCGGTGCGCGACCACAGCGATCGGCACGGCTCGACCCTGACGAGCCAGATCGGCGTACGCGCCCTCGAGACGGGTGCCGATGATCCACTGACTCAGGGAGATTCCACGCGCGGACCAGATGTTGTACAAGTGCCGGACCGAAATGTTATGTGCCCGCGCGATTTGATCGGGGCTGAGACCCGGGTCCCCGAGATGCTCTTCGACATAGGCGGCTATCCGCAGATACAGCGTGTCGTGGAGGTCTCCATGCTGACGAGGGTCGGCTGCGGCGGTGGTGATCAGGGCGCGAACCAGTTGGGTGGTAGCCGATTTGAGCATGATTCGTGCGGGTCCCGGTTCGATATCGCCCTCCGCGCCGAGTGCGGCGATATGGGCGGTGACCAGTCCGTACAGCGGACTCGATTGGAGCCGGGTGGCTGCACTGCGTACGGTTTCGACGGGCAACGCGAGTTGGTCGTAGTCGAAGATCACCACCTTGGAGCCGCCGATACCGGTTGATGAGTAGTCCGAGGTGCTGGTGCCGTCGGTGAGCGACAGCTCCCCGACACTGAGGACCTGGTCCGCACCGCAGTGTGAGAAGGTGCCGGATCCGGTCAGCTGAACACCGAGGCCGACCCGTTCGGGTGCGGCGATGCGCAACTGCTTGTCACCGCGCAGCACACTCAGGCCGGTGCCGACGAACTGCGTCACGTGTACACCAACGCCCAGGTCCCATACGGTGAAGCGGTGCCACAGTTGACCGGCGACCGTCCCGAGCTGGTTGATCGCCGGAATCTCTTTGTCGGCCAGCAGATCCTGCGCTGCGTCGATGCGCTCACCCACCGGAAGCAGACCGGTATCCAACACCACAACCACGCAACACCTCCCACGGCCCCTCTACGGAGGGGTGAACCAGTGGAACAGACTAACTATTGTCGGTCGTGTCCGAGAGACGAATCGCCTGCAGGTCAATGCCTTCGAGCACCGCACCTGCGCAATGCGTCCTGCGTGGCCCCGTTCGACTGGGCGACTACCGAGATGCCTCGACCGGGCGGCTTTCTCGACAACTGCGGCGATCTCGTCCACTGAATGCCTTGTGATGGTGACGATCGGTCGCAGGGGCGAGGCTTGCACGATCGGACGAGTTCTCCTGCGGCCAGCAGACGTCGCTGCCGCCTGGATCGGGGTTGTGGCGTGCGCACGGGTGCCGGTAGGAGTGCGCGCGTGGCGAGCAGCGCGAGAGTTGCCTGCGCCACCGAGCCCTCGTAGAACTCGTCACCGCTGTTCACCCCCGTCGATCTGATCGCGGATGCCTTCGAGGAGGGTGGCGAATGCGTTCTGGCAGACGATGATCAGCCGATTCTGATCCGGATGTGCGGCCGGTAGCACCCGATGGCCGATACGCAGCCGCATCGTGCGCCGGATCGGAGCGGGAATTGGCAACTGGCCGTTGCGAGCGATGGAGTATCCGCCATCCGATGGCGCGGTGACGAGGACTACATCAGGCAGCGTGGGCTCGAGATGGATCGGCGTTTCCGCCTCCCATCTCGAGCACGACAGCACCGATCGTTCCGCGATCCGACCGGCATAGTTGACCAACACCGACCCGTAGACCGCCTTGACCACACTGTAGGAGGTAGGCGTCGTCGTCTCGTGCCGCCCGCGCGCACGCGGAACAACGACCGAATCGGAGGAGGGCGAAGGGACGACCGGCGGCACATTGCCGATCTGGTCCGATGAATGAAAACCGCTGGCAGAAGGACTACCCGAACCGTGTTCCAGTGCACTGGAGCACGTAACACGGTTGTTCGGCGTGTAGACAGACAAATGATGCGCCATCAGGGATTTTGTCATCTCATTTCATCCACGGCCAGGCGGTAGCCCAGCGCTGGCCTGCGGGCTCGGCGATAGTCGCAACGAGCTCGACGAGCCGAAGGAAGGGAGGCGATCGGATGGCACCTGCTCTCCGCCGAGCCCGACGAGAATCGCAACTGACCAGACTGGATTCGCGAGGTTCGATGAGGACGGGTAGCGCCGCCCCCTTCCGGCGAGAATCGCAACTGCTCGTACGCAATCGAGCCGACGGCCGCGTCGAAGCAGCACCAGGACTCCCGGGCAAGAGCTTGTGCATGGGTTGGTGCCGTGGCATCGCTGAGCACGCGGTGCATGGCATGCTGTCAGGTGAAAGCGGAGCTGCCAAGGGGTGAGTGCGGAGCTTCGGAGGTGGTGATCGTGTGTACTGGGCCGTTGTCTTCGTGCGCACTGACAACGTCGGCGTCCGCACTGAGGTCGGATTCCTCGATCGCCCGAGCCGTCGGTGCGGACGACGCTCGTGCCACAGGCGTTGTGCGTGGAGGTGTTCGCGGTGCTGCGGCTAACTGCACGTACTGTCCGCACGTGTGGAAGTCCCTCTGGTCGTTGGAATTTCGGCGACTGTCAGCAGCACAGTGGTCGTCGCTGGTCGAACTGTACGGTGCTGAGTTTGCCGCGCGTCATGCTGCAGGAGCACTACCGTTGCGACCCGGCCATTATCGGCTTCTATGAGTCGATCCGACCCAACTCCAACGCCGGTCGGCAATGCACTACGCCGCAAGTTCACCTGGTTCGACCGGAGATGCCCGGCTACGGCTCGCTGGAGGCGTTGGAGCCGGGCGAGAGGGGCGCGGCCAGCACTCTGTATCCGCCGTTGCGCTTTGATGGATACCCTGACGGAATACGGGGCTGGCTCGAACTCGCCGGTTTCCGCCGCTCTTCAGCGCGAGCCTCAGTCGTCCCTACCGTTTTCCCTCGGGAGTGCCAGGGCCGGTCGTAGGGTTCTGGGTTCCCGAGGGTGTCGGGTGTGGCTTTGAGTCGTCGAGAACCATGGCCAAGAAGGCTTGCGGGACCTGCGGCCATTCGTCGCGCCAATTGCCTTCGCGCAGATCATGTTCGAGTCCGCGGAGCAGGGATCGCAGCCAGGGGCCTTCGTCGCGCAGTGGCCGGATCAGGACGGTGTCGGCGCAGGTGGCCAGTATCGGCACGAGGGTATCTCGCGCTTGGTCGGTCTGTTCGGCTGCCGCGAGGCAGGACGCGAGCAGGAGTTCGGCGTCCAGAGCGGCACGCGGTCGGCGGGTGGAGTCGATCGAATCGCGCAGCGCGCGAGCACGAACGCAGGCGGTGGCGATCAGTGCGGGGTCTGCGGTCCGCAGCAGTGTCCGGATCGCGGAGTTCTCGCCCAGTTCGGCGGTGATGATCGCGATGGCACTATCGCTGGTCGGCTGAACCATGGCGGCCGTCGACGCGGTCGTCAGGCCGAGTCGGACCTGTTCATTGGTGATGCGCGCGGCCAGTCGCGGCAGGGATAACGCCTTCGCGGTTCTCGCGCCGTCCGTCAGCCGCTGCGCCGCGCCTTCTAGATCGCCGCGCACCGCCTTGATGCGGGCGCCGGTCGCGTAGCTCGCCACCATGAAGTCCACTGGGCCGCCCCCGATTCCGAGTTCGACGGCCTGATCGAGCAACTGCTCGGCGGCGTCGAGCTCATCGCGTTCGTAGAGCAGCTCACCGAGCAGCGAACTCGCCAGTCGCGCCGCGTAGGACCGGGTGCCGGAGGCGTCGACGGCAATTTGGAGGGCGGTGCGGAAGCTGTGCTCCGCCGCGGCGATATCGAGTAGTTCGCGCTCGGCAAGGCCGATCAGGCAGTGGCTGTAGACCAGGCTGAATGTCCCGCCGGCCTGCTGGTGGTAGGGCGCGGCCCAGTGGTGCCACGCCCGCGCTCCGTCGAAATCGAAGCGATCGGTCGCCAGAAACGCCGCGAAAGCCGCCGCCGCGCACAGCGTCCACGGTGACAGTGTGTCGGTACGTTTCAGACAGTCGGTCACCACGGCCTCGATACCCTCGACCTGATCGGCCAGTGCGCGTTCGGAACAGCCGATCAGGGCCGCTTCGGCGGTGAGCGTCGGATCGGGTGCTGCGTCCAGTGCCGTCTGGGCCAGGCGCAGCGCGGTATGCAGTTCGGTGGGACGGCGCAATATCGCGTAGGTCCAGGCGAGGGCGACCTGAAGTCGAGCCCGGGTCGCAGTGAGCCGCGGCGGAAGTTTGGCGACCAGCCCTTGCAATGTCGCCAGCTGGGCATGTTCGACGAGGTCCATGGCTCGAGTTTCGAGCAGGTCCACCGCGTAATCGTCGTCGCCGCAAGCCAGCGCGTGATCGACTGCCTCACTGAGCATGCCGTGCTCGGCGAACCAGGCGGCAGCGGTGCGGTGCAGACCGGCTATCCGTTGGGGGCGGTCACGTGCGAGTCGTTGGCGCAGGAATTCGACGAACAGTTGGTCGTAGTGGAACCATTCGCCGCCCTCGTCGATACGGTGCAGGAACAGATTTCGCCGTTCGATATCTTCCAGCAGTGCCTGCCCGTGCTGCTGTCCGGTCAGCGCCGCGGCGAGGCCACCGGAAATCCGTTCGGGCAGTGCGGTTGCCAGCAGGGCATCGAACAATTCGGGATCCAGGGTGTCGAGTACGTTCTCCGCCAGATATTCGGCGATGGCTTGGTGTCGCCCCGATAGGTGGTCGATGAGCGTGGTCGGATCATGGTGTTCGCGCAGCGACAGTGATGCGAGTTGCAGTGCCGCGATCCAGCCTTCGGTGCCGGTGCGCAGCGCGGCGACCTCGTCGTCGTCCAGGGCGAAGCCGCCGAGCCCGACCAGTAGTGAGCTCACCTCAGACTCGTCGAAACGCATTGCGGTGGAATCTATTTCGATGAGTTCATGGCGAACTCGCATGGTGGCGACCGGTATTCCCGCCAATGACCTGCTGGTGATGATGATCTGCAGGTGATGGCAGCCGTTCTCCAGCAGGAACCGCAGGGCCGCCACGGCGTCGGGATCGGTGACCCGATCCCAGTCGTCGATCACCACGGCCACTCGTTTGCGCTGTTCGTGGATGTCGTTGATCAGTGTGGTGAGCACATAGCGGGTGGACTGCTCGCCCTCCTCCTCGAGTACTCGGCCCAGTGTGGGTGCCAGTTCCGGCCGCACCCGGTGGATCGCCTCGATCAGGTGGGCGAGGAACCATACGACATTGTTGTCGTCGTCGGCGGCGTTCAACCAGGCGACCGCCACCTGCTGTTCCTCGTGGAGGTATTTGGCCCACTGTGCGGCCAAGGTGCTCTTGCCGAATCCCGCGGGCGCGTGGATAACGATCAGACGCCGCCGATGGTCGGCTCGCATCGCGTCGATCAGCCTGTCTCGCTGGACCATTCGGCGCCCGGACATGGTCGGGCGGAATTTGGTTTCCGGAGTGGCCGGTGTCGGCCGCGCGGACGATGTCCGGCCGGGTGCGATCGACGCCGCGGCGGTGGCATCCGACGGGATGCCGGGGGCCACGGTGTCGATGGGGCTGACACTCGGCAGCGTCATGTCCTGAACGGGCACGCTATTGGCGCGCTGGATCGCGCGCAGTGACTCACCGAATTCCGCAGCGGACTGCGGGCGGTCCGCCGGGTTGTGCGACATGCTGGCCTCGATGGCGACGCAGACGTCGTCGGGGATGCCCTCCGGACGCAGATTCGGCAGCGGTTCGGCGGCGATGCGCAGAAATTGCGCGACCACCTGCTCGCCCGCGCGGCGTTCGTAGGCGGCGTGGCCGGTGATCATGCAGAACAGGGTCGCGCCGAGTCCGTAGACGTCCGAAGCCACCGACGAGTCGCCCGATTGCAGGACCTCCGGCGCGGTGAATGCGGGGGAGCCGGTGACCACGCCGGTCGTGGTTTCGAAGCCGCCCGTGACGCGGGCAATGCCGAAATCGGTGAGCTGGGGTTCGTCGTAGTCGGTCAGCAGGACATTGCCCGGCTTGATATCGCGATGCAGGATCCCGGCCCGATGTGCCGTCTCGAGGGCGCCCGCCAGTTTGATCGCGATTCGCAATGCCTCCGCCAGCGGTAAGGGCCCCGCAGTCCGGATACGGTCCTCCAGCGAACCACGGGCGTGATACGGCATTACCAGATAGGGACGTCCGCTGCGGGTGGTGCCGACCTCGAGGATGTGCACGATATTGGGATGCCCGGACAGCGCGCCCATCGCCTGCTGCTCGCGCAAGAATCGTTCGGAACTCTCCGACTCGAACTCACCGGAGGTGAGGATTTTGACCGCGACGTCGCGGTGTAATGCCTGTTGCCGACAGCGATAGACCACACCGAATCCGCCACGGCCGACCAGCTGCGGATCGTCGAGACCCGTGCCTGCCAGTTCCTTGCCGATATCCGGCGGCCGGTTGGTCTGTGTTGCCATGGGATCGCGGTCGGCCATGTGCTGCTCGGTGTCGTTGGTCCGCGGTGCTACCGCGCTGGCTTCCCAGTTTATGCCCGGCGAACTCCGGAATCGGGATATCGACCGCCCAGTGGGCGGGTCTCTTGTGGTGGGTGCGCGTTCATGGTCGGCTCATAGCAACGACCATGTCGAAAAGGAGCCGCCCCCATGCCTATTCAGCGACTGAACCATGCCGTCCTGTACGTCTCCGAGGTGGAGCGCTCGGCCGCCTTCTACGGTGCGGTGCTCGGGTTCCGGCGGATCGGCGGATTTCCCGGCGGTGTGTTCCTCCGGGCCGCGGGTTCGGCCAATGACCATGACCTGGGGCTGTTCCAGTCGTCGGATCCGGCCGGCGCGCACCGCACCGGCCGGGTCGGGCTCTACCACCTGGCCTGGGAGGTGGATACGCTGCGCGAACTGGGGCGAGTCAGGGATGTGCTGCGCGACGTCGCGGCGCTGACCGGAGCCTCCGATCACGGGTGCACGAAGGCGGTGTACGGGTCGGATCCCGACGGCATCGAATTCGAGGTGTGCTGGCTGGTGCCAGATGCGGCGGTCGGGCCGGCGCTGGCGGAGATGACCGCGCCGACTCGGCCACTCGATCTCCCGGCCGAGATCGCCCGGTACGGCGCGGACACCCCGGGCGGGCCGCGGACCGACCATGCGATCTGGCAGCGCGCTTTCGCCAAAAATGCGGATTAGGTCGATCCGTGGATCAGCTCTGTGCGCGGGCTGGGCATGTCGTCGAATCTTATTCGGCGTGCGCAAATCCGCTGGCGAGGCCGCGCAATGCGCGATCGAGCGTGGCGGGGAGATCGGTGCCGGGGATGGCGAGCCAAGTGTCGTAGGCGGCGATGGCGACGCCGAGTGCCGAATAGCCGAGGGCCTGCGGAATGAGGTCCCGAGGCGATACCCCGAGCCGGGTGGCGGCGAATTCGGCGACGACGTCGCGCCATTCGCGGTACCGCAGTGTCGAATGTGCCTGCAGCGCCGGAACCGTGAGGATCAGGCGCATGCGCTGGCGGTGCCGGGGCAGTGCCGCGGCGTCGAAGCGGTTGAAATCCACTACCACGGTGCGAACCGCATCCATGATCGGCTGGTCGGCGGGACAGCGGGCGAACCGCTCGCGCATCACCCGCAACTGTTCGCTGAAGTCACCCCAGACGACATCGTTCTTGGAATCGAAGTAGCGGAAGAACGTGCGTTTGGTGATGCCGACCGCGGCGGCGATGTCCTCGACCGTGGTCGCGTCGAATCCATTGCGTTCGAAGAGTTCGAATGCGGCATGTTCCAGTTCGATCGCACTGGTCGAGGGGCGTCTTCCGCGCCGGTTGCGCTGCGCGGCCGCCCGCTGAACGGTCATTGCCCTTCCATTTCGACACTCGGTGACATTATGCTCCTGATCACAGATCCGACCTTCGATATCGAGGAGCATGTCATGCGCCGAGTGGAGACCGAGCCGACCACTACCCGCACCGACGACGACACCGCCGTCGAAGCGGACCTGCTGGTGGAGGATGTCTCGATCGACGGCATGTGCGGTGTCTACTGAGACCAGGCCCTTCGATCCGGCCCGCCCGTACGCACTGGCGGCGTCGGTGTCGTTGCGGCCCGAACGGTTCGGTGCCCTGCTGTACGACTTCGGGACGCGCCGACTCTCCTTTCTGAAGTCCCCCTTGCTGGTATCGGTCGTGCGGGAGCTGGCACATCAGCCCGACGTGACCGCCGCGCTCGCGACGGCCGGGGTCCCGGCGGCGGAACACGACCGCTATCTGCGTGCGCTTGCCGGATTGTCCGAGGCGGGCACCATCCGGCCCCGGACGGACGAATGCGGACAGGAACGATCATGAAACTGGTAGAGCATTTCGAACACGGCCTGGACGCGCCGATCTGTCTGACCTGGGAGCTGACCTACGCCTGCAATCTGGCGTGTGAGCACTGCCTGTCCTCGTCGGGGCGACGTGATCCACGCGAGCTCAGCACCGCCGAATGCCGGTCGGTAATCGATGAACTGCAGCGTATGCAGGTGTTCTATGTCAATATCGGCGGCGGTGAGCCGACCATCCGGCCCGACTTCTGGGAACTGCTCGACTACGCGATCGACCACCAGGTCGGAGTCAAATTCTCCACCAATGGAGTTCGGATCACCCCCGAGCGTGCGCGACGGCTCGCGGCCACCGATTACGTGGACGTCCAGATCTCCATCGACGGCGCCACCGCCGAGGTCAATGACGCGGTCCGGGGTCCCGGCTCATTCGCCATGGCCCACCGTGCCATGCGAAATCTCGCCGACGCGGGCTTCGAGAACTTCAAGATCTCGGTGGTCATGACCCGCCACAACGTGGCCCAACTCGACGAATTCAAGGCCATCGCAGATGAATTCGGCGCCCAGCTGCGCATTACCCGGTTGCGACCGTCCGGTCGGGGCGCTGATGTTTGGAACGACCTGCACCCCACCACGGACCAGCAAGTGCGGATCTACAACTGGCTGGTCGCCAATGGTGAAAAGGTGCTGACCGGCGACTCGTTCTTCCATCTCAACGCCCTCGGCTCGACACCGCTGCCCGGTTTGAATCTGTGCGGTGCGGGACGGGTGGTCTGCCTGATCGATCCCGTCGGTGATGTCTACGCCTGTCCGTTCGCCATCCACGACGAATTCCTCGCGGGCAATGTCCGCGAGCCGGGTGGCTTCGAAACCGTGTGGCGCACTTCGGAACTGTTCGCCGAGCTGCGCAAGCCACAGACGGGCGGCGCGTGCGTATCGTGCTCGGCGTACGACGCATGCAAGGGCGGCTGCATGGCCGCGAAGTTCTTCACCGGACTGCCGCTGGACGGCCCGGACCCCGAATGTGTGCGCGGCAATGCCGAATTGGCGCTCGCCGCGGCGGGCGCACCGCCGCACCCGGATAAGGATCATTCCCGCACCGGCAGGCGGTCGGTGACACTCGGGCTGCCGTCCGTCGGCCGCATCCCGGACCGTGCCTGCGATACCAGTCCCGTGGCGGGCCTGCACTGATCGAGTTCGATGTCGTGACGATCCGGCTGCGCTTGGATACGCGGGTGCGCCGGTTTCAAGGCGGGCGGATCCTTGTGGGCGGTGCACCGCTGCGGCTGCTTCGCCTCGGTCCGGCGGGGGTCGAGTGTGTCGATGCGTGGTCGGCAGGCGAGCCGGTCGGTGCACGGCCGCACGAGCAGGCGCTGGCCCGCCGGATGCTGGACGCCGGAATCATGCACCCGGTACCGGATGGGGGAGCGCTTACCCACGATGATGTGACCCTGGTCGTGCCGGTGAAGAACAATCCGGTCGGCCTCGCGCGGTTGTTCGCCGCGACCGCGGATCTGCCGCATCGCGTCGTCGTCGATGACGGATCGTCGGTACCACTGCCGGAAGCGGCTGTTCGCCACCGTGATTCGCGTGGACCTGCGGCAGCGCGGAATGCGGGTCGGCGACTTGCCCGTACCCCGTTGATCGCCTTTCTCGACTCGGACACCATCCCTGATCGAGGGTGGTTGGACAAAGTGCTCCCGCTCTTCGACGACCCGTCGGTGGCCGCCGTCGCGCCCCGGATCCGATCATTGCCCGATGGACCGCTCGGGCGATACGAGATGGACCGTTCGAGCCTGGATATGGGACCGGATCCGGCTACGGTGCGCCACGACGGCCGGGTCCGCTATGTGCCCACCGCCGCCCTGGTGGTTCGCCGCTCGGATCTGGAAGCCATCGGCGGATTCGACGAAGACTTGCGCTTCGGCGAGGACGTCGACCTGGTGTGGCGACTGCTTGCCACCGGAAAAACCGTGCGCTATCAGCCCTTTTCGATTGTCCGCCACGCACCGCGCGCCACCGTGCGCGCATGGCTGCGCCAGCAATACGACTACGGCACCTCGGCGGCGCCGCTCGCGACCCGGCATCCGGGGCGGCTGGGTTGCGCCCACCTGCCGAAAGTGTTTGCCGCACAATGCGCGTTGGTGCTCACCGGCCATCCCGCGGTGGCCGTGGCCTCTGGCATCCTGGACGCCGGACGGTCGGCGCGCCGCCTGCACGGGCACGGCATACCAGTGCGGGCGGCATCAACTGTCGCGGCTGCCGGACAATTCGCGCTTATCCGTCAGGCCGCCGATGCGTTGCGTCGGGTGTGGTGGCCGTTGGCATTGCTGAGCCGTCGTGGCCGCGTGGTGCTGGCGGGGGCCGTGCTCTCGGCGGCGGTCGTGGACCTCACCCGCGGCCGGAACCCGTGTCCGCGCATTGCCGCGGATCTCGCCTACGGCCTCGGCGTATGGGCGGGTTGCTTCCGGCATCGCAAGGCGGAACCATTACTGCCGCAACGCAATAGATCCCGGGACGTGCCGGGCTGAGACGTCGCCGATGCCGCCCCTACTAGGCCATTGTTGCTATCCGGGCTTGGCTGACAGTCGCTCGGGCAGGGTCACTCGTGGCCGCCATGGCCGGATCGGCGCCCGCAACCAGTGCCACGTCCAGCTAGCTCCCGCCGTAGCGCCCCCTGGGTCCAGTGGGCGGTCGAAGGTAGTCGAATGGTGGTCGCCCAGGCCGTATTTGACACGGCATGACTGCGCTCGGCGAGCAGTCGAAGTGGGTGGGCAGCAATCTGTCTGGACGGGGCGGTAGTCGACGAGCCGCGCACGCTATCGATCGTCAGAGCGGTACACGTCCGCGGATCGCAATGCAATTCCGGATGGAAGCATAGTTGCGGGCGGGGAGTTTTTGCTCTGCGCGAAGCGGTATCAACGGTGCCGCGGTACCCGCTGCGCTCGGCGGCGGACTTATCCGCAGGAGACGAAAGGTGCTCGGGCAGAGGGAGTTCGGGCAGGGCCGCTGCGGGGTTGCTGATGTCTGACGTGCGACACTCGTGACGATGCTCACCTACTTTCAAGCGACGGTTATCGGTGCGGTGCAGGGGATCACCGAACTGTTTCCCATCTCGAGCCTCGGGCACACGGTGCTGCTCGTCGCGTGGCTCGACGGTGATTGGATGAAGTTGGCCAGCCAGGGCGGCGAGTCCGCCACGCACACACCGTATCTGGCATTCGTCGTCGCATTGCATGTGGCGACGGCGGTGGCGCTGCTCGGCTATTACTGGCGTGATTGGTGTGCCATTGTCGCGGGTTTTATCACGACTTTGCGGACCAGGCGGCTCGACACCATTCCGCAGCGGCTGGCGTGGCTGATCGTGATCGCCACCGTCCCGGTCGGTGTGCTCGGGCCGTTGCTGGACCATCCGCTGCACGCGCTGTTCGCTGCGCCGATCTACGCGAGCATCTTTCTGACGCTGAACGGCGTCGTGCTGTTCGTCGGCGAGGGGTTGCGCCGCCGCAACGAACCGACACTCGCGGAATACGGGCGTCGCTTCGCCCTACGGAGCCAGCACGGCGGCGTGCTCACCGCCGAAGTGGAAACGCGCCGCCAATCCGATCGACCACTGGCCGCACTCGGTTTCGGTGATGCCGTCGGTATCGGCTTCGCCCAGGTCGGCGCGCTACTGACCGGATTCAGCCGAGCGGGTCTGACGATGGTCGGCGGTTTGTGGCGTGGTCTCGAACATGAGCACGCGGCGAAATTCGCCTTCTTGCTGGCCACTCCGGCGATCCTGGGCGCGGGGCTGCTGGAAATGCCGGAACTGTTCGGGCCGCAGACCATTGGCATCCGGGGACCGGTGCTCGTCGGTGCCATTGCGTCCGGAGTGTCGTCGTGGCTGGCGGTGCGGTTCCTGGAGCGGTACTTCCGAACGCACAAACTGCTGCCGTTCGCGTTGTACTGCGTTGTCGTCGGGACACTTTCGATCATCCGATTCAGCTGAAGCTCTGCTGGTGCGCCCGCGGCGGTGCGCGGTCCCGCGGGGGAACGCCGGTACACCTACGAGCCGACCTGCATCCTGCATGGACCAACCGAGCAGTTCGGCCAGCGCGTAGTTCCAGTCGATCGGCATCGGGATCTTCGACAGCGGGAGCCCGGCCTTGCGCACATGCTCGGCGAAAATCCGCGAGGCCGTGTAGTTCGAACTGGAGACCAACTCGTCGGGCGCGATCGCGAGCCCGAGCATGCGCGTGCGGACAAGAATGTCCGGTAGCTTTCGTAGTCTGCGGGAAACCGCGGTGGGCGTCAAGAGGGGGGATCGCCGCTGTGCTATATCTGCACCACGGGTCCGGTCGCGGGCTGCTGCGCATCGGCGAGAAGGGTCGGGATGGACAAGCCAATCGATGAAATCGAGCTGGAGACCATGCTGCTCGGACGGCGGATGAACCCGAGCACCTCCCGCAGGCGCGAGGGTGCCCATATCGACCGCTACAGCTCCTATGTGCTGCTGAGCCGTATCGCGGTCGAGGGCCCGATGTCGGTCGGCCAACTCAGCGACGCCTTTGGCCTCGACTCGTCCACCGTGCACCGCCAAACGAACGCCATGCTCAGTGACGGACTCGTCGAACGCATCCCGGACCCCGAGGGCGGCATGGCCCGAAAATTCCGCATTACCGACGAGGGGCGGCACCGACTCGAGCTGGAACGCACCGCCAATATCGAGGGCCTCGGTGTGGTGCTCGCCGACTGGACCCCCGAGGAAGTCGCCGGATTCGCGGCCTACCTGCGCCGCTTCAACGCCGATATCGAGCGACTGGAGGGCCGCGCATGGCCTCGATCCGCACCCTCCGAGCGTTGATCGACGGGGGAGGCTCGCCCTACCCGGCCACAGCCGGGTTCACCCTGCATCGGTACCCCGTTCTTCGCCAGACCTGAAGCTACCTTCCTGGCATTCCCCGCTGGCATCAATGGTCATGTCCAGCAATGACTTTCGCTCAGTCGAGGAACAGGTCCGGGGTGGGCTGGTCGCCATCGCCGTAGTGGGACAGGTCGTCGACTCCGGCGCCGCATGTTCGCGTCGATGAAACAGTTGCCGGGGAGCTGATCTGCCGGGCGGGAACGATTTCGACGGCGGCGGCCGGGATCTCCGGGCCACGTGCGGCCGCCAGCTGGTTCGCGTCGTCCTGGAGATCGGCGACCGCCGAGGTCGCGAGGTAGGTCTGCGGTCATAGGGAGCTGAAGGCGATTCCGGCGTGCCCCGGTCCGGCCGAGGGACAGCAGTGCCATGCCGACCGGTAGCTACGACTCCGATGATCTGGAAGTGAGTGAGGAGGTCTGCCGCCGGAACCCTCGCTGCGGCTGATCGCCGACACCATCGAGCTCTGCGCTGCGGAGGTGCCGCGGTTCAACGTGATCTCGGTGGCGGGCGCGCACTTTCGCGATGGCGGGTGCGAACGCGGTAAAGGGGATGTCGGCTCGGTGCTATCGGATGGTTTATGCGGGGTCCGGGGCAATCGTGATCACGGCGGCGGCTCGGTCGAGTGCTGCGGGGACGGTTCCGCCGAGGTGGGCGACATCGGGTGTGATGACCGCATCGGCGGCCGTTGTGCGGACCGTCGTGATGAGCCGGGCCATCGGGTCCTCCATGCTGCCATTGCAGGTCACGGTCTTGGCGAGGGTGTAGCCGAGGCGTCCCGCCAGGCTGCGGATCTGGATCTCATCCCAGGCCTGGCGGGTGCCGGATACATCGCTGCGCAGGTATCCGATCGCGGTGCGGAAGAGTTTCATGATCAGCTGGCCTTGATCGGCGGGTGGTGATGGGTGCGGACGGTGCGCTTTGGTCGAGCCCCGCTCCGATCAGCTTGACCGTCTCGTCATCGATGCGGAAGCCGGCCGCTGGTAATCGGCCGCGGCCAGGGGCGGCCATCGATCTGCTCGATGCTGCTGTTGAAACGCCGGAGGTAGTCGGCGAATGCGGTCACGTCGTGGGGTGTCCAGTCGTGCATGACGCATTCGAGGCCGCTGATGATGGCAGCGCGTTCGGCCTCGAGTCGGTGCTCGCCCTCCGCAGTGGTGCGGAACTTGCGCGCCATACCGCCGTCGGGGTCGGGAATGCGTTCGACCAGTCGGTCGCGCAGCAGTGCGGCGATCTGGCGGCTGAGGGTGGACGCGTCCAGGTGCAGGGCGTCGCTGAGCTGCCTGATGGATCGTGGGCCGTCGATCGCCAGCCGACTCAGCAGCACGTAGGCGCTGCGTTCGAGCATTCCGTGCGCGCGGCGGCGTGAGCTCAGCTGATACCTGCTCAGCAGCATGGTTTCGAATTCGACCAGGTGTACGGGCTTATCCATGCCGTCCTTCCGTTGATCCGCCGCGCTGCGGGAGGTGCGGGCCGGAATTGCGCCGAAGATGTGCATCACACATACTCTTTGTGCTATGCAATCAGCATGCATCATACATATTGATTGTATGGTGCAAATCGATTCGAGATCCGAGGGAGATTCGCGTGGACAAGCCCGACTCCGCCCGCCCGGGCGGCATCCTGGCGGTGTTGGCGACCGCCGGTATCGTCGCGTCACTGACGCAGACGCTGGTGGTACCACTGCTCGGACAGCTGCCGCAGCTGCTGGACACCACGGCATCCAATGCCACCTGGGTGGTCACCGTGACCCTGCTCGTCGGCGCGGTGACCACACCGGTAGCCGGGCGGCTCGGCGATATGTACGGCAAGCGCCGCATCCTGCTGGCCTCGACGGTGCCGCTGGTTATCGGTTCGGCGGTGTGCGCGACCGCGACCTCGCTCGCGCCGATGATCATCGGCCGCGGCCTGCAGGGCATGGGCGTCGGTATCGTGCCGCTCGGTATCAGCGCGCTGCGGGACCTACTGCCGCCGGAGCGGCTCGGTTCGGCCATCGCCTTGATCAGTTCATCGTTGGGGATCGGGGCGGCTCTCGGTCTGCCGGTGTCGGCCGCCGTTATCCAGTACAGCAATTGGCATGTGCTGTTCTGGGGCACGGCCGTGCTGGCCGCGGTTGTCGGCACCTTGATCTTCGCGCTGATTCCGGACACTTCGCCCGCCGCCGCTGCGGGACGCTTCGACGTACTGGGCGCGATCGGGCTCGGCACCGGACTGGTCTGCCTCCTGCTCGCGGTATCGAAGGGCGCGACGTGGGGCTGGACCAGCGGCAGCATCCTCGGACTCCTCGCTGCTGCGGTCGTAGTGCTCGCGATCTGGGGCTGGTGGGAGTTGCGCAGCTCGGATCCGCTCGTCGATCTGCGCGTGACGGCGCGTCCGCAGGTGCTGCTGACCAATGCCGCATCGGTCGTCATCGCGATGGCCATGTACGCGCAGGCATTGCTCGTGCCGCAGTTGCTGCAGCTGCCCGCGGCCACCGGCTACGGTCTCGGCCAGTCGATGATGGCGATGGGTCTGTGGATGGCGCCGTCCGGTCTGACGATGATGGTGGTCTCACCCCTCGGCGCGAAGTTGTCGGCGGCGCGCGGCCCCAAGGTCACCTTGGTCACGGGTGGCCTCATCATCGCGCTCGGCTACGGAATTTCGATGGCGCTCATGGGCTCTGTGTGGGGTCTGCTGGTGGTGACCCTGGTGATCAGCACCGGCGTCGGATTCGCCTATGGCGCAATGCCCGCCCTGATCATGGGCGCGGTGCCGGTCTCGGAGACCGCTGCGGCCAATAGCTTCAATACGCTCATGCGCTCGGTCGGTACCTCGGTGGCGGCGGCGGTGATCGGTGCGGTGCTGGCGCAAATGACCGTCACCATGGGCACCCACGCCATTCCGACCGAGAACGGTTTCCGCGTCGGCCTGCTGATCGGCTGCGGCGTGGCCCTGCTCGGCGCGGCGGTCGCACTGGCCATTCCCGTCCGGCGTGCGGCGGTCGCGGACCGGATCGTCGACGAGCCGAAGGTCGCTTCCCGGGTCTGAGACCCGATCGCCAACTCCCGGGGGATCTGTCAGGAAAGTATGCACACCATGGCCACAATGCAGTCGGTGCAGGCGCCCCGGTGCCGTCGAGGTCGTCGCGAACGATCGTCCCGAGCCGGGACCCAATGATGCGCTGGTCCGGATCCGGGCCTGCGGTATCTGCGGTACCGATGTGGCCTTCATCAATATGGGCGGCATGCCGAAGAATCTCGGCGTGCAGGTGCAGGCTGAGGCACTGAATTCGGATGCGATGCGGCCGGTACGGCTCGGTCACGAACCCGCAGGCGAGATCGTCGCGCTGGGTGCGGAGGTCACCGGCCTGCGGGTGGGCGATCAGGTGGTGGTCAACCCGCAGGGCGCGCCGTCGTGCATCATCGGCTGTGGCGGCGCGCTCGGTGGGATGAGCGAGTACCTGCTCATCGAGAATGCCGTCGTCGGCAAAAGCATTGCGGTGCTACCGGATTCGGTGCCGTACGAGGTTGCCGCGCTGAACGAGCCGATGGCGGTGTCGCGGCACTGCGTCAACCGGTCCGCGGCGAAGCTGGCCGATAAGGTGGTCGTTTTCGGTGCCGGGCCGATCGGGCTCGGGGCGGTGATCTGGCTGAAGCTGCGCGGTGTCGAGCATGTTGTCGTCGCCGACGCCATCGCATCGTGGCTGGCGACGGCATTGGCGGTCGGTGCGGACGCAGTTATCGATTCCTCGAAAGAGGATGTGCCCATACGGCTTACCGAACTGCACGGCGTCGGGCGCAATGCGCTCGGCGCGCCCCGGCCGAACATCGATATCTATATCGATGCCGCCGGTGTTCCCGTCGTGGTGAATACCGCACTGCGGTGGGGTAAGTGGGGTGCGAAGCTGGTGCTGGTCGCGGTGCACAAGAAGCCGGAGCCGATCGATATCGGCGCGATGCTGCGCAGCGAGATGACCATCGTTGCCTCCCAGGGATATCCGACCGAGATCTTCGAAATCACCCCCGAAATCGTCGAGCACGCCGAATGTTTCGCGCGGTTGATCAGTCACCGGGTGCCGTTCGCCGACGTGCACAAGGCATTCGAGCTGACCCTGACGCCGGGGGCGGCGGAGAAGGTCGTCGTCACCTACGACTGATTGTTGTGCTCGGCGCCCCTGCCCAACTGCGGCGGGCGCCGGGTGCGGCGGCTCAGCCCGCCGACCAGCCGCTGTCGAGGGGCGGGTCATACCGTCGACCACCGTCGACGATGTCCTGGCGGTCATTGTCGAGCAGATCACCAACTCGCCCGCATTCGTGGCGATCATCAATCCCTCCGGAACCGACGATCCGCGCGTCGGCGAGGTGGCCGCGCGTCTGATGAGTCTCGTCGCGGGCAAACTGGAGGATCCGGCCCAGCGCGGTTCATTGCGCGCGGACGTCACGGCGGCGGACGTATTCATGGCCGTGGCGATGCTGGCTGCGATTCTGCTGAAGACCGACGGGCGGTCGAAACGGCAAATGGCGCAACAGGCTTGGGCGCTGTTGGAGCGCGGGCTGACGCGGTGATCTGGGTGCGTCGCCCGGCGTTCGCGCTGTCGTTCACTGCGTCGCCCGGCGTTCGCGCTGTCGTTCACTGCGTCGCCGTCATCGGCTGACTCTGTGACCGGCCTCGGGGCTGGGAACTACTTGATAAACTGTGACTTGGGTCACAGTTTGGTAGCGGTTCGTCCCACTAGCACAATATAGCTTTCCATACGCTTTGCTAAGTCTTTACTATTGCGCCTGACCTTCACAACACCAGGTCATTGCTCGACGAAGTCGCTCTACGCGGGCGCATGAGGCGCTCAGCGTTCTCGCTCCACCAGCTTCGCCCGCCGCTCGTTTTCGATGCCAGTACATGTTCGACCGAAGAACCGATCGGCTCCACGCCGTTTCGGCGAAGGAGAATAATGTCCACCGACACCGATTCCGCACCACGGACGTCGCCGCTTCGCGCAAGTCTTCCAGCAAGTCTCGCCGCCGTCGGCCGCCATGATGTCCCCGCCTCGGTCGTGGTTTTCCTTGTCGCACTACCACTTTCGCTAGGTATCGCGGTCGCCTCCGGCGCCCCGGTAGCCGCTGGCCTCATTGCCGCCGTCGTCGGCGGTGTCGTCGCCGGACTACTAGGTGGTTCGGCAGTGCAGGTCAGCGGGCCGACAGCTAGCCTAACCGTCGTCGTCGCCGAGAGCGTGCACCAATTCGGCTGGGCCGCTACCTGTTTCATCACCGTTGGTGCGGGTCTACTACAGATTCTGTTCGGGCTCAGCCGCATTGCCCGCGGCGCGCTCGCCATCGCGCCGGTGGTGGTTCACGCGATGCTCGCCGGTATCGGCGTCATCATCGCGCTGCAACAGGTCCATATCCTGCTCGGTGGCAATTCGCTCAGCTCGTCATTCGCCAGCCTTACCCAGCTGCCACACCAGTTGATGTCGGTACATCGCGGTGATCTGTTCGTCGGCATGGTGGTGATCGTCATCCTGATCGCCTGGAAGTTTGTTCCGCGCCCGATCCGGCTGGTGCCGGGGCCGCTCGTCGCGGTGGTGGTCGCCACGATTCTGTCGCTGGTGCTACCGACCCATGTCGAGCGCATTGTGCTGAGCGGATCGCTGGCCGACTCCATCGGTCTGCCCGAGATCCCGTCCGGCAGTTGGCTCGCCGTCGCGATGACCATGGTGACGATCGCGCTCATCGCCAGTGTGGAGACCCTGCTCTCGGCGGTGGCGGTGGATAAAGCGCGACCCGGCAATCGAACCAATTTCGATCGCGAACTGATCGGGCAGGGATCGGCGAATGTGGTGTCGGGCCTGCTCGGCGGCCTGCCGATCGCGGCCGTCATCGTCCGCAGCATTACCAATGCCCACGCGGGCGCGCAGGGCAGGGCCGCGACGGTGCTGCACGGCGTGTGGATCCTGTTCTTCGCGGTCGCGCTGGCCGGACTGGTGCAGCAGATTCCCAAGGCGGCGCTGGCCGGGCTGCTCATTCTGATCGGCGTGCAGTTGGTGAAACTGGCCCATATCCGATTGGCCCGGCGCACCGGCGACCTGTTCGTTTATGTGGCAACGGTGCTCGGCGTCGTATTCCTGAACCTGCTGGAAGGCATGGTGATCGGGCTGGTACTGGCCTTCGCCCTGCTGCTGTGGCGCGTGGTGCGGGTGACGATCACTGCCGAACCGGTGGCCAGTGCGCGGCGCTGGGTGGTCACCATCGACGGCACCTGCACCTTCCTGGCGCTGCCCAAGCTGACCTCGGAGCTCACCAAGGTCCCCTCCGGCGTGGATGTGACCATCGAGATGACCGTCGACTTCCTCGACCACGCCTCCTATGAGCTGATCACCGACTGGGCCGGTCAACGCGAAGCCGCCGGCGGCACTGTAGATTTCGTCGAGATCGGCAGCGCGCGGATGGCGACCGCCGTGGCGGGACCGCCGGAGCGTGGGCGCTCGCGGCAGGTTCTCGACGAGGTCATCGGGCCGTGGCGGCGCACGGGCAATTCGGCGGATCGGATTGCCGCGGGTATCGCCGCCTATCACCGCGGTCACGCCCATCTGATGCGTCCGCATCTGCACGGGTTGCGCAATCGACCCGACGCCGACACGTTCTTCCTGACCTGCGCCGATGCCCGCATCGTGCCGAATGTCATCACCAATAGCGGGCCGGGGGATCTGTTCACCGTCCGCAATGTGGGCAACCTGGTCCCGGTCGGAGGCAGCGATGTCTCGGTGGAGGCCGCGCTGATCTACGCGCTGGAGAAGCTGGACGTGCGGGCGGTGGTGGTCTGCGGACACTCCGGTTGCGGGGCGATGGACGCACTGCATCGCGAGGTCCGTACCGGGCCGGGACTCGGCGATTGGCTCGCCTACGCGCGCCCAAGCCTGGACCGGTTCCGGCTCGGCCATCCGGTCGCCGATGCCGCGGCATTCGCCGGATTCGGGCCGGTCGACCAGCTCGGCATGGTGAATGTGGCGCTGCAACTGGAGCGCCTGCACGCCCATCCCGCGGTGCGGCGCGGGATCGAGGATCGCGGTGTCGCGGTATCCGGACTGTTCTTCGATCTCGCAACCGCCCGGGTGATCGAGGTGACCATGGACGGTATCGCCGAATTCGACGATGAGGTGAGCGTCGCTGCCCTGGACGAGTTGGCCGATGTGCGCGGTATTGCCGCGGAGCCCGTCTAACGCCGGGTGCGCCGTCGAGCCGGGCCGAATGATTCTGCCCGGCAAGCGAACTCGGCACGACTATGACTCACATCACGCTGATCCGGCGGTATGGATTGGGGCACTTTCCGGCAATTTCTCAGGCTTTGCTAAGTCTTTACTAATAACCTTGATTCGATTTACATCTCGACCCATTGCCGTGTCGGGAACTGCTCCACCGCGAGATGCCGGTTCGCGGTCTATGCCCTGCTGGACATGTTGATCGTCAACCGACCTCGGCGTTCGCGCCGAGTCGGCGAAGGAGAAGTCAATGGCTATTGATAGTGCCGTAGCCGCGCCGCCGATACCGCCCACCGAGCTGGGCAAGGGGCATCGCAGTTCCGAATCGCTGTCGGATCGTCTGACATCGATCCTGCGCCACGATCTGCCCGCCTCGATCGTGGTCTTCCTGGTCGCGTTGCCGCTGTCCCTCGGCATCGCGGTCGCCTCCGGCGCACCTGTTGCCGCCGGACTCATCGCCGCCGTCATCGGTGGCGTCGTCGCTGGCCTACTAGGTGGCTCGGTGCTGCAGGTCAGCGGACCGGCGGCCGGTCTGACCGTTGTTGTCGCCGAGTCCATCAACCAATTCGGTTGGCGGATAACTACTTTCATTGTCGTCGCGGCCGGTGTGTTGCAAATTCTGTTCGGGCTCAGCCGGATTGCGCGGGCCGCATTGGCCGTCACACCGGTCGTGGTGCACGCGATGCTCGCCGGCATCGGCATAACCATTGCGCTGCAACAGATTCACGTACTACTGGGTGGGTCATCGCACAGTTCTGCCTGGACCAACGTCACCCAATTGCCGTCGCAGCTGTTGTCGCTGCACGGCGATGACGCGATCATCGGCGTGGTGGTCATCGCGATCATGCTCGGCTGGCGCCGGATGCCCGCCAAGTTACAGGTCATGCCGGGCCCGCTGGTCGCGGTTTTGGTCGGCACGGTGTTGTCGCTTGTGTTGCCGTTCGAGGCCGAGCGAATCGTATTGAACGGCTCGCTGTTCGACGCCATCGGATTGCCGCAGCTCCCCAGTGGTGACTGGTCCGCCGTGGCGTTGATGATCCTGACCATCGCGCTCATCGCCAGCGTCGAAAGCCTGTTGTCGGCGGTTGCCGTGGACAAGATGCACACCGGGAAGCGCACCAATTTCGACCGGGAGCTGATCGGCCAGGGCTCGGCGAATGTGCTCTCCGGTCTGCTCGGCGGTCTGCCGGTCACCGGCGTGATCGTGCGCAGCGCCACCAATGTGCAGGCCGGTGCGCGCAGCCGCGCTTCGGCGGTGCTGCACGGCTGCTGGATTCTGCTGTTCTCGGTCGCGCTGGCCGGGCTGGTGCAGCAGATTCCGAAGTCCGCGCTCGCCGGTCTGCTGATCGTCATCGGTATCCAGCTGGTCAAGCTGGCCCACATCAAGTTGGCCAAGCGCACCGGCGATCTGTTCATCTACGCGGTTACCGTGGTCGGTGTGGTCTTCCTGAATCTGCTGGAAGGCGTGATCATCGGTCTGGCACTGGCCTTCGGGCTGCTTTTGTGGCGCGTGGTGCGGGTTGCCGTGGCGGCCGAGCAGATTCCCGGTTCGCAACGCTGGCTGCTGACCATCGACGGTTCCTGCACCTTCCTGGCGCTGCCGAAACTGTCCACGGAGTTCGCGAAAGTGCCTGCGGGTGTGGATGTCACCGTCGAGATGACCGTCGACTTCCTCGACCACGCCGCCTTCGAGGCCATCGAGGAATGGGTCCGCCAGCAGGAAAGCGGCGGCGGCACAGTCGATTTCGTCGAAATCGGCAGCGCGCGGATGGCGCACGCGACCGCGGGCCCGCCCGCCCGCGGCTTCGGGCGCGCGGTGCTCGACGAGATCTTCGGCCCGTGGCGCGGCGACGATGCGAATGCCGACCGGGTCACCTCGGGTGTTGCCGCCTACAACCGCAGCCACGCCCATGTCGTGCGTCCGCACCTGGACGAACTGCGGGACCGCCAGGATCCCGACACCTTCTTCCTGACGTGCGCGGACTCCCGGGTGGTGCCCAATGTCATCACCAATAGCGGGCCCGGTGACATGTTCACCGTCCGCAATGTGGGCAATCTGGTGCCGGTCAGCGGCGACGCGTCGGTCCAGGCCGCGCTCGTCTTCGCGCTCAATGAGTTGAATGTGCGGTCCATCGTGGTGTGCGGGCATTCGTCCTGCGGCGCGATGAAGGCACTGCACACCGAGACCGATACCGGTCCGGAAATCGGCCCCTGGCTCGCCCATGCCCACCCGAGTCTGGAGCGGTTCCGGCTCGGACATCCGGTGGCGCGCTCGGCGGCGGCTGCCGGATTCGGCGAGGTCGACCAGCTGAGCATGGTCAATGTGGCCGTGCAGTTGGAAACCCTGCACCGCCATCCCGCGGTGCGCGCGGCCATTGCCGAGCGCGGTGTGACGGTATCGGGGCTCTTCTTCGATATCGCCAGCGCGCGCGTCATCGAGGTCACCGTTGACGGGCTCGCCCATATCGACGACACCGGCGCGCGCAGCACGCCGGAACTCGTCTGAGTGGATGACATCGGACCCGCCCGATCTTTTCGGGCGGGTCCAGTCGGGTCGCCGATCGGATCCGTTACGGGGCCGGTCGGGACCAGCGGGGCCCGCGTCGCGCGCCGTACCGGGCGGAGGTTCCGTCGGCCCGCTCGTACGCTGGTGGCGATGAGTATTGAGCTGGAATCCGGATCGACCGAGCACGCCGGATGGCGCGCCTTCCGTGCCCGACTGGCCGGGCGACCTACGCTGAACCTCGCCTACCGGATCGGGGTCGCGGTGGTTGGCATCGCGGTGCTGGTCATCGGAATCGTGGCGATTCCCTATCCCGGCCCCGGCTGGGCGATCGTATTCGCCGGACTTGGCATTCTCGCCACCGAATTCGCCTGGGCACGCCGGGCACTCGGCTGGCTGCGCGACAAGTACCGGCTGGGTATGGCGTGGTACTCCGCACGGGGCCCGGCCATGCGGGTGTTCGCGGCCGTCGCCACCTGCGCGCTGGTCATCGCGACACTATGGGTCTTGGGAACATTCGTATTGCTCGGCGGCTGGATCGGAGTCGAATCGCAGTGGTTGCACAGTCCCCTGACGTGGTGAATTCGGTTCCCGGGCGGAATCTGACCGAGCCGGAGTGGCTGTCCGCGCGGATCACGGAAATGGGCCGCTCATGGGGCACCACCGAACCGCGCGTCTCGGGCACGCTGTGGTGGTGCATGGTGGCTTCTGCCCTGGTCGAACAGCTCGCACGCGCATACGCGACCGGGACGGGCGCACCGGAGCCGGTATTGGACCGGTTGGACTGTGAAGTCCGTCCCGATGGCGGCATAGAGCGAGTGCACATCCTGCCCGCCGCTGAATTCGAGGCCGAGCCGGCTGAACCGGATTCCACGGACGTGCCGCACGGCTCACCGGCCGTGGTTGCCGGGCCGCAGTGCGCGGCGGACGCCGCCGCCCTGAACCGTACGTGTGCGAATGCGCTGCGGGAGACCCTGGCCGCGGTGATCGGGCCGGTCGCGGCGGTATCCGGCGCGGGTGTGCCGTCGCTGTGGGCGATTGCCGCCGACGCGATCGGCAATCGCGCGCTCGATGCGGGGAATCCAGACGCGGGGACCCAGCTTGCCAGTGAGGTGGGGGGCAAGCTGCCGGTGCCACGGTTCGTCGAGATCGGCGGGCGCAGCTTCGTGCGCCGCATCTCCTGCTGTCTGGTCTTCGAGGTGCCCGGCTGCGAGATGTGCACCAGCTGCCCGAAAAGGCCCGCTGCCGAACGCACGGCGCTGCTCACCGAGCTCGCCGCCGAGAGCTGATCGCGCTGGCCCTCCGGTTCGCGTCCGGATGGCGGGAGTGCCGCATCGAACCGGTCGGCGAATGTCACGTTCGGGTCTCGCGGATCCGGACCGGCCGATTCGCGACGCGGCGAGCCCGGTCCATCGACGCGGCGCCGCTCGGGTGCCGATAGCATGGTCGCGCCGGAGCAAATTCGCCTCCGACGATGACCCGTGGGCAACCGCCCGCACCAGCGCGGGAACCCGCCCGCCAGGAACGCCAAGGAGTCTCCCGCCGTGACCACCTCAGCACCTATCAGCCCTGTCGCCCTCGTCCGGGTGCCCGCAGGGACGACGGCGGGTGCCGCGGTGCGCGAGGCGGGGCTGCCGACCAAGGGGCCCGACACCATCGTCGTCGTGCGCGATGCCGAGGGACTGAAGGATTTGTCCTGGACCCCGGAGACCGATGTCGAGGTCGAGGCAGTCGCCGCGAATACCGAGGACGGCCGCAGCGTGATCCGGCATTCGGCCGCGCATGTGCTGGCCCAGGCCGTACAGCAGGAGTTCCCGGAGGCCAAACTCGGCATCGGCCCGCCCATCAAGGACGGCTTCTACTACGACTTCCAGGTGGAGCGGCCGTTCACGCCCGAGGATCTGGCCAAGCTGGAATCTCGGATGAAGAAGATCGTCAAAGGCGCGCAGCGCTTTTCACGCCGCGTCGTCGAGGTCGAGGACGCGCGCGTCGAACTGGCCAAGGAGCCGTTCAAACTCGAGCTGATCAGCGATAAGTCGGGCATCGACGATCCGGAGGTCATGGAGGTCGGCGGCAAAGAGCTGACCATCTACGACAACCTGGATCCGCGCACCGGTGTGAAGGTCTGGGGCGATCTGTGCCGCGGCCCGCACATTCCGACCACCAAGTTCATTCCCGCGTTCAAGCTCACCCGCAGCTCCGCGGCCTACTGGCGCGGTGACCAGAACCGCGAGGATCTGCAGCGCATCTACGGCACCGCCTGGGAGTCGCAGGAGGCCCTCGAAGAGCATCTGCACCTGCTCGAGGAGGCAGAGCGCCGCGACCACCGCAAGCTCGGCCTGGAACTGGACCTGTTCAGCTTCCCTGACGAACTCGGCTCCGGTCTTCCGGTGTTCCACCCCAAGGGCGGCATCATCCGCAAGGAGCTCGAAGAGTACTCGCGCCGCCGCCATGTGGACGCGGGCTACGAGTTCGTCAATACCCCGCACATCACCAAGGGCCACCTGTTCGAGGTCTCGGGTCACCTCGATTGGTACCGGGACGGCATGTTCCCGGCCATGCACCTGGACGCCGAACTCAATGCGGACGGCACCGTCCGCAAGCCCGGCCAGGACTACTACGTCAAGCCGATGAACTGCCCGATGCACAACCTGATCTTCCGGTCCCGCGGCCGGTCGTACCGGGAGCTGCCGCTGCGGATGTTCGAATTCGGCTCGGTCTACCGCTACGAGAAGTCCGGCGTCGTGCACGGCCTGACTCGGGTGCGCGGCATGACCCAGGACGACGCGCACATCTACTGCACCAAGGAGCAGATGCACGCCGAGCTGACCAGCACACTGCAGTTCGTGCTCGGCCTGCTCGCCGACTACGGCCTCGACGACTTCTACCTCGAGCTGTCCACCAAGGACCCGAAGAAGTTCGTCGGCTCGGAGGAGACCTGGGACGAGGCCACCGCAACCCTCGCCGAGGTGGCCGAGGCCTCCGGGCTCGAGCTGGTGCCGGATCCGGGCGGCGCCGCGTTCTACGGCCCGAAGATCTCCGTGCAGACCAAGGACGCGCTGGGCCGCACCTGGCAGATGTCGACCATCCAGCTCGACTTCAACCTGCCCGAGCGCTTCAACCTGGAATACACCGCCTCCGACGGCACCAAGCAGCGGCCGGTCATGATCCACCGCGCGCTGTTCGGTTCGATCGAACGCTTCTTCGGTGTGCTCACCGAGCACTACGCCGGTGCCTTCCCCGCCTGGCTCTCGCCGGTTCAGGTTGTCGGCATTCCGGTCGCGGAAGCCTTTGCGCCGCACCTGGATTCGGTGATCGAACAGCTGCGGGACGCCGGCATCCGGGCACAGGTGGACCGCAGCGACGACCGGATGCAGAAGAAGATCTTCAACAACACCGCCCAGAAGATCCCGTTCATGCTGCTCGCCGGTGAGCGCGATGTGAACGCGGGTGCGGTCAGCTTCCGCTTCCGCGACGGTACCCAGGTCAACGGTGTGCCGGTCGAGGCGGCAGTGGCCACCATTGTCGAATGGATCGCGAACCGGGAGAACGCTTCGCCGACCGCCGAGGGTTTTGTGGTGAAGGGCGGCGCATGAGTGAGTGGACCGCGCCCGGGTTCGCGGAGGTGAACGCGGACTCGGACGAGCAGGGGAGCATCGTGGATACCGGGGCCGGTCAGCCGGATCGGTTGCAGCGGTTGTGGACTCCGTACCGGATGTCCTATATCGCCGAGGCCGCCAGTCCGAAAGATGCGACGGGCCATCCGTTCACCGATATCCCGAAGATGTCGGATGAGGACGGTCTGGTCATCGCGCGCGGCGAGCACGTCTACGCCGTGCTCAATCTCTATCCATACAATCCCGGGCACATGATGGTGGTGCCCTACCGCAAGGTGGCCAACCTCGAGGACCTCACGCTGGAGGAAAGCGCCGAGCTGATGGCCTTCACCCAGCAGGCGATCCGGGTGATGAAGCGGGTATCGCGGCCGCACGGATTCAATGTCGGGCTGAATCTCGGTGCGGTGGCCGGTGGTTCACTTGCCGACCATCTGCATCAGCACATCGTGCCGCGCTGGGGTGGGGACGCCAATTTCATTACCGTCGTCGGCGGAGTAAAGGTGATGCCGCAGTTGCTGCGGGAAACTCGGGCGCTGCTCTCGGCGGCGTGGAAGGAAGTCGAGTAGGGTGCTCAGCTTCTTCGGCCGCGAGACGTTCTCCAAAGCGACTGCGCCGCTGGGCAGAGCGCTTGTCCGTACCGGACTCACCCCGGATGCGGTGACGGTGATCGGCACCGTCGCCTCGATCACGGCCGCGGTCACCCTGTTCCCGACCGGACATCTGTTCTGGGGAACCATAGTGATCTGGCTGTTCGTCATGTTCGACATGCTCGACGGCGCGATGGCCAGAGCGCGCGGCGGCGGCACGAAATATGGAGCGGTACTGGATGCCACCTGCGATCGGGTCGCCGACGGCGCGATCTTCGCCGGGCTGGCCTGGTGGGCGGTGTATCACGAGAACAGTAAGCCGCTGTTCTTCGCGACCCTGGTGGTTCTGGTCACCTCCCAGGTAATTTCGTATGCGAAGGCGCGTGCCGAGGCGAGTGGACTCTCCGCCGACGGTGGGCTGATCGAACGGCCGGATCGGCTGATCATCGTATTGGTCGGCGCCGGACTCACCGGTATCGGCGGCTATTGGGGGATCGGCTGGCTGACCTGGGCCGTGCATGTGGCGATGTGGATTCTGGCGGTGCTCAGCATCGTCACGGTATTCCAGCGGGTGCTGGCGGTCCGGAACTCGCCGGGCGCGCGGGATGTGATCCCGCCCGCACAACCGCAGAACCCCGCGGACGCGACGGAGTTGCCCTCGTGAGTTCCCAGCTCGATTCGCCGGGGGAGTCCACGCGGTCCGTTGGCGAGCCCGGTCATCGACTCGGCGAGCGCACGGATGCGCACGGCGGCCTCGGATCTCGGATCACCGCCCGAATGACCGACTGGGCCTACGCGGCGGGTTGGCGCGTCGTGCGTACCCTGCCCGAATCGACGGCCAGGCGGGCATTCGATTGGGGTGGCAACCGAGCCGCGGACAAGGCGAATCGCGCATTCCGCGCCGGTGGCGCACCGAACCAGTTGCGGCGCAATCTCGCCCGCGTGCTGCGCGTGACCCCCGCAGAAGTGCCCGACGACCTCATTCGCGCGAGTATGCGCTCCTACGCCCGCTATTGGCGTGAGGCATTCCGACTGCCGACGATGGACCATGCGGCGCTGACCAATTCGCCCGTGGACGGGGTGGAGAACCTGGAAGCGGCGCTTGCGCAGGGGCGTGGCGCCGTCCTGGCACTACCGCACTCCGGAAACTGGGATGCCGCCGGTGTCTGGCTGGTCGCCAACCACGGCGGGCTCGCGACCGTCGCGGAACGGCTGAAGCCGGAGTCGCTGTTCGAGCGCTTCGTCGCCTACCGCGAGAGCCTCGGCTTCGAGGTATTCCCGCTGACCGGCGGTGAGCAGCCGCCGTTCCCGGTGCTAGCCGCGCGCCTGCGCGAGAACAAGGTCGTCTGCCTGATGGGGGAGCGGGACCTGACCGGAAAGGGGGTTCCGGTGACCATGTACGGCGAGCGCACCTGGCTGCCCGCTGGCGCGGCGAAGCTGGCCATCGAGACCGGCGCCGCGCTGATCCCGGTGCACGTCTGGTTCACCGTCGACGCCGACGGCCGTGAGGGCTGGGGGATGAAGACCGAAGCGCCGCTGGATGTTTCGGGCGGTGTCGCCGCGGCCACCCAGGCATTGGCCGATCGGTTCGCGGCCAATATCGCCGAGCATCCCGCCGATTGGCACATGTTGCAGCCACAATGGGAGCAGGACCTTTCGGCGCAGCGGCGCGCCAGGATCGCCGCGGCGCAGGCCGGGATCGATAGCGGCACAGGGGAGACGACACCATGAAAATCGGCATGGTCTGCCCCTATTCATTCGATGTCCCCGGCGGAGTGCAGGCCCATGTCGTGGAATTGGCGCGGGTGTTCATCGAGCGCGGCCACAAGGTGAGCGTGCTCGCGCCCGCGTCGGAGGACACGCCGCTGCCGGATTTCGTGGTGTCGGCCGGTCGCGCGGTGGCGATTCCGTACAACGGTTCGGTTGCCCGGCTGTCTTTCGGCCCCATGGCCTACACCAGGATTCGTCGCTGGATCGATGGCAACGACTTCGACGTGCTGCATATCCACGAACCGAACGCGCCGAGCCTGTCCATGCTCGCGCTGAAGATCGCCGAGGGGCCGATCGTGGCCACCTTCCACACCTCGACCACCAAATCACTGGTGCTCAGTACCTTTCAGGGTGTACTGCGGCCCTATCACGAGAAGATCAGCGGCCGCATCGCCGTCTCCGAGCTGGCGCGGCGCTGGCAGGTGGAGGCCTTGGGCTCGGATGCGGTGGAGATTCCCAATGGCGTCGATGTGCCCGCCTTCGCCCGGGCCCCGATGCTGCCCGGCTATCCGCGAGCAGGCGGAACCGTACTGTTCCTCGGCCGCTACGACGAACCGCGCAAGGGCATGGACGTGCTGCTCGGCGCGCTGCCCGCATTGGTGCGCAAGCATCCGGATATCGAGATCCTGATCGTCGGCCGTGGTGACGAGGACCGGCTGCGCCGCGAGGCCGGGCCGCTCGCCCGGCATCTGCGCTTCCTCGGCCAGGTTTCCGACGAGGACAAGGCCTCGGCCATGCGCAGCGCGGATGTCTACGTCGCGCCCAATCTCGGCGGTGAGAGCTTCGGCATCATCCTGATCGAGGCGATGGCCGCCGGAACCGCCGTGGTGGCGAGCGAATTGGACGCCTTCCGTCGGGTGCTGCGCGACGGCACCGCGGGAATGCTTGTGCCGGTGGGCAATTCGGATCGTCTCGCCACTGCGATCGACACTCTGCTCACCGATGACGTTCGCCGTGAGGCCCTGGTCCGCACCGCCGATCAGGTGGTCGGCGAATACGACTGGCCGGTGGTCGCCGAACAGATCCTGCGGGTGTACGAGACGGTAACTATCGGCGACACGCGGGTCCGGGCCGCCGGATGAATACCGCCGCTTGCGGCAAATGACCTCAGGGTAAGGGCTCCGAGATGATTACTTTCTCCGCGACGACGGTTCTCGTTCTCGCGCTGATCGCGGCGGTGATCATCGCGATCGGTCTATGGGCGGCCTCGACCGCCAACCGGCTCGACCGGCTGCACGTGCGCTCGGACCAGTCATGGCAGGCATTGGACTCGGCGCTGGCCCGGCGGGCGGTGGTAGCCAGGTCGATCGCCGTAGTGATCGCGGGGCCGACCGCTGAGTCGGCGCTGTCCGAGCAGTCGAAGCGCCTTGCCGCGCTCGCGGATCGCGCGGAGCGGGCGGGACGCGCCGATCGTGAGACCGTGGAAAACCAACTCTCCGCAGCGCTTTCGGCGGTCGATATCGCCCTGTTGCGTCCGCAGCAGGTGGCCGAACTGGCCGACGCCGAGGCCCGCGTCCTGATCGCGCGTCGCTTTCACAATGATGCCGTTCGTGACACCCTCGCCCTGCGCACCCGTCGTCCGGTGCGCATCCTGCACCTCGGCGGTACCGCGCCACTGCCGACCTACTTCGAGATCAGTGAGCGCGCCACTCCGGCCGCCGCGACGGGTCTGGCTGTCGACACCGTCCGCACCTCCGCACGCGTGGTGCTGCTCGACGAACAGGATCGGGTGCTGCTGATGCGCGGCAACGATCCCAAGACCCCCGACGTCTCCTTCTGGTTCACCATCGGCGGCGGCGTCGAACCGGGGGAGACCCTGCGCAGCGCCGCGGTGCGGGAACTGTGGGAGGAGACCGGATACACCGCCGATCCGGCGAATCTGCGCGGGCCGATCTGGCGACGGGTCGCGGTATTCCCCTTCGACGGCGAACTCATCCGCGCCGAGGAACTGTTCTTCGCGCTGCGCGTATCGGCCTACGATCCGAAGCCGGGCAATTTGACCGCAGTCGAGCGCCGCAGCATCACCGCCAATAAGTGGTGCACCGGTGCCGATATCGTCGGGCTGGACCACACCGGTGAAACCGTCTACCCCTACCACCTGGATCAACTGCTCCCCGAGGCCGCGGCGGCCGCATCCGGTGACTCCGATCCCGAGGTCCGCTCCATCCGCTGAGGGCGGTGGCGATCCACCTGCGCGGCCGCATCTTTCACCTGTGATGTGTTTCACGATCGTGATAGCGTCGCGACTGGATTGATGCCGCCTGGGTAGTGCTTACGGGAAAGTGCTGCTCGGAATCCGGTGGTGATTCCACTGCAGTGAGATGTCCGTTGGTGCGTGGAGGTATGCAGTACATGTCCTACCTGTTGTTCGATTTCCTGTTGCCGTTGCTCGGTCCCGCTGCCGCGGAGTACTGGGCACAGCTGTTGGTGATCGGCCCGCTCTAGCACGAAAATCCGGTGTTCGTCGGGGCGGCCGAACTGTGCGTCGACCCGGCGGATCCGATTTGCGGCGGCTCCGTGTTCGCGCCGCAGATGCCCCTTCCGAGCACCGCCCGATCGGTCCAGTGGCTGCGGGCGGTGTGCAGACCCGCTGGTCGGGGCAAGGCCAGTGCTGCGCAACTGGCTATCAAGTGGCCTGATCGGCTTGCCTAGAATCGTTGTCGTTAGTTCCAAGCGACCCGATTGGCGCACATGACTCAGGAGTTTGCCGTGACCACGCCCGAGACCACCAACACCATCGGCACCGCCCGCGTGAAGCGCGGGATGGCCGAGATGCTCAAGGGCGGGGTGATCATGGATGTCGTCACCCCCGAGCAGGCCAAGATCGCCGAGGACGCCGGTGCGGTGGCGGTGATGGCGCTGGAGCGTGTTCCGGCCGATATTCGCGCTCAGGGCGGCGTCTCCCGGATGAGCGATCCGGACATGATCGACGGCATCATCTCCGCCGTCTCCATCCCGGTCATGGCCAAGGCCCGCATCGGCCACTTCGTGGAGGCCCAGATTCTGCAGAGCCTCGGTGTCGACTACATCGACGAGTCCGAGGTGCTGACCCCCGCCGACTACGCCAACCACATCGACAAGTGGAACTTCACCGTGCCGTTCGTCTGCGGTGCCACCAACCTGGGTGAGGCGCTGCGCCGGATCACCGAGGGTGCGGCCATGATCCGCTCGAAGGGCGAGGCGGGCACCGGCGACGTCTCCAACGCCACCACCCACATGCGCAAGATCCGCGCCGAGATCCGCAGGCTGTCGTCGCTGCCCGAGGATGAGCTGTTCGTCGCCGCGAAGGAACTGCAGGCGCCGTACGAGCTGGTGCGCGAGGTCGCGCAGACCGGCAAGCTGCCGGTCGTGCTGTTCACCGCGGGTGGCATCGCCACCCCCGCCGACGCCGCGATGATGATGCAGCTCGGCGCCGAGGGCGTATTCGTCGGCTCGGGCATCTTCAAGTCCGGCAACCCGGCCGAGCGCGCCGCCGCCATCGTCAAGGCCACCACCTTCTACGACGACCCGGATGTGCTGGCGAAGGTCTCGCGCGGTCTGGGCGAGGCGATGGTCGGCATCAATGTCGAGGAGCTGCCGGTCGACCACCGACTGGCCGAGCGCGGTTGGTGATCCGGCGCTACCGCTGAACTGAATCGACGCCCGCGGCAAGGGATTCCACGATCCGTTGCCGCGGGCGTCGTTCGTCGCTGCGGCGCTGTCGCTGGTGTATGCGCTCAGATCAGTCCACGGTCACAGGCATCGATTGCGGCCTGGGTGCGGTCGCGTACGCCGAGACGGCTGTTGCCGTCCCCTTCGGCATCGGCCTGCTGGTGGCGAGGTACGCACTGCTGTACCGGGAAACCGGGCCGTTTCGGCGCGACTGCCTTCGCTGTCCGGTTACTCGGCTTCGGCTACACCGCGATCATCGCTCTCACCGGCACTATTGCGTTCGGCACGGTCCTACTTCGCGCCGATACTGTGCCGCGGATCGCCAGCGTGCTGTACACGGCGGACTCTCGGCCCGCTGCCTGACCTTCCTGCTCCCGGCTCCGTCGTGCGGACCGGCCATCTCGCCGGTATCGGCATGATCTAGTCGGCGTCGATCGTATGGTTGAACGCGGGGCGGGCCGAAGCTGTTGCGCATCCCACACAGTTGTCTTATTCCCGCCACAGAGTTGATGGCTAATTTCGGGATTCGGTCGGTGACCGCGCGGGCAGTTCGCGCGGCACCGGCGGGGTCACGGACCTGTCCGAATGACAAAGGAGATTCAATTGAAGCTTCATAAGTCCGGGCGTATCGCTATCGCGGGTCTGGCCGCCGTGGCCGCACTCAGCTTGTCGGCGTGTGGCAGCGACGACTCGAAGACGACCCCGACCAAGGCGTCCAAGACCAGCACGTCGGCGGTGGCCAACCCGAACCTGCCCCCCAAGCCGACGGTGGCAGAGTTGAATGCCGCACTCGCCCGCGCCTTTGATCCGTCGGTGCCCAGCTCCGAGAAATTGGAATCGGTGCAGGGTGCGGAGGCCGATCCGGATCTGCCGAACCGCTTGGCGGAGGCGGCAAAGAACGCCAATGCGCAGATAACGGTCACCGATGTCACCTCCTTCGGTGACAGCGTGACCGCCAAGGCGAAGTTCGTCGTCAATGGTCAGGAGAACATGGTCGACGTGCCCTTCGTCGCCGAGAACGGCAAGTGGAAGATCGAGAAGTCCTGGGCCTGCACCATGCTGACCAACCTGGGCCAGCAGTCGCCGGCCTGCGGTTAGTTCGCTGCGGCCCGACCGCTGTGGGTTCGGCCGGGCACGGTTCATCTCGGGTGGTGGGCGCCTGTGGCGCTCGCCACCCGAGGTGTTTGTCGGCGCAACCGGTCGAGGCTCGGCGGTGGGGGAGTGGTGCCGCTCGAATTGTGCTCGGCGGGAACAGGATTGGTTTCGAAGCAGCCTGCGGGAACCTGATGACGAGTTCGACATGTCCGGCAATTGGCAGCGGGCGGTACGAGACGGAAGGTTCGGGTGAATCTGTTGCCGACGAGGCAATGAATCATCTGCCTACTTAGATATGCGCATTTAAACATGAAATATGTCAAAGTCCCGCAGGGGAACCGCACGTCAAAAACATTGCAAGGAGGGGGAGCCGCTCGAGTCGGAAGCCGGCTATTTCCGGGCGTCGTCATCGATCCGCAGCGCGGGCCTATCGGGATGTTCCCAACGAATGAAAAAGGTTGGGGCATAGGGATTGTCCCGATCGTGGCGCAGAATGGCGGGAATGGTCCACTGTGCCTCCGGCGCGGTGCGGCGGCGCAGGGCGGCCTCGGACATATCGAGTCGCACCGCCAGATCGAAGCTCAGCCCCCGGCCGAAAAGCATGGGACCCGCAATCAACAGGACGGTGTCGGGCGCCGCGCTGCGGACGGGGGAGCGGGCGGAGCGGTCGCGGTCTTCGTCCCACAGTGCCGGAAGCCAGCGCGCGTCCTCGCGGAGCGCGCGAATGACCTCGCGATCGAGCGCCGCATAGTCGAACCAGGCTGCACAATAAGACATTTCGTCGGTGCGCCCGAATTCCATCCGGAGCGAGGCCGGCCGGATGTAGTCGTGCAGCGAGACCACCTCGGCGGCACGTCCGGTATCGCGAAGGGCGGTGGCGATGCGGTCCGCGATCGCCAGCGGTTCGGCGGCGTCGGCACCGTCGATCGCGATCACCGCGCGTCCGCTGATCTCGCGGATGCGGTCGGTCAGGAGTTCGACAAGTCCGGTATGGCTGATCGGATCGAAATGCGGCACCGGCCCATCCCATCAAAACCGGCTAGCGCACCCCATTCTGGGCGGCGGTTGCGGCCGTTGCCGATCGATCACGGGCCGGCCGAGCGGAGCCCGCGTCGGTGCGCCGGTTAGTGTCAGCCGCATGGCGACAATCGAAGAGGCGCTGGAGATAGAGCGGCTAGAGCGGGATATCTTCCGTGGTGCGTCCACCAAGACCCAGCTCCCGCGCACATTCGGCGGCCAGGTTGCCGGTCAGGCGCTGGTAGCGGCGGTACGGACGGTGGAGCCGCGGTTTCAGGTGCATTCGCTGCACGGGTACTTCCTGCGTCCGGGCAATCCGGAAGAGCGGACCGTCTATCTGGTGGAGCGGATCCGTGACGGCCGGTCCTTCTGTACCCGCCGGGTGACCGGCGTACAGGACGGCGCCGCGATCTTCACCATGTCGGCCTCGTTCCACATCGGTGACGCGGGTCCCGAACATCAGGATGTGATGCCGCAGGTCCAGGCGCCGGACGGGCTGCCGGATGCCAGCACCACGATGAGTCCGGAGCGGCTGTGGGCGATGCGCGAGTGGGAACACTGGGATATCCGCACCGTGCCCCAGGATGTGGTGGCCCGCCGCGACGGTGTCGTCTCCCAGCAGCAGGTGTGGTTCCGCTACCGGCATCCGCTGCCCGACGACCCGGTGGTGCACGTCTGCACCCTCGCCTATATGAGCGATATGACCCTGCTCGGCTCCTCCAAGGTCATCCACCCCGACGAGCCGACCCAGAACGCCTCCCTCGACCACGCCATGTGGTTCCTGCGCCCGTTCCGCGCCGATGACTGGCTGCTCTACGACCAGTCGTCCCCATCCGCGGGCTTCGGCCGTGCACTGACCGGCGGCAAGATCTTCAACCGGCAGGGCGAGTTGGTCGCGGCGGTCGTGCAAGAGGGTTTGATCCGCACGTTGCGCGACGACTGAGCCTCAGCAGGGGCGAAGATCACCCGGTGACCCATAGATCTCGGTGACCGAGCGTCCGCGGTGGTGCGCGGGTGGCCGCCACGCACCACCGCGAACTACCCGTGAGCCCGCATGGGGCTCATCCCACCTGGACGCGTAGGTGGCAGACCACGGTGTCGGTCATTCGGCGGAGTTCGCGTTCGAGTTCATCGCTGCGGTGGCTGGGCAGCACGCGGTCCCAGCCGGTCGGCGGATCGATCTCGGCGATGACGACGACCTTGCGCCGTCCTGGGAAGTTCTCGCGGACGTACCGCGCGACGGGTCCGCCGACGGTGGCGTCGCTGTCCTCGAGCAGCACCAGCCTGACCTCGGGATGCCAGGCCTCCCATGCCTTTGCGAACGCCCGCACCGATTCACCGGGCAGGCAGACATGGACGGCGACCACGTCTTTGCCGATGGACATGGCAGCCGAGAGCGCCTCGCGGCTCAGTTCCGAGACCTCGGAGATCGGCACCACGATCGCCGTGCCGGTGGCCCGCGGCTGGTCCGGAATCGTGCCGTTGCCGCGGCAGCCGCCGATCTTGGTGTAGGCCCCACGCACACGTTCCATGCCGAGCACCAGCGCGGGCAGCACCAGCACGATCAACCAGGCGCCTTCGGTGAATTTCATGGCGGTGGTGACGATCGCGGCGACGAAGGTGAGCACCGCACCGAAACCGTTGAGTGCGATCCGCCAGCGCCAGCCCTCGCCGCGGTCCTGCCACCAGTGCCGGACCATACCGGTCTGGGCGATGGTGAACCCGACGAAGACGCCGATCGCGAATAGCGGGACGAGCGCATTCATATCTCCGCGCGCCGCGATCAACAGCACGGCCGAGGTGACGCCGAGGGCCAGGACACCGTAGCGGTACACCTGACGCGGTGAACTGACCGCGAATCGGTGCGGCAGGCAGTTGTCGTCGGCCAGGATCCGGGTGAGTGTCGGCAGTCCGCCGTATGACGTGTTGGCGGCCAGCGCGAGCAGTACGACGGTCGCGAATTGCACAACGTAGTAGCCGATCCCGTGGCCGAGGGCGGCCTCGGTCAGCTGGGAGAGCACCGTCGTGCCGTCGATCGGCTGCAACGAGAACTTCTTGATGAGCACCGCCAGCCCGATCAGCATGACGCCGAGCAGCGCGCCGAGCGCCACCTCCGCCCGCTGTGCGCGTTTGATCTTCGGTTCGGCGAAGCTGGGCACCGCGTTCGCGATCGCTTCGACGCCGGTGAGCGCCGCGCAGCCGCTGGAGAATGCCTTGAGCAGCAAGAGCACGCCAACGGTGTGGAGATCGCTGACGGCCGCGGCTCCGGTGGTGACGCTGGCCGGTTCCGAACGCACCAGCCCGCCGATTATGACGGCGAAGATGCCCGTGACGAACACGATGGTCGGAATCATGAAGGCGCGCGCGCTTTCTCGGATGCCGAGCAGATTCAGCGCGGTGACCCCGATCAGGATGGTCAGGCAGATCCACACCGTATACCCGTGCAGCGCAGGGAATGCCGAGGTCAGTGCGGCCACCCCCGCGGCGATCGAGACCGCGACATTGAGGATGTAGTCGACGATCAGCGAGGCCGCGGCGACCAGGCTGGTGCGGCGGCCCAGATGCCGCTTGGCCACCGCGTATGCGCCGCCGCCGTCGGGGAAGGCCGCGATCACCTGCCGATAGGAGGCGACCAGTACGGCCAGCAGTGCGGCGATCGCGAGGGTGACCGGCAAGGTCATACCGAGTCCGGCGCCACCGGCCGTGGCCAGTACCAGCACGATGGCTTCCGGCCCGTAGGAGACCGATGCCATGGCATCGAGGGACAGTCCGGCCAGGCCGGTCGACACCGTCAGCCCCCGGCGCGGCGAGACTCTATTCGCTTCTCCACGGGGCGCAGGCGCCTTGCGTGGCAACACGACAATCACATCTGTGAGTGTCGACCGATTTCCGCCCGATGAACCCGCTCTTGATGCAACGTTGACGGTCACCGTGAGCAGGACCACAGCACCCCCGCCTCGTAAGCTCGTGGCGTGAACGTATCGGTCGCCTCGCCTGTTCCCGGCGCGCAGCAGATTCCCACCCGGCCCACCATCGGCGTGCTGGCGCTGCAGGGCGATGTGCGCGAACATGTCGCGGCGCTGGCGGAATGCGGCGCCGAACCGGTGCTGGTGCGGCGTGCGTCGGAGCTGGCCGCGGTGGATGCGCTGGTGCTGCCCGGTGGCGAATCGACCGCTATCAGCAAACTGCTCGAGGTCTTCGAACTCCTCGAACCGCTGCGTGCGCGGCTGCGGGAGGGTATGCCCGCCTTCGGGTCCTGCGCCGGGATGATCCTGCTCGCCTCCGAGGTGCTCGACACCCGCCCCGATGCGAAACATCTGTCCGGTATCGATATGACGGTGCGCCGCAATGCTTTCGGCCGCCAGGTCGATTCGTTCGAGACCGATCTGGAATTCGCGGGCCTGAACGGCGGTCCGATGCGCGCGGTCTTCATCAGGGCGCCGTGGGTGGAGCGGGCCGGCGCGGGGGTCGAGGTATTGGCCACCGTCCCGAGCGGCCCGTTTGCCGGGCGCATCGTCGCGGTGCGGCAGGGCAGGGTGGTCGCGACGTCGTTCCACCCGGAAGTCACCGGCGATCTGCGGGTGCACAAGATGTTCGTCGATCTGGTCCGCGACGCCCAGTAATCGCCCTCGGAAAGTCGTCGCGACCGGACGAGTAGGCTGAGAGAGTTGTCTACCCGGCCGGTGCGGGTACCGTGCGCACGATCAGACGTGCTGTCGACTGGAGGAAGTAGGGAATGAGCGGCCACTCCAAATGGGCCACCACCAAACACAAGAAGGCGGGGATCGACGCGAAGCGCGGCAAGCTCTTCGCCAAGTTGATCAAGAACATCGAGGTGGCGGCCCGCACTGGTGGCGGTGACCCGGCGGGCAATCCGACGCTGTACGACGCCATCCAGAAGGCGAAGAAGTCGTCGGTTCCGAACGACAACATCGAGCGTGCCCGCAAGCGCGGTGGCGGCGAAGAGGCGGGCGGCGCCGACTGGCAGACCATCATGTACGAGGGCTACGGCCCCAATGGTGTCGCCGTGCTGATCGAATGCCTCACCGATAACCGCAACCGCGCCGCGGGCGAGGTGCGCGTCGCGATGACCCGCAATGGCGGCAATATGGCCGACCCGGGCTCGGTCTCCTATCTGTTCCACCGCAAGGGCGTCGTCACCCTGGACAAGAACGGCCTCTCCGAGGACGACGTGCTGATGGCGGTGCTCGACGCGGGTGCCGAGGAGGTCAATGACCTCGGGGAATCCTTCGAGATTATCAGCGATCCGTCCGATCTGATCCCGGTGCGCAAGGCGCTGCAGGACGCCGGAATCGATTACGACTCCGCCGAATCCGGCTTCCAGCCGTCGGTATCGGTCGCGGTCGATCTCGATGGCGCGCGCAAGGTGTTCAAGCTGGTCGACGCGCTCGAGGACAGCGACGACGTGCAGAACGTTTACACCAATGTCGACATCCCTGACGAGGTCGGCGCTCAGCTCGAAGAGGACTGAGTCGACCCCATCGGGTAACTCCGGGGCGGTTCGCACGGCTGCGGACCGCCCCGAGTGCGTCCACGGGTCGGTCCGTCCCGGTGGACGGAGCGAACCGGACGGTGAGTCGGGTGCGCGGGCGTCGAGCGCGGAGAACTACGCGGCGCTGCTGGAACTTATTCCGCGATTCTGGTGCGGTCGGACCACTCGTACACCGGCAGCCGCCCTTCGGGCGTATCTGCCTCGCGGTTGGTGACCTTGAAGTGCTCGTATCCGCCGCGGAATTCGACTTTGAGCTCGACGCCGGGCGGTGTGATCGGAACGATGCGCGCTGGCAAGTCTTTCGGCCCACCTTCGAGGACAGCCTTCACAACATTGCTCATCCTTCGGATGGTAGATCTCCGATGTGATGCCCGCCACAAACGTGGCCGTGCAACCCGTGTAATCCCAGCCGACGATGTCAGCACCGTAACGATTTCGGCTCAATTCCTGATATCGGATTCGAGTACCGCGACAACCGTCGCGGCGACTCGATCAGGTTCCGGACACCGAGAACTTGTCCTGCCCGGAAAGAGACCAACCTATGAGTCGATCCCTTGCCGACGAGCGTCCCGGCCATTCGACCGACCTGAATGTCACCCTCGCCCCGCTCGCGGTCGCGACGGGACTGATCCTGCTTATCGCCGCCTGCGCGACGATGAACCGGATGCCCGGCTGGGCCGACGACTACGGTGCGAGCCTGGTGTACTTCGCGATCTTCCTATACGTGGCGATTGCCGGGCGTTTGACCTGGTGGGGCGCCGACATTCTGATCCGCGCCGCGAAGAAGCGCTGACCAGGCCGGATCACGGCACCGTGAGGACCAATTTGCCTACGGTGCGGCCGGTTTCGCCCTGTGCGTGCGCCTTCGCGGCCTCCGCGAGCGGGAAGACTCCGGCGACGGTGGGACGCAGTGCCCCGGATTCGACGAGTCGAGCGAGTGCGGTCATCCCTGCGTGGTCGTGCTCTACCAGCATGCACACCGCCCGGACTCCGGATCGCTGTGCCTTGGCCGTCAATTCGGTCGTTCCGAATGCGCGCAGCGAGACGAGCAGACCGCCGGGGCGGAGTGTGCGCAGCGACCGCACGCTGTTCTCGGCATCGATGGAATCGAGTACCACATCGACATCGCGTACCGCATCGGCGAAATCGGTTGTGCGGTAGTCGATCGTCTCGTCCGCGCCGAGTTCGCGCAGGAATGCGTGGTTGGCTGCGCTCGCGGTGCCGATCACCTGAGCGCCGCGGGCCTTGGCGATCTGGACTGCGAAGTGTCCGACACCACCGGCGGCGGCGTGGATCAGAATGCGCTGTCCGGCTTGGAGTTTCGCGGTGTCGACGAGGGCCTGCCAAGCGGTGAGGGCGGCCAGCGGGACCGCGGCGGCCTGAATGTGGTCCAGGTTCGGTGGCTTCGGCGCGAAGGCGCGGGCGGGGCCGACGGCGTATTCGGCGAATGCGCCATGGCCGTTGGGGTAGGGGAGCATGCCGAAGACCTCGTCGCCCGGGTGGAACAGGGTGACCCCGATACCGGTCCGCACTACTTCACCCGATACATCCCAGCCCAGGACGAATGGCGGCTCGTCGAGGAACAGTCCCGCGACGCCGCGATGGCGCCAGTCGGTCGGATTGAGCCCAGCGGCCCGCACCCGGACCAGGATCTCGCCGGGACCGGGCGTCGGAATCGGCAGTTCGACCTCGGTCAGGACCTCGGGGCCGCCGACCACATCCTGACTGATCGCGCGCATGGTGGTGTCGTTCATGTCCTTCAGCTTGCCGAGGGCGGCGACTCCGGGAAATGGCACGATTGCCAATATTCGATATGATCGCGCCATGGTCGGACCTTCGGAGGCGCAGCGGCATCGAGTGGTCGTGCTCGCGCTGGATGGGGTGTATCCGTTCGAACTCGGCATTCCGAGCCGGGTATTCGGCACCGCCGCGGACCGCTACGAGGTGAGCACCTGCTCGGTCGACGGCGCGCCCGTGCCGAGCCGATCCGATTTCGCCATCGCCGTCCAGCACGACAGCTGGGCGCTGGCAACCGCCGACACCGTGGTCATTCCGGCCTGCGATATCGAGATGACGCTCGGCGGTACGCTGCCGCCGCCGCTGGCGGAGGCGTTCGCGCGGATCCGGCCGGGCGCACGGATCGTCTCGATCTGCACGGGGGCGTTCGTGACGGCCGCGGCCGGACTGCTCGACGGCCGTCCCGCGACGACGCATTGGAATGTGGCCGACCAGTTCCGGCGGAGCTTCCCCCGGGTTCGCCTCGATACCGATGTCCTGTACGTCGATGACGATGACGTGCTCACCTCCGCGGGCGCGGCGGCCGGTGTCGATCTTTGCCTGCATCTGGTGCGCCGCGATCACGGCAGTGCGGTCGCCAATACGGTTGCACGGCGCTGTGTCGTGCCGCCGTGGCGCGATGGCGGCCAGGCTCAGTACATCGAACAGCCGGTGCCGCCGTCGACTTCCGCGGGCACCGCCGCCGCCAGGCACTGGGCCCTCGAGAACCTCCAATTGCCCTTGACCATGGACGAACTCGCGGTGCGGGCCCGAATGAGCAAGCGCACCTTCGCTCGCCGCTTCCGAGACGAGGTCGGCATGAGTCCGGGCCGCTGGCTCATCCAGCAGCGCGTCTTCCGTGCCCGCCAGCTCCTCGAATCGACCGACCTGACGGTGGATCGCATCGCGGGCGAGGTCGGCTTCGCGACCGGCAGTTCGCTGCGCCAGCACCTACACGATTCGATCGGCGTCGCACCGCTGGCCTATCGTCGGACCTTTCGTGCCGAGTCGGCGCCGCCAGCGTAGTCGCGGGGCTGACCCCCGGCTCAATTCATCGGTCGCGCAATCGGTTTCAGGTCGCGTCCGGCACCGGGAGTCCGACCCGGGCGACTATCCAGGGAAACGACGAGGTGAAGGCGGCCGCGGCGAACTGCCAGGTGTGGCCGCCCTGGGTGGTGTGGATGGTGCAGTCGATGCCGACCTCATGTCCTGCGGCACACAGCTTTTCGGCCGCGCCGACCTCGCCGGTGTCGACAACACCGTCGTGGCCGCCGAAGCCGACGGTGTCGTCGTCGACCGCCGCGGACTGGCGTGCACCATGGGATCCCGGACCGGATTTGGGTGGGGTGAGATCGTCGAACAGACCGGCCATATCGGTGTACGGGCCGTGTTTGCCCATGACGGTGATCGGGTCGAAGGCGGCCCAGTGGTCGGCGTCACCGCCGAAAAGGCGTTTGATCGTCTGCTCTTTGTTGCCCGAGGTCGGGCCCAGATCACCCGCGATATCGACGAAGGTGCGTACCAGCTCGGGGTGCATGACGGCCAGGTCGACCGCGCAGGTGCCGCCCATCGACCAGCCGACCACGGCCCAGTTCGCCGGATCCGCCGACGCGCCGAAGCGAGATTCGAGGTAGCCGGGCACATCTCGGGTCAGATGGTCGGCGGCGTCGCCGCGCGGACCGTTCACGCATTCGGTGTCGTTATTGAAGCTGCCGCTGGAATCGACGAAGACCAGAATGGGGGCGCGGCCGCCGTTGGCGGCGGTGAACTTGTCCACTTCGGGCATGATCTGGCCGCTGCGCATCCAGTCCGCGGGCGTGTTGAACTCACCACCGATCATCATGACGACCGGCAGGGTCGGCGGCGTCGGACCGGCGAACCAGGCCGGTGGCAGGTACACGTATTCGGTGCGATGCGGAAATCCGCTGCCCGCGTCGGGAATTCGCACCGGCACGATCTTGCCGGTGGTGACGTTCGTATTGCGCAGTGCAGGCAGGGCGTCGATATCGGTCTGGTTCGGCAGCGGGCCCGCGGTGAGCGCATTCCACGCCGACTGCACGGTGGGGTAGTAGCCGACCCACTGATTGAGCACGATGCCGGTGCTCAACAGTGCCAGGGGTATGGCGAGCACCGAGACGCCGCGCCGCCACCAGCGCGCGCTGCGCCAGCCGAGCGCGGCGACGGCGATGGCCGCGACCGCCGCCCCGACACAGGCCCACAACTCGATCGGCGCCGGATCCGAGGCCAACCCCTGATCGTTCACATACGCCCACGCGGCCACCGCGCCCGCCGCACCGAACGCCGCGCACACCGGCAGCAGCACCAGCCGCCAGCGCCGGGTTCGCCAGCCGATCGCGAGGATCAGCAGGGCCACCGCGATCAGTTCGACGGTCAACGGTAACCAGCCGTGCAGCAGCGAAATCCCGTGACGGGAGCCGTATTGGTAGCTCGGATTCAGATTCGCCGACGGTAGCCGTGGCGGCGGTGGCGGCGTCACAGGGGTCGCGGGCGCGGCGAGCAGGGCACGGACTACGGGCACCTACGGCATTGTCGAGACCATTCCTCGAGAAACCCTGTGAATCCGCTCCAGCAAAACTGTGGTTCGGTACCGAACCGGTGCGCGTTGCTGAAACGCGGCAGGCTCCGCGGGCGATTCAGAGGCAGAGCTGAAGCGGACTCCGAATGGCCTTGTCCGGTAAAGTCCTATCGCCGGTTGTGCAGGATTCAGGAGGGGTGCACGTGACCTATCAACCACCGCCGCAGTATCCGGGTTATCCCGGGCAAGGGTATCCGGGCTACCCGGGCTATCCGCCGCAGCCACCCAAGGGAAAGCCGGTGTGGCCGTGGGTATTGGGCGGTGTCTTCCTGGCGATCGTGCTCACCGTCGGCGGGTGTGTCGCGGTGTTCGGATCCATCGCCTATCGGATCGACAAGGAGTCGAAGAAGGAAGTCGCGGTGACCTATGAGGTCTCCGGCACCGGCACCGCCGATATCACCTTCACCAGTGGCGATTTCGACAGCTCCAATGCCAACGACGCGCCACTGCCCTGGACCAAGGCCGTGACCCTCACCGGATTCGTCCGCTCGGGCCGGGTGTCGGCCACCGTCAGCGGGTCCAGCGGCGGCACGGTGAGCTGCCGGATCCTGCGCGACGGCAAGGTGGTCGTCGAAGATTCCGATTCCGGGTCGTACGCGTACGTGAGCTGCTATCACTCATTCGACTGAATCGGGTCCCGACGTCGAATCCCGGACGGGCGCCGTGTCGTTAGCGAACGGTGCTCGCGCGGTCCACTAGACTCTCGAACAGTTGTTCGTGTCTTCGAGAGGGGATCGTGTGCGGGTGATGGGCGTCGACCCCGGGCTCACCCGGTGCGGCCTCAGCATCGTCGAGGGCGGGCTGGGGCGGAAGGTGACGGCGCTCGACGTCGACGTGGTGCGTACCCCCGCGGATATGGATCTCGCACACCGGCTGATGGGCGTCGCCGATATCGCCGAACACTGGATGGATACGCACAAACCCGATGCGGTCGCGATCGAGCGGGTGTTCGCGCAGCACAATGTGCGCACCGCGATGGGCACCGCGCAGGCGGGTGGAGTGATCGCGCTGGCGGCGGCGCGGCGGGGTATACCCGTCGCCTTTCACACCCCGAGTGAGGTGAAGGCTGCCGTCACCGGCAATGGCACCGCGGACAAGGCTCAGGTGACCGTGATGGTGACGCGTATCCTCGGCCTGCAGGTCGCGCCGAAACCGGCGGATGCGGCCGATGCGCTGGCCCTGGCGATCTGTCATTGTTGGCGGGCGCCGCTGATGGCGCGGATGGCCGAGGCCGAGGCGCGGGCCGCCGAGGCACAGCGGCGGTATACCCAGCGGCTTGCCGAACAACGGAAGGTGGTGCGCCCGTGATCGCGTCGGTACGCGGTGAGGTGCTCGAAATCGCGCTCGATCATGTGGTGCTCGAGGCGGCGGGCGTCGGCTACCGGCTCAATGTCACCCCGGCGACGCTGTCGACGCTGACCCGCGGCGAGGAATCCCGGCTGTTCACCGCGATGATCGTGCGCGAGGACTCGATGACGCTGTACGGATTCGCCGATACCGAATCCCGTGACCTGTTCGGTCTGCTGCAGACCGTCTCCGGCGTCGGTCCGCGGCTGGCCATGGCGGTGCTCGCGGTGCTCGAGCCCGAGGCGCTGCGCAAGGCGCTTGCGGACAGCAATGTCGCGGCGCTGACCCGGGTGCCCGGCATCGGTAAGCGCGGCGCCGAGCGCATGGTGGTCGAGTTGCGGGATAAGGTGAATCTGGTTCCGGTGCAGGCGGGTCCGCCGGGTACTACGCCCACACCGGTGCTCACGCCGGTGCGCGAGCAGGTCGTCAAGGCCCTGATCGGACTCGGCTTTCCCACCAAACAGGCGGAACCGGCGGTCGATGCCGTACTCGCCGATCAACCCGCCGCCGGCACCTCGGCCGCCTTGCGCGCCGCGCTCGGCTCGCTCGCCAAGAACCGGTAAGCCGTCATGGACTACGACGACACCGAACCCGAATCCCAGGTCACCGCAAGCTATCTCAAATCCGACGGGGAGATCGAGGCCAGCCTGCGCCCGAAATCCCTCGACGATTTCATCGGCCAGCCCCGCGTGCGCGAACAGTTGGCGCTGGTATTGCGCGGCGCCAAACAGCGTGGCGGCACTCCGGACCATGTGCTGCTGTCCGGCCCGCCCGGTCTCGGCAAGACCAGTATGGCGATGATCATTGCTGCGGAACTCGGTACGGCACTGCGCATCACCTCGGGTCCGGCATTGGAGCGCGCCGGCGATCTCGCCGCCATGCTGAGCAATCTGGTCGAGGGCGATGTGCTGTTCATCGACGAGATCCACCGGATCGCCCGGCCCGCCGAGGAAATGCTCTATCTCGCGATGGAGGACTTCCGTGTCGACGTGGTCGTCGGCAAAGGCCCGGGGGCAACCTCGATTCCGCTCGATATCGCGCCCTTCACCCTGGTCGGTGCGACCACCCGCTCGGGTGCGCTAACCGGTCCGCTGCGTGACCGCTTCGGCTTCACCGGTCACATGGACTTCTACGATCCCGACGAGCTCCTGCGCATCCTGCAGCGCTCGGCCCATATCCTCGGTGTCACCATCGATCGCGACGCCGCTGCCGAAATCGCCGGACGCTCCCGCGGCACCCCGCGCATCGCCAACCGCCTGCTGCGCCGCGTCCGCGACTATGCCGAGGTCCGCGCCGACGGCCTGATCACCCGTCCCATCGCCCAGGCGGCGTTGGAGGTCTACGACGTCGACGTGCTGGGCCTGGACCGCTTGGACCGTGCCGTCCTCGGGGCCCTGGTCCGCAGTTTCGGCGGTGGGCCCGTTGGGGTTTCGACGCTGGCCGTCGCGGTCGGCGAGGAGGCTGCGACGGTCGAAGAGGTCTGTGAGCCCTTCCTGGTGCGCGCGGGCATGGTCGCGCGCACGCCCCGCGGTCGCGTCGCAACGGCTGCCGCGTGGGAGCATCTCGGCCTCGTGCCGCCTCCGGACCTGGTCTTCGGCTCCATCGAGGTCCGCGGCCGCGAACCCCACCCCACCCTCGACCTGTTCGAATGACCCACCGGCGCTAGCGGTGGTTGGCTCCATCTTCGAGAGCGGTGACGACCAGGTCGAGGAAGGCGTCCACCTCGTCCCGGGTGTAGCCGCGGGTGCCGAGGCGGGCTTCGGTGAAGCGGACCGCGCGGACTTCGGTGGTGGTGAGGCTGCCGGGTCCGCCGTGTGCCAGGGTGGCGGCGACCAGGTCCAGGAAGGCGTCCACCTCGTCGGTGTCATAGCCGCGGCGGCCGACCGCGGACTGGGTGAACTGCATGTGGTGCACATCGTCGGGGGTGAGCAGGGCGGCGGGGCCGGAACCATTGCCGCCGACGGGGACCGGGCGGCTGCCGCGCTGGCGGAATTCCAGTTCGATGCGGACCCGGTCGAGGAATTCGTCGACCTGGTCGGCCTGGTAGCCGCGGCCACCGAAGCGCGGGGCGTCGAAGGCGACGTGGCGGATATCGTCGGCGGTCAGCACACCCTGCCCATCGAGCGTCGCGGAGACGAGTTCGAGGAAGGCGTCGACCTCATCGGCGTGATAGCCGCGGTGTCCCATCGGCGGCATGGCGAAATGGATTCGGCTCACGTCTTCGGGGGTCACCCGCGACATTGTGTCAGGGGCGGTGCCCTGCTCTGGTCGAATACGCATTTTTCGAACTCGGCGGTCTCTACCGAACACGTGCTGCCCCCGTTGGCCACAGTCGATCTGGCTACACCCTAGCGCTGATCGCCGCGACGAACCGGTGGAGAATTATCGGTCTCGCCGGAGTCGATTCAGTCCTTGCGCACGCCGTCGATGAGCAGTCGCCGGATCGCCTCGTTCAGTTCGCTGACCGCGGTCTCGTCCGGATTGCGCAGCCCCTGGACGATGCCCGCGATGAGCATGCCGGTGACGGCCTTGGCGGTGTTCTTGGTGTCGAGGTCGGCCCGCAGATAGCCGAGCTCGACACCGTGCGAGAGGTAACCGGCGGTGAGCGCGTCGGCCATATCGAGCAGCCCATAGAGCCGGGTGGTGAGTTCGTCATCGATACCGGTGGCGTGGAACAGCAGCAGCTGAGCGACCCGCCGGTCGGCCACCAGGATCCCGGTGAGGGCGGCGCCGATGCGGTCGATCTGGGCGCGGTATTCGTCAAGGGTGGTGGCGGCGTCGGGGGCGTTATCGGTGCCGAGCGCCTCGATGATCCGTGCGGCCAGATCGTCGATGACCACATCGATGATCTCGCGTTTATTGCTGAAGTACCGGTAGAACGTGCCGTGCCCGATGCCCAGCTCATTGGCGATATCGGCGATGCCGGTGGCGTGATAGCCCTTTTCGGCGAAGCAGACGAACGCGGTGTCGATGATCTCCTGGCGCAGCTCGGCCTTGCGTCGCTGGATCGCATTGCCGGCCGCTGGTCGGGGCGCACGCGTGGATGGCTTCGTCACCCACCCGATGATACTGTGTTCACAAACGGAATGAGATGTCATTCCGTGAGAGATGGTTCCTACATTCCCGTTGGAATGTATTCAGCAGGAGGTTCGACGTGGCGCCTCAGTACGACGCGGTCGTGGTCGGTGCGGGATTCGGCGGAATGGGTGCGGGTATCGAGCTCGACCGGCTGGGTCTGAGCAACTTCGTGATCCTGGAGCGCGAGAACGATCTCGGCGGCACCTGGCACGTCAATCACTACCCGGGGCTCGCCGTCGATATCGCCTCGGTGACCTACTCGTATTCCTTTGAGCCCAACCCCTATTGGACGCGGCTGTTCGCGCCGGGCAAGGAGCTCAAGAAGTATGCCGAGCACGTCGCGGACAAGTACGGCCTGCGTCGTCGGATGCGCTTCGGCACCGTGGTGGACGGCGCCCGCTGGGATGCGGAGCACCAGCACTGGGCCGTATCCGTCGCCGATGGTGAAACCATTACCGGCCGTTACCTTTTGACCGCGACCGGGTTCCTGTCCCAGCCCTACACCCCGCCGTTTCCGGGTATCGAGTCCTTCGCGGGCAAGATCATCCACACCACCGCGTGGGAGGACGATTTCGACCTCACCGGCCGCAGGGCCGCCGTTATCGGCACCGGCGCCACCGCCGTGCAGTTGGTGCCGGAGGCGGCCAAGAAGACCAAGGAACTCACCGTCTTCCAGCGCACGCCGATCTGGGTGGTACCCAAGATCGATACCGTGATTCCCGCGCCGGTGCAGCAGCTGTTCGCCCGTGTGCCCGCCACCCAGAAGGCCGCGCGGCTGGTCAACACCAGCCTGCTGGAGGCGCTGATGGTGCTCGGCGTGTTGCATTTCAAGCAGGCCAAACCGCTGAACAAGGCCGCAGGCGTACTTGCCAAGGCGCATCTGCGCGCGCAGGTGCGCGATAAGGAGACGCGCAAGCAGCTCACCCCGCACTACGACTTCGGCTGCAAGCGCCCCACGTTCTCCAACGCCTACTTCAAGACGTTCAACCAGCCCAACGTCCGGCTGGAGACCAACTCCATCGATCACATCGAGCCCGACGGCATCGTGACCGCCGACGGCCACAAGACCGAGATCGACACCCTGATCCTGGCCACCGGCTTCAACCTATGGGATGTGAACTTCCCGGCCATCGAGATCATCGGCCGCGAGGGCGTCGACCTCGGAAAGTTCTGGCGCGACAATCGTTTCCAGGCCTATGAGGGCATCACGGTGCCGAAATTCCCGAACTTCATCAGCCTCAACAGCCCATATTCCTACAGCGGCCTGTCGTACTTCACCACCATCGAGGCCCAGATGAAGCATATGGGCCGCCTGTTGAAGGAGACCTTCCGTCGCGGCGAGACCACCTTCGAGGTGACCGAGCAGGCGAACCGGCACTTCCTGGATCGGGTCACCGACAAGCTGGGTTCCTCGGTCTTCTACGGCGGCGACTGCTCGAGCGCGCGCAGCTACTACTTCAACCAGCACGGCGAGGCCGCCCTGCTGCGCCCGACCAGCACCATCAACGCACACCGCGAAGCGGTCGCCTTCCCGCTCGATGACTACAGCTACGGCAAGATCGCTTAGCACGCCCCATTGCGCAGCCCCGCGACCACACCACGGTCGCGGGGCTCGCTCGTTACCTGTGGCTTTTCGGCCCGGATGCGGGTCGGCATCGAGCAGTGCGGTTGCGTGGAATACCTGTGCCGACCGGTCCGCGGACCGTGCCCTGATGCCCGCCGGAGCGGCGTTCTGGGACGTCAGGGGGTGTGCCGGTGTGGTGGCGACGACGCGAACTGGCAGACTGTTGGTTGTACTTGTCCATCCCACCCACAGACTAGGGACTGACTTCGACGATGGAACTGCTGTTTCCGCTGCTGCTGGTAGCCCTGCTCGTGCCCATGTTCCTCGGTGTGCGCCGTCAGAAGCGCGAGGCCGAGAAGGTCACCACGATGCAGGAAAGCCTGAAGGTCGGCGACCAGGTCACCACCACGTCGGGGCTCTACGGCACCGTGGTCGATATCGATGACGACACCGTCGATCTCGAAATCGCCGAGGATGTCATCACCACCTGGCTGCGTCAGGCCATCCGCGATGTGCGTACCACGGACGAGACCACGGATGAGGCCGTGGCCGATGAGATCGCCGCCGACGAGATCGAGGCCGGTCTCGTCGAGGAGTCCGCGCAGCAGACCGAGACCCGGCTGACCAAGGACTGACCCGGTTCCAGCGGTGCACCCGCGTGCAGACGACCGCCGCGGGCGGTCCGTCCGGGTGCCCGGCTGTGCGTGCCCGCCTGTTCCACCCTCGACTTCCGCCTAGGAGATGACGAACTGTGCCACCTTCCCAGGGATCGGCGCATCCGCTCCGGTTGCTCGGCGTCTACGCCGTGCTGCTGGCCGTGATCTATGCGCTGGTGTTCTTCGCCGGTGACCATTCCCCGACCCCCAAACTGGGCATCGACCTACAGGGCGGTACCCGGGTCACGTTGACCGCCCGCACCCCCGACGGCAGCAAGCCGAGCCAGGACAGCCTGCGCCGGGCGCAGACGATCATCGAGAACCGTGTCAATGGCCTCGGTGTGTCGGGTTCCGAGGTCGTCATCGACGGCGACAACCTGGTGATCACGGTTCCGGGTGACGACGGTGGCCAGGCCAAGGCGCTGGCGACGACCGCCAAGCTCTACATCCGTCCGGTGCTGCAGGCCGTGCCCGCGGTCGGCGGCAAGAGCACGCCGCAGGCCTCGGGTACCGCCGGGACGACCCCGGGCGCCATTCCGGACGCCACACAGCTCAACCCCGACGGGACACTGCCGACCCAGCCCGCGCCGACCACCCAGTCCGCGCCAACCACTGCCGCGGTGCCGACCACCGAATCCGCACCCGCTGCGGAGTCGACCCCGCAGCCGCGCGTCTTCCCCGCACAGGCACCGACCTCGCCCCCGGCCCCGCCCGGCGGGCTGACGCCGCAGGAACAGGCGAAGAAGGAGATCGCGGACGCCAAGGCGACCCGACAGAGCACCGATCCCACGGTGCAGCAGGCCGCGATGGCCGCGATGGACTGCAGCAAGGCCGATCCGCTGGCCGGTAACGACGATCCGAATCTGCCGCTGGTCGCCTGCGCCACCGACGGCAAGGAGATCCTCCTGCTCGACAAGAGCCGGATCGACGGCCAGGAGATCAAGAACGCCACCTCGGGACTGAACCAGCAGCAGGCCCGCCACGAGGTGAACCTCGAGTTCAAATCCGATGGCAGTGATGCCTGGGCGACGCTGACCGGCGAATACATCAACAAGCGGGTCGCATTCGTACTCGACTCGAAGGTGGTCAGCGCGCCGGTCGTGCAGTCGGGTCCGCAGCAGGGCGGTCGCACCACCATCTCCGGTAACTTCACCGCGGCCAGCGCCAAAGAACTCGCGAACACCCTGAAGTACGGTTCGCTGCCGCTGTCGTTCCAGACCTCGGAGGCCGAGACGGTATCGGCGACGCTGGGTCTGTCCTCGCTACGCGCCGGTCTGCTCGCCGGTGCGATCGGCCTCGCGGTGGTGCTGCTGTACTGCCTGGCCTACTACCGGATGCTCGGCTTCCTCGCCGGATTCTCGCTGGTCGCCTCGGGTGTCGCGGTGTACGGCATCATCGTGCTGCTCGGCCGGTGGATCGGATTCACCCTCGATCTGGCCGGTATCGCCGGTCTGATCATCGGTATCGGTCTGACCGCCGACTCCTTCGTGGTGTTCTTCGAACGCATCAAGGACGAAATGCGCGAGGGTCGCAGCTTCCGCTCGGCGGTGCCGCGCGGTTGGCAGCGCGCCCAGCGCACCAACCTCTCCGGTAAGACCGTCAGCCTGATCGCCTCGGTCGTGCTCTACATTCTGGCCGCCGGCCAGGTGAAGGGCTTCGCGTTCACCCTGGGCATCACCACCGTCCTCGACGTGATCGTGCTCTATCTGGTGACCTCGCCACTGATGATGCTGGCGTCGCGCTCACCGTTCTGGGCCAAACCGTCGGTCAACGGGCTCGGCGCGATTCAGGAAGTGGCCAGGGAACGCAGGGCTGGCGAGGCTCTGGTGAAGGAGACGTCACGATGAGGACAGCATCGCGCAGCGATTCCATGGGGGGCGGCGGTCGGGATACCGACGATCGCTACTCGACTGTAGAGCCACTTGCCGACGAGGTGAACGCATACGATGCGGCGCCGAAGCACAGCGTCTTCGAGCGGCTCTACACCGGCACCGGCGGTTTCAAGATCGTCAGTCGGCGGCGCTTCTACTACGCGCTGACCGCGGCCTTCGTGCTGATCTCGTTGCTGAGCATCGGAATTCGCGGATTCACCCTCGGCATCGACTTCGCGGGCGGCTCGCGCATCCAGTTGCCCGCGGCGGGGACTGCGACCACACAGAAGGTCGAGGACGTCTACTCCCAGACCATCGGCCACGCCCCGGTGACCGTGCAGAAGGTGGGGTCCGGTTCGGCGGAGACCATTCAGGTCCGCTCCGATACGCTGAGCGCCGCCCAGACCGACGCGCTGCAGACCGCGCTGTTCAACGCCTTCCAGCCGAAGGACAAGGACGGCAATGTTTCGCGCAACGCGATCAGTGTCGCGGAGATCAGCGAGACCTGGGGTAGCCAGATCACCAAGAAGGCCGTGATCGCGCTGGTCGTGTTCATCGCGCTGACCATGGTCTACATCGCCATCCGGTTCGAACGGGATATGTCGATCGCGGCGATCGCCTCGCTGTTCTTCAACATGATCGTCACGGCGGGTATCTACTCGCTGGTCGGCTTCGAGGTGACCCCCGCCGCGGTGATCGGTCTGCTGACCATCCTCGGCTATGTGCTCTATGACAATGTCGTCGTCTTCGACAAGGTCGAGGAGAACACCCGCGGTGTGGTGAATACGTCTCGACGCACCTATGCCGAACAGGCGAACCTCGCGGCGAACCAGACACTGATGCGATCGATCAACACCACCGTCATCGGCATTCTGCCGATCGTCGGCATGCTGGTGATCGCGGTGTGGCTGCTCGGCGTCGGCACGCTGAAGGATCTGGCGCTGGTGCAGCTGGTCGGCATGGTCGTCGGCGCGTACTCGTCGATCTTCTTTGCGGTGCCGCTGCTGGTATCGATCAAGGAGCGGTGGGGTCCAGTCGCGGCGCACACCAAGAAGGTGCTCAACAAGCGTGCCGGATTGGCGTCGGCGCGTGCGGGAGCCGAGGCGGAGCGGCGCGCGGTCGCGGCGACCGGCCGGGATCTGGATGCTCGCCCCGTGCGTGAACCCGGACAGGCCCCGCGTCCCGGCGCTCGGCCGAGCGGAAAGCGGAACAAGCGCAGGCACTGACAGCCGACGGCAGGGGTTTTCCTTGATGAAGCAGTCGCTAGCGGCACGTTTGATCGGAGCGGTGGCTGCGGGCACCGTGGCTGCCACGGTGGTGGCCGGGTGCTCGAGCCAGAACCAGGTGCCCTCCATCGGCTATGCCGTCGATGCGGTGATCGCCAGTTACAACGGGGGCACCACGCTCGGCGCGAGCAGCGGCTCGGACGCGGTGTTCGCGCGCGTGCTGACCGGGTTCTTCTACACCGGCCCCGACGGCCAGCAGGTCGCCGATACCGATGTGGGCACCGCGAAAGAGGTGCCGGGCGAGGCGCAGACCGTGCAGTACCGGCTCAACGCGGACGGTATGTACTCCGACGGCGTGCCGACCTCGTGTGACGATCTGGTGCTGGCCTGGGCCGCGCGCAGCGGCCGATACACCAAACCTGGTGACCGCGGCCAGGTTCCGCTGTTCGATGCCGCGAGCACCGCCGGATACGCCGATATCGAGCGGGTGGACTGCCAGCCCGGCTCCAAGGACGCGACCGTGGTGTTCCGCGGGGACCGGCACTACCTGCCGTGGCGCAATCTGTTCGCCCCGGGGGAGTTGATGCCCGCGCATGTGGCGGCGCGGGTGGCGAATGTGCCGAACGTCGTGACGGCCGTGCAGTCCGGTGATCAGGCCGCATTGCAGCGGATCGCCGATTTCTGGAACAACGGGTGGACCATCGGCGCGGACAAGTTGGATCTGAGCCGGTTCCCGTCGTCCGGACCGTATCGGATCGATTCCTACTCCGCCGAAGACGGGCTGGTCCTGGTCGCCAACGAACGCTGGCGGGGCAATAAGCCCGAGACCGGGCGGATCGTGGTGTACCCGAAGACCGCCGATCTGAAATCGAAGGTCGGCGACAATGCGGTCGGGGTCGTCGATATCGGTGCCGGATCGGTGAAGGACATCAATCTGGACGGATTCTCGGTGCGGACAATACCGGGACGCGGTGCCGAGCAGTTGGTGCTCGGGACCGGCGGCGTCTTCGGTTCGGCCGACGCACGGCGCGCCTTCGCACTGTGTGTGCCGCGGCAGGCGCTGTTCGACAAGCTCGGCAAGGCCAAGGACGCGCCGAAGAGCGGGCTCGGCACCGGGATGCTGAATTCTCGCATCACACAACAGGATTCGCTGTACTACCCGGCCGTCATCGGCGCGGCCGACAAGTACCAGGGCGCGAACGTATCCGGCGCCACCGCGGCCGTTGCCGGCGCGGGTGCATCGAATCCGACCGTCCGGATCGGGTATCTGAAGCCGGACGAGCGGCGCACCCAAACCGTGCAGATGATCGCGGATGCGTGCAAACCGGCGGGTATCAGTGTGGTGGACGCCGGATCGCCCGATTTCGTACCGTCCCAGCTCACCGAGGGCAAAGTCGACGCCGTCCTCGGTAGTACCGCGTCGGCGCCGGGTCCGGCCGGATCCGAGACCGGTGTGGCCGCTACCAGCGCGTTGCGCACCGGTAGCGGGCTCAATTTCGGTCGCTTCGGTAATGGCCGCTACGATTCGATCACCGATCAGCTTGCGGGCGACGACAACTCGACCACAACGCTGAATCTGCGCACCGAGGCCGAGAACCTGCTGTGGGCGGAGATGCCGAGCATTCCGTTGTTCGCCACACCCCGCACCATCGCATTCGGTGACGGCCTGCGCAACGGAATAGCCGGGCCCACCCAGACGGGAACCGGCTGGAATATGGACCGCTGGGTGTTGCGGCGGTGACAGGTGCTGGTGGGTGAGTAATCATGGAGAGGTGTCGATGAGCAAGCACGCGGCGGTGGAAACGGATGACGTCCTAGCCGAGCGGACTGGCAAAGCCGCCGAATTGGTCGAACGCCTCACCCGCTGGCGCGATGATTTCCCCTCGCCCGGCGTCCGGTTTGCCGATCTGACACCGGTTTTCGCCGATCCGGAGGGCTTCCGGGCGATTGTCGACTGCCTTGCCGCCTGTGCGCCCGATGCCGATCTGGTGGCCGGGGTCGATGCGCGTGGGTTCATTATTGCCGCGGGTGTGGCCACGACATTGGGTACCGGTGTCATGGCGGTGCGGAAGGCGGGCAAGCTGCCGCCGCCGGTGATCTCCCGCGAGTACAGCCTCGAGTACGGCACGGCCGCCCTGGAGATCCCCGCCGATGGGGTCGAGCTGAGGGGCCGCCGCGTCCTGCTTCTCGACGACGTGCTGGCGACCGGTGGGACATTGGCGGCGGCGGCGGACCTGTTCAAGGCCGCCGGTGCCGAAATCGTCGCGGCAGCAGTGATTTTGGAGCTCGGCTTTCTCAATGGGCGCGATCGCCAAGGGGATTACCCGTTGACGTCGGTGGTGCGGATCTAGTTCGGGGTCTGCGGAAACCGGTTTGCCGGTTGGGGGCGGGTTACCCGGTCCTGTCGCCGCAGCGGATCGTGTGATCCAAATATCAGTGGCGCGAGATCCCCGGTTGCGCTTAACCTGTGTAAGTCTTATCGCCGTTGATCGGAGTCATGTCGTTGCTCTCATGAGGTAGCCACTCGGGCGGCCCGCATCCGCGCGTCGCGTTTCCGTAGCAACCTCTGGGGTCCACATGACCAATCTTTCCCTTTCCGATCTCACCTTTTCCTGGCCCGACGGCACGCCCGTATTCGACGGGCTCGATGCCGTGCTCGGCCCCGGCCATCTCGGCTTGGTCGGTGGCAATGGCGCGGGCAAGTCCACACTGTTGCGGCTGATCGCGGGTGCGCTGACGCCAACACACGGTTCGGTCACGGTAACCGGGCGGCTCGGTTATCTGCGTCAGGATCTCGGCCTCGGCACCGGTCAGCGCGTCGATGCGGTGCTGGGTATCGCCGCGATACGGAAGGCGTTGCACCGCATCGAATCCGGCCTCGGCGAAGAGTCGGACTTCGACACCGTCGGTGGGCAGTGGGATGTCGAAGAGGGCGCCATCGCGCTGCTCGGTCGACTGGGTCTGCACTACCTCGCCGATTCGGTCGAACAGCTGGACCGCCGTCTGGAGACGCTCTCCGGCGGGGAGACGGTATTGCTCGGTCTGGTCGCGGAATTGCTGCGCGAACCGGACGTGCTGCTGCTCGACGAGCCGACCAACAACCTGGATCAGCATGCCCGACAACGCCTATACGAGGTGGTCGGGCAATTCTCCGGCACCGTCCTCACGGTCAGTCACGACCGTGAGTTGCTGGAGCGGATGGGTACGATCGTCGAACTCCGGCAGGGCGAATTGCGTTTGTTCGGTGGCAATTTCAGCGAATACGAGCGGATCATCGAGGCGGAGCAGGAGGTCGTGCGGGCCACGATCCGCGACGTGCGCAGTGACGTCCGCAAACAGGCGCGCGAACTGGTCGAGACCCGGATCAAACTGGATCGCCGAGCGCGCTACGGGCAGAAGATGTTCGAGAACAAGCGCGAGCCCAAGATCGTCATGGGTGCACGCAAGCGGGCCGCGCAGGTGTCGGCGGGCAAGTTGCGCAATAACCACATCGAAAAGCTGGACACCGCAAAGGAACAGCTACAGCAGGCCGAGGACCTGTTGCGCGACGATCGGCACATCCGGGTCGATCTGCCCGGCACCCGGCTGTACCCGGGCCAGGATGTCATCGATCTCGACCAGGTCGAACTGGCTTGCGGGCCGACCGTAACGCTGCGGGTGTCCGGTCCGGAGCGGATCGCACTGACCGGCCGCAATGGCGCGGGCAAAACCACACTGCTGCACCGCATTGCCGCGGCACCGCCGAAGGTCGCGTGGCGGATGTTGCCGCAACGTCTCGATATCTTCGACGAGCACCGTACGGTCTTCGAGAATGTCGCCTCGACCGCGCCGCACGCCTCCGCCGAACAGATCCGAGCCCAACTCGCCCGCTTCCTGTTCCGGGGCGCCCAAGCCGATGTCGCGGCATCGGCCCTCTCCGGCGGCGAACGCCTGCGCGCTGCCCTCGCCATGCTCCTGCTCGCCGACCCGGCCCCCAAACTCCTGCTACTCGACGAGCCGACCAATAACCTCGACCTGCCCAGCCTCGACCACCTCACCCAGGCCCTCGCCAACTACGAGGGCGCGCTGATCGTGGTCAGCCACGACCCCCGCTTCCTCGACGACATCGGGATAACCAGGCGCGCGGAGCTGAGCACCGAAGGACTGACCGAAACCCTGATCCGGTAGCGCTATCCGCGCGCGGCCCGCCGCATGACCCCTGGATGCCGCAACAGCCGCGGACCCAGCTTCACCGCGAGGAAGCTGAGCGGGAGCCAGGGCCGCAGATGCGGGTTGAGGCGGCGAATTCGGCCGTCTGCGGCCAGTTCGAGGATCATGGCTTCGGTCATCCGGAAGGGACCGACGCTGGCCTCGGCCAGCAGGACGCGGCGGTCACCGTCGCCGATGTCCTCGGTCCAGCGCAGGTGCGAGAGGCTGCCGTAGGCCGCGGTCAGCAGGATGCGCAGGTCATCGTGACCGCGGAAGGTGAGGCGGCCGGACAGCGGTGAGGTCAGCTCGGCGTCGGGTGCGAGGGTGCGCATCATGGCGTCGATATCGGCGGCCTCGGTCGCCTCCCGGAATTGTGCCACTGCGTCGGACATCGATCACCTCTCGGCGTTCGGTTCATCGGTCGTATCGCAACGTAATCGAGTCACTTGCAAAAAGCAATGGACTAGGATGTGGTGGTGCCCAAAGCTGCCATGTCCGACATTGTGTGCTCGATCGCGCGAACGCTCGACGTGGTCGGGGAGCGGTGGACGCCGCTGATCCTGCGCGATCTGTTCGTCGGGGTGAACCGGTTCGAGGACATCCGCCGCGATCTCGGCATCGCCTCGAATGTCCTCACCGCACGCCTGGATACGCTGCGGGAATACGGGATTGTCGAGGCGCGGGTGTACCAATCGAATCCGGTGCGCCACGAATACGTGCTCACCGAACAGGGCCGCGATCTGTATCCGGTGCTCACCATGCTCATTTCCTGGGGCGACAAGTGGCTCGCCGGGCCCGCGGGCCCACCTGCGCTGGTCGTGCACCGGGACTGTGGGCACGAGACCTCCGGGGTGGTGGTCTGCCGCGCCTGCGGTGCGCCGCTCACCGCGGACAACGTCTACTGGCGGCACGGCCCCGGCGCGCAGCGAGGGCCGGGGACAATGCTCATCGGCGACCATCTGGAACCGGCCCAGTAGGGCCGCCGCGCACCCGCTCGAGTTGAGCGACTTGCTCGGCTACAGCATGATCAATGCGATGGACCCGGTGCTGCAAGCGATAGCCGACGTCGATTGGGATGAGCTGGAACATGCCTATGGCCCCGCGGCCGATGCTCCGACGCATCTTCAGGCGCTGCTCGACGGTGATGCCGAAGCCTGTGTCGATGCCGTCGGCTATCTCGATGCCGCGCTATTGCACCAGGGCAGTGTGTACTCCGCCACCGCGCCGTTCGTCGCGATCGTGGCCCAATTGCTGCCGCGCCCGCATACCGCGATGACGATCGAGGACATCCTGCCGTGGGATCCGGAGCCGCGGTCCTTGCGGGTCGCGCTGCTGGATTACCTCGAAATCTTTGCGCACAGTTGTTGTTCCGGAATTTCGGATGCGCAGCTCTATGCCGAGGCCTATCCGCCCGGTCGCAGCGAAGAGGATCTGCAGCGGGTCAAGGCGAATCGGCGTGCCGGGCTGCTGGAACTCGGTCCCGATCCCGCAAAAGCCCTACTGGTGGAGCATGTTCCGACACCGCCCGGCCTACTGGCGGCAATCGATGACAACGAATTCCGCACGGCGATGCGGGCGCGGGACGAGATCGCCTGTCGCGCGGTGATTCCCAGCGTGATCGAGGCGATCGAACCCCTGGTTGACGATGCGGATGCGGTGGTGCGCATCGCCGCGCTGCGCGCGCTGATCGAGCTCACCGTGCATCCGGCCCTGACCGCGAAGCGGTCCGCATTGCTCGACCGGCTCGACACCATCGCGCCGATCATTCCGGATCCGGCCGAACGCGCCACCGCTGCAAGGGTTTCGGGCATCCACGGCGGCCGTCCGGAACGGCTGCTCGCCGATCCTCATCCCGGTGTCCGCGCCTGCGCTGCCTTGGCGCCCGCATTCGCCGCCGAACAACGCGCCACCGACGAACTCCTGTCCGCGTTGGAGCGGCCCGAGGCCATCGACGAGTGGTTCAATCGCTACCTACCCGGGCAGGACGGCTGGCTACGCCACGATGTCATCCGCGAACTCGTCGGCCGCGTCCACGATTTCGAGATACTGCTGCCCGCCGCCATCGAAGCGGCCTGGGTCGCCAACGAGCATACCGTGCGCAACGACTGTATTTCGTTCCTGCACAGAGCCTTTCCCGATCCGATCTCCGACGAATCGGAGCTGTCCGCCGCGCAGCTGTCCTATCTCGCGGTGCTGGCGGAGATCGAGCCCCTGTGGCAGACCGGTCAACTCGATCGCTGGTTCAGTGAGGCGGGTCTGCCCGGCGGCCGGGCGAGCTGCCGTCGGTTCGTCGAGCAGTAGCCGATTCGATCCATTGCCGCGGCAACGGGTCCGCGCGCGGAGAGTGGGTGTAGGGTCCTGACTTTCGCCGCCGGACCGCGGACACAAGGATGTATATCGATGGGAATCGAGTTGAACGTGGCGGGGGTGTGCCGCGCGCCCACCGAGGACTTCCTCGATCAGGTCGAGGCATGGTTGCGAACCGGTCCGGCCGGTGCACGGATCGGCTGGATCGCCACCTCGGCTCCATTTCGGAAATCGGTGGAGATCTCCGGTGATCGCCTGCTGGCCGTGCTGCATCCGGCAGCGGAACCGGTCGATCTGCGCGCGGCGCACGGCCAGGTAGTGGTGAGCGCGGGGTGCGCTTCGGCCGGGCCGGGCTATCACCGGCACGTCGCCGCGGTACTGCACGAAATGGGCAGGCGCTTCGACATTGTGTGGGACGAGGGCACCGAGGATCCGCTCGGACTGGCCGATGACCGCGCCGAGGTCGAACGCGACTACCTGGTGTGGATCCGCGCGCTCGCGCGGACGGTATTGACCGAGGTGCCCGCCGAGGGCGCCTGGGTGTCGATCGGATTATCCCTGGGCAGTGACCGATTCGATCATGACGGGCTGGCCGCGAGCTGGTTGGGTCCGCGCGACCGCGACTGGTTCCAGGCCGTCTCCGACGGCAATGAGGCGGCGGCGCGCGCATTCTTCCCGTGGTGGGACGACGGCTGGACCGCGCCGACAATGCGCAATACCGCGATGGGCATCATGTGGAACGACGTGCGGTGGCGCGCACCGACGGACGCCGATGACACCCCCGCGCTGCACCAGGCCGACGCGTTGCTCGCCGAGGCGCACCGGCTCGACGCCGCACTGGACCTGCCGTGGGCGGCCTGGCACGAATTGCGGTCGCTGCTGGCGGATTCGGCACCCATCGCGGCCGGTGCGCCCGCCGATCTGCCCGCGCGGGCCGCCGCGGATCGGCCCGCGCAGCTCGGCTACCGCCGTCGCTCGGTCCGCACGACGCCGGTGTCCGGGTGGAGTCTGCGGATACCGGGCGATTTCACCTACGGCTGGGACGGCGATCGCTGGTGGGCCTGGGACGGCACCCGCCAGATCGAGATCACCATTCTGCGGGTCGGCGATGCGAAGACCGGTCCGCCTCCGGCCGCGATGCTGCAATACGGCGCCAACGCGACCGCGGGGCATCGCGGCGAGCCGGTCATCGGCGGACCAGGTGACGGGTGGTGGTTGCCCGCGGAGGACGGCGACGAGGTCGGGGTGCAGGGTATCGCCAGCCACCGCAACGGCGAACTTCTCCTGGTCACGATCAGCGTTCCGGGGTCACAACTGGGTTGGGCGATCGAGGTCTGGCGCTCGTTGGAATACGGCGGGGACTGATCGCACGTTTGTGGAAGCGGGTGCGCGCTCCCGTCGATCATGCTGGCCTTCCGACTCGATCAGGAGGTTCCCTTGGCAACTGTCATAGATATCGTCATCGGCCTGTTCTTCCTCGCGATGGGTGGATATGCCCTCGCCGCACCGGCCGCGCTGATACGTCCCTTCGGCATGCGTACCGAGCATGCCGTGGCCCGCTATGAGATCCGCGCCGTCTACGGCGGATTCGGTCTGGCGATGGCGGCGATGCTGGCGATCGCGGCGACTCACGATGGATCCCTGCGGTCCGGAATCATGTTCACGATCGGCGCCGCGCTGGGCGGAATGGCTCTGGGCCGCGTCGTCTCCGCCGTGATCGATGACCGAACTTCCTGCTATCCCAACTGGTTCTACTGTCTGATCGAAACCCTCGCGGCGGCGGCCCTGGTGCTGACAGCCTGAGCCGAAGCGGGTTGTTGCATCGCCGGTGGTGCCAGGTGCGCTGACTGTTGTCCGGGCAGCAGGTCGGTCGGATCGTCGAACCGGTTGCTGGTCGTGACCGGTGGTCAGGTGAGCCGTCTCGCGCGGCATATCGCCAACCCATCGAGGTTGTACCTTGTTCAACTACGACGGTGCGCGCCTGATCAGGCCTCCGCGCGATACGCATCGGCCTGTCTACGCGATCAACTAATGGTGAGCAGTTCGAACCCGGCGGGTGAATTCGGCGTCAGGGGATTTCGGAAGCACGCCAATCGGGGCACTCTGGATGAGAGCCGCTGATCCAATGACAGGAACCCGATCGTGACACATACTTTGACACAGCTGGAGTTACTGACCGAACTCGAACCCGTTGCCGAACAGAACCTCAACCGCCACCTATCGGTCGCCAAGGACTGGCACCCGCACGATTACGTGCCATGGGACGAGGGCCGCAATTTTGCCGAGATGGGTGGAATCGATTGGGAGCCAGGACAATCCAGTCTGAGTGAGCTGGCAAAGGCTGCGCTGGTCACCAATCTGCTGACCGAGGACAATCTGCCGTCCTATCACCGACTGATCGCCGAATCCTTCTCGCAGGACGGCGCCTGGGGCACATGGGTGGGGCGCTGGACCGCCGAGGAGCACCGGCACGGAATCGTCATGCGGGACTACCTCGTCGTCACCAGAGGGGTGGATCCGGTGGCGCTGGAGCACGCGCGGATGGTCTGTATGACGACCGGGGTGCAGCATCCGACCGGAGTGGACGACAACGGATTCCTACCCGGCATCGCCTACGTGACATTTCAAGAGCTGGCGACCCGGGTCAGTCACCGCAACACCGGCAAGGTCTGCAACGATGCGGTCGCCGACCGCATGCTGCAACGCATCGCCACAGATGAGAACCTGCACATGGTCTTCTATCGCAACCTGTGCGGCGCGGCCATCGATCTGGCGCCCGACCAGGCGCTGGCGGCGATTTCGGCGATCATCCGAAACTTTCAGATGCCGGGTGCCGGTATGCCGAACTGGCGTCGCAACAGCGTATTGATCGCCAAGCACGGCATCTACGATCTGCGCCAGCATCTCGAGGAGGTCATCAACCCGGTGCTGCGCAAGTGGAACGTCTTCGAGCGCACCGACTTCACTGCCCGCGGCGAACAGGCGCGCGAGGAACTCGGGTTGTTCCTGGAGCGGCTCGGCAAGGATGTGATCAGGTTCGAGGAGCAGCGCGACCGGGCCTTGGCGCGCGAGGCGGCCAAGCGCGAGCAGCGGGACGCCTGAGCAGGTTCGTCCTGTCCGCCAAGATCAACTAGCGGTACCGATTCCATCAGCGGACTCTTGACGAGCAGAGTTTTAGTCTAATACACTAAAACTGGTTCACGGGAGGAAGTGACGAAATGGGATACGGACATTGGGACGACACCGCCTACCGCGCGGCCAAGACCTTCCGAGCCGGCCGAGGTCTGGACGACTTCGGATATACCGCCGAAATGCAGGGTCAGCCGTATCCGAGTTGGCGGGCGCATCCGGCACTCGATCCGCTCGGCGTCACCGTGCGCGAATGCCGGGATTCCGATGAGCACGGGAATTCGCTGCCGATCGCGGTGCTATTCGACGTCACCGGATCGATGGGGCGGGTCCCCCGGATCATGCAGGACAAACTCACCAAGCTGCACGGCCTGTTGCGGAGCAAGGGGTATGTGCAGGATCCGCAGATCATGTTCGGTGCCATCGGCGACGCCGATACGGATCGGGTGCCGCTACAGGTGGGGCAGTTCGAATCCGACAACCGGATGGACGAACAGTTGCGCAATATCCTGCTGGAAGGCGGCGGTGGTGGACAGAAGTCCGAAAGCTATGAACTGGCCGCGTATTTCATGGCCACCCATGTCGTGACCGACGCATGGGAGCGGCGCGGTAAGCGAGGCTATCTGTTCATCATCGGCGACGAGCTGAACAAGGCGAGGTTGGCGGGGCGGCACATCCGCGCCGTCATCGGCGATCATGTGCGCACCGATATCGACGTGGCCTCGATCTATCGGGAACTGGCCGAGCGGTGGCACGTGCACTACATCCTGCCCAACCAGTCGAGCTACTTCGACGATCCGGAGATCGCCGAGCACTGGCGGGGATTGCTCGGTCAGAACTTCATGAAACTAGACGATCCGGCCGCGGTGTGTGAGCTTGTCGCACTCACCATCGGGCTCGCGGAGGACCGCGTCGATATGCATACCGGACTGGCGGACCTGCGCGATGTGGGGTCGGCGGCCGAGGCGGATTCGGTCGGAAAAGCGTTGGGCGCCAGGGCGAGACCGAGTATGCGTGCGCTGTCTCGGGGGCGAAGCTGACATCGGCTCGGGCGGTGCGCATTCCGCCAATGGGAAAGGCAAGGGGTGCAAGGTGATTCGGTCACACGTCATAGTGCTCGACCTCGGGTTCGGGGATGCGGGGAAGGGGGCAACCGTCGATTGGCTGTGCTCGCCGGACGCGGGGCTCGGCGTATCGGCGGTCGTGCGATTCAACGGCGGTGCGCAGGCGGCACACAATGTGATCGCCGACGGACGGCATCACACCTTCGCGCAGTTCGGATCCGGCACCTTCTGCGGCATTCCGACGCTGCTCTCGCGGCACATGCTGGTCGAGCCGATCGCGCTGGCGAGTGAATCGCTGCGACTGGCCGCGCTGGGGGTGCCAGATCCGCTATCGCTGCTGCGGATCGACGGGCGCGCGTTGCTCACCACGCCGATTCATATCGCCGCCAACCGTGCTCGCGAGGACGCGAGGGGTTCCTCGCGGCACGGTTCCTGCGGCCGCGGCATCGGCGAAACGGCCAGCTACGCACTCGAATTCGAGGCACCGACCGTGTCGGACTGCCTGCGCCCGAACGTCTTGTACGCCAAGCTCCAGGCGCTGGCGGCGCATTACGGCCCGCTGATCGCGCCGAGCGCGCACCGCTACGAACCGACTCGCGATCTGGTCGAGATGTACCGGGAATTCGCCGCCGCCGTCCGCATTGTCGACGGCGGTGAACTCGCCCGCCTGGCCCGGCGCGGCTGCCTGATCTTCGAAGGCGCACAGGGCGTTCTGCTCGACGAATGGCGCGGCTTCCACCCGCACACGACCTGGTCGACTGTGGAGCCGCGCAATGCCCGCGCCCTGCTCGCCGAAATCGATGCTCCCGCATACACACTCGGCGTCACCCGCACATACCTGACCCGCCACGGCGCTGGCCCGTTCCCCACCGAAGACCACACCATCGCGATCCCCGAACCGCACAATGCCGCCGGCCCCTATCAGGGCCCCTTTCGTCGCGGCCACCTCGACCCGATCCTGCTGCGCTATGCCATCGAGGTCTCCGGCGGTATCGACGGCCTCGCTCTCACCCATCTGGACGCCCCCGGAACCGGCTACGCCGCAACGGGATACGCGACACCGACCGGTCTGGTAGACCGCCTGGAACCGGGCCCATGGCAGGACCTCTACCACCAATGCCAGCTCACCGAACTCCTGACCACGTCCAACCCGATCCTGACACCCATCCCCGCCGACCCGATCCCATGGCTGGAATGCCAACTCGATACCCCGATAGTCCTGACGGCCAATGGTCCCGACCGCCGCGACCGCACCGCGATCCACACGGCGGCTGCCGTCGCCTAGGCCATGACCATGCGAATGGTCCGTCGTGGTCGTGCGACGTTGCGGTGGCGCGGCACGCGGCGGTGTGCTGGCGCGTGAGTTGTGGCAGGGCGCATTGCGTGGCGCACCGGCCTGCGGCACGGGTTGAGATGTTCTTGTTCGCGTGCCGCTCGGCGCAGGATGTCGGGGGTCCGGCAGGATGGGCCGGCGTGGAGCAATCCGTTGTTTCGGTCGATGTGGTGGCGTTGCGGTTCTGGGGCGATGACGCCGGGGTGAGCGTTGGTATCGCACCGCGGCAGATGGAGCCGTTCACCGGGCGGCTGGCATTGCCGGGCGTGCTGCTCGGGCGGGGGGAGCGGCTGGTCGCGGCCGCTCGGCGGGCCGTGCACACCAAGCTCGGGGTGCCGGAGGCGGCGATCGGGGCCGTCGGGCAGTTGGTGACCTTCGATGAACCGAACCGCGACCCGCGCGGGCCGACATTGTCCATTGCCATGTGGGCGGTGGTCGGACCGCATGAGGGGCCGGCCCAATGGGTCTCCTTCGATGCGGTGCCCGAACTGGCCTTCGACCACAACCGCATTGTGGATGCCGCCCGCAGCCTGCTCGCCCGGTTGCTCTGGAAGGATTTGACTTTCACCCGAGCACTGACCGGCGACGAATTTCCCGCCACCCGCGCGGTCGAACTCAGCGCCTCCGTCCACGGCACCCGCCCGGACCCGGCGAATCTGAACCGCACCCTGGCCGCCATCCCCGGCCTGGCCCGCACCACCGAACGCCGCCGCATCAAGGCCACCGGGCGCCCCGCGGCCATCTGGGCCTTCGCTCCCGACGAATAGCACAGCTGCCTGCCGGACCGGTGCAGGTAAGGACGCAGGGTTCAGGGGCGCGGGGCGTACATGATGACCGCGACGCCGATGAGGCAGACGGTGGCGCCCAGGTAGTCCCAGCGGTCGGGATGGAATTTGTCGACGATCATGCCCCAGGCGAGTGAGCCCGCCACGAAGACGCCGCCGTAAGCGGCCAGGATGCGGCCGAAGTTCGGGTCCGGTTGGAAGGTTGCGACGAAGCCGTAGGCGCCGAGCGCGAGTACGCCCGCCGCGATCCAGAGCAGCCCGCGCTGCTCGCGCCAGCCCTGCCAGACGAGCCAGGCACCGCCGATCTCGGCGAGTGCGGCGAGGGCGAACAGCAGCAGCGACCGGGCGATCGTCATGCGGTAGAACGTACCTGCTGCGCCCCGCCGCGCTTACACCTCGTAAACCGCATAGGTGCGCCCGAGCACCGGATACGACACATTCCGCACCGGCACCCCGCTGGCAGTGCGCCCGAATTCGGTACCGCCGTGCGCATGGCCGTGGATCGCCAGCACCGCACCGCCCGCATCCACGGCCTCGCCCAGATCGTGACACCCCAGACCCGGGTAGATCTTCGGCGGCTCGCCTGCCAGCGTGTCGACGATCGGCGCGAAATGCATAAGGGCGATACGGGTTTCGCACTCCAGCGAGTCCAATGCGTGACGCAGCCGCAGCGCGTCCAACGGTCCACGGCGCATCCGCGCGCGATGTTCGGCACTGCCTTCATCGGGTCGGCCCGGATACCCCGGAAATCCACCGCTGCCGCCCATCACACCGGCGATACCCAACCGCCGCCCACGCACGTCGAGGGTGACCGCATCGCCGTCGAGCAGATGCACCCCGAGGTCGGTGAGCACGGCGGCAATGCGGTACCCCAGACGCCGGTCGTGATCGTGATTGCCCAGCACCGCGACCACCGGCACCGGCAGCCGGGCGATCTCGGCGCACAGCAGATCCGCCTCGTACAGCGCGCCGCCCTCGGTGAGATCACCGCCGAGCAGCAGCACATCGGCGGTAATCCGCAGCAAGTCCGGACGGAAGCGCCCCGCGACGGCATCGCGCATATGCAGGTCCGCGACGGCGGCGATTCGGATGGGTGCGGTGGCCGTGCCGTCGGCAGCGTGGAACATGGCGGTCAGCCAGCCACACATGTGGCGAGGTGTCAAACGGCTTTTGCTGTTCACCTCACCGCTACGCACCATCGAGCAGTACGAATAGCTTTTAGCTATCGCAAGTTCAATGGTTGTTCAGCGAGGCGACCAGCGATGGCGAGACTGATGAAACATCAATGAACACTCACTCGGTGAACTATCCGAAAGGCACAGGCGTACCGGATCGTTCCGGATATGAGCGCGCGAACCCGCACGTCCCTCGCACGCAGGCAACTGTTCTCCGGTGCCGTTGCCGCAGCGGCCGTTTCGACCGTCCTCGCCACTGGCCGCGCACAGGCCGCCACCCGAGTCGACAAGGTCGTCCTCATCGGACTCGACGGCCTGATGTACCGCAAGATCGAGGAAGTCCGTGCCCCGAACCTCTTGCGGCTCAGCGCCGAAGGCACCCTCGGCCGCACCTCCATCGCCCCGCATGTCACCATCTCCGGTCCGTCCTGGGCCACCGTGCTCACCGGGGTCTGGGGCAGTAAGCACGGGATCACCGACAACAATTTCGACGCCACCCCGTTCGCGAAGTACCCGACGGTCTTCACCCGGCTCGAACGCTCCGATCCGACCCTGAAGACCCAGTCCATCGCCACCTGGGATCAGATCGCCACCATGGCTGGCAGCGGTAACCCCCGCGCCGACGTCGTCATCTCCACCCCAGCCGTCCCCGGTGACGACGACGAAATCGCCACCGATGCCGCCACCGCCGACAGCGTCGTCACTGCCATCACCAAATACGCCCCCGACTTCCTCTTCACCCACCTCGACCAGGTCGACCGCGCCGGTCACAAGCACGGCGGTGCAACCAGCGAATACCGCGACGCCGTCACCCGCATCGACACCCTGGTCGGCCGCATCGTCGCCGCCGTGGACGCCCGCGCCCGCGCCAACCCCGCCGAAGGCTGGACCATCCTGGTCACCACCGACCACGGTCATCGGCCCAAGGGCGGGCACGGCGGCCAAACCCCAGATGAGACAACCAGTTTCGTCATCGCCCGCGGCCCGAACTTCATCGCGGGCGCGACCAGTTCGAGCTTCTCCCTGGTCGATATCACCCCAACTGTGCTGGATATCTTCCACGCCCCGCTCGATCCGGACTTCGACGGCCAGTCCCGCATCCGCCAGCCCGTCGAACCCTTCACCAGCCGATAGGGCACCTTTTTCGCACCTCACACGGTGATGTTTTCCGAGGTTGCCGGCGACTCGGCAACCTCGGATCGAACGCATGACCTGCGCTCGGACTAAAGTTGTGGTCTGGGCGGTTGCAGCGGTCGGATAGGGTGTTGCGATCGCGGCGTGGAGAGGTGGTGGCATGACTCAGCATCTTGGCGAGGCGAATGTCGAGCAATCGGCGGGCGCCCCGCAGTCGAACGGTGCGGCCACCCCGGATGCATCGAAGCCCAAGCCGCAGGTGAGCGGCACTTCCGCGGCGGCGCGCCAGCCCGGTACCGCGGCTGCCGTCCCGACCTCCGCATCCCGGCGGGTGCGCGCCCGCCTGGCCCGGCGCATGACCGGTCAACGCGGTATCGCGGCGGTCAAACCGGTGCTCGAACCGCTGGCCAGCGTGCATCGCGAGCTGTACCCGAAGGCGAACCTCACCCTGCTGCAGCGTGCCTTCGATGTCGCAGACGAGCGCCACGCCCACCAGTTCCGCAAGTCCGGTGACCCCTACATCACGCATCCGCTCGCGGTCGCCAATATCCTGGCCGAACTCGGCATGGACACCACCACCCTGGTCGCGGCGCTGCTGCACGACACCGTGGAGGACACCGGCTACTCGCTCGAGCAGCTGACCCAGGATTTCGGCGCCGAGGTCGCGCATCTGGTCGACGGCGTCACCAAGTTGGACAAGGTCAACCTGGGCGCCGCCGCCGAGGCCGAGACCATCCGCAAGATGATCATCGCGATGGCGCGCGACCCGCGTGTGCTGGTGATCAAGGTGGCCGACCGTCTGCACAACATGCGCACCATGCGCTTCCTGCCGCCGGAGAAGCAGGCGAAGAAGGCCAAGGAAACCCTCGAGGTGATCGCGCCGCTGGCGCACCGCCTGGGTATGGCCACGGTCAAATGGGAACTCGAGGACCTCGCGTTCGCGATCCTGCACCCGAAGAAATACGACGAGATCGTGCGGCTGGTCGCCGATCGCGCGCCCTCGCGCGACACCTACCTGGCGCGGGTGCGCGCGGAAATCGTCAATACCCTTGCGGCGTCGAGGATCAACGCGATCGTCGAGGGCCGCCCCAAGCACTACTGGTCGATCTACCAGAAGATGATCGTCAAGGGTAAGGACTTCGACGATATCCACGACCTGGTCGGCATCCGCATCCTGTGCGACGAGGTCCGTGACTGCTACGCGGCGGTCGGCGTCGTGCATTCGCTGTGGCAGCCGATGGCGGGCCGGTTCAAGGATTACATCGCCCAGCCGCGCTACGGCGTCTACCAGTCGCTGCACACCACCGTCGTCGGCCCGGACGGCAAGCCGCTGGAGGTGCAGATCCGCACCCAGGACATGCACCGCACCGCCGAATTCGGCATTGCCGCGCACTGGCGCTACAAGGAAACCCGCGGCAAGCACTCCAATGACTCCACCGAAGTCGACGATATGGCGTGGATGCGGCAACTCCTCGACTGGCAGCGAGAGGCCGCCGATCCGGCGGAGTTCCTGGAATCGCTGCGCTTCGATCTGAAATCGCCGGAGATCTTCGTCTTCACTCCGAAGGGTGATGTGATCACGTTGCCGCAGAAGTCGACTCCGGTCGACTTCGCCTACGCGGTGCATACCGAGGTCGGGCACCGCTGCATCGGCGCGCGGGTCAACGGCCGACTGGTCGCATTGGAACGTCAGCTCGAAAACGGTGAGGTCGTCGAGGTATTCACCTCGAAGGCACAGAATGCCGGACCCAGCCGCGACTGGCAGAACTTCGTGGTCTCTCCGCGCGCGAAGGCCAAGATCCGGCAGTGGTTCGCCAAGGAGCGCCGCGAGGAAGCGCTGGAGAGCGGTAAGGAGCAGATCTCCAAGGAGGTCCGCCGCGTCGGGCTGCCGCTGCAGCGGTTGATGAGCGTGGACGCGATGACCGCGGTCGCGCATGAACTGCACTACACCGATATCTCCACGCTCTACACCGCCGTCGGTGAGCACCAGGTGTCCGCGCACCACGTCGTGCAGCGGTTGATGGCGCAGCTCGGCGGCATCGGCGATGTCGAGAACGAACTCGCCGAGCGCTCCACGCCGTCGACCACCCCGGCCCGCCAGCGCGTCACCGGTGATGCTGGCGTGCTGATTCCCGGCGCGGCCGGCACGGTCGCCAAACTGGCCAAGTGCTGCACCCCGGTGCCCGGCGACGAGATCATGGGCTTCGTGACCCGCGGCGGCGCGGTCAGCGTGCACCGCACCGACTGCACCAACGCCGGTTCGCTGCGTGAACAGGCCGAGCGCATCATCGACGTGGAGTGGGCGCCGTCGCCGTCCTCGGTATTCCTGGTGGCCATCCAGATCGAGGCCCTCGACCGCACCCGGCTGCTCTCGGATGTGACCAAGGTGCTCGCCGATGAGAAGGTCAATATCCTGTCCGCCTCGGTGGCCACGCACGGCGACCGGGTCGCGATCAGCAAGTTCACCTTCGAAATGGGCGATCCGAAACACCTGGGCCACTTGCTGAATGTGGTGCGCAACGTGGAAGGCGTCTACGACGTCTATCGTGTGACCTCGGCCACCTGATCGCTCCGGTCGAGCACGCTGAACATCGCCGGAGGGCATATCCGGCGCATCCGTAGGGATCGGCGCGGTGGCCGGTGCACGCGGTCCGCCGATCACCGGAATGCGATGTCCACGTTGATGATTCGAATCGCCGAGCGGGCGACCACCGGTTGCCGGGTGATTCCGGCGATCGGAAGTTTGTCGGAATATCGGTGACGGCACGCCGCGAACTGCCATCTGTCCGACGGCGGTTCGCGCGGACTTTTCGTCGAACCCGCAGGAAGAGCCGGAATCTGTTACGGTCTATTGCGTTTCATGGCGTTTTGGTTGGGTGCGGCAACACGAATTGATTGCGGATCGCTATGACGAAGTACACGGCACGGATGTCGGGAATGCTGGTCGCATTCACCGTTGCTGTGGTGACCGCGGGAACCGCCGTGGCGCAACCGTCCGATCCCGTTGGCCCGACGACGAATATCACCATTGGCGCCTGTCCGGCACTGTACGCGTTGGGAATTCAGGGCACCGGCGAATCGTCGCCCGATGCCGCACCGACCACCGATACCGGCATGCTCTCCACGGTCTTCATGCCGATGCTGGCCAAGGCGTCGCAGCCTGGATTGGTCGATCGGGCCTACGTCCCTTATGAATCCGGCTTCGGCGGCGCGACCGCCGGTGGTGCCGCGTCGTACGCGGAGTCGGTGACCGGCGGATTGGCTCGGCTGCGTTCGATGGCCAAGGATGTCGCGGACCGCTGTGCCGGGACCCGTTTCGCGATCGTCGGCTATTCGCAAGGCGCGCATGTGGCCTCGATGTTCGCCCAGGAGGTCGGGCAGGGCCATGGCGTGATCACACCGGACAGGGTCGCGGCGGTCGCCCTGTTCGCCGATCCGACCCGCAATCCCGGTGCGCCGCTGTTTCCCGGCGCGCCGGGCAAGGCGACCCCCGATCCCGCGCCGGGCACCTCGGGCGATCAGATCGCGTCCATCGCGGCACTCCCGCAGGAACCGGCCAGCGGCGGCGGCATCGGACCTGAACGCGATAGGGCCGCCAACTTCGCCGCGCTGACCGGCCGCGTCGCCAGTTTCTGTGCCGCAGGCGATCTCGCGTGCGACGCACCGGAGGGTGCGCCGATCCTCAAAGCGGTGGCCAGTATCGCGGGCCAGACCAAGTTGAGCGGCGGCGATCCGATCGCCTCATTGGTTTCGATCGCGCAGGCGCTGGCCTTCACCTCGATCAAGACCGCAACCGAGGTCGTCAACCAGGACGTCCAAGGCAACTCGCTGGCGAATCTGTCGATCTCGCCCAAGAAGTCGATTTCCCAGCGCCTCGCCGACGCCGCTGATCCGCGAACTCCGCTCGATGCCCCCGCGGCACTGCGGGCACTGCTGAGGGTCGGCACGATCGGTCTGAACGCCGTCGTCACGGTGGTCAAGGCGGTCATCAACCCGGCGACCATCACTCAACTCGCTACCGCAGGCCTGTCCGACCCGGTCTCCGGAATCCTGCTGCTCGGCACGAAATTGTTGGGCGCGCTGACCCAGCTGGTGCCGCCGACGACCGGTGTCCGGCTGGTCACCCAGGCCTTCGACGCAGTTGTACAGAACATCACCGACAACAGCGACCTGCTCAATGTGACAACCTGGGTGCGGTATTGGGACACCGTCCAGCGCCACGGCGCCTACGGCAGCACGGCCGTGACCGCCACCGGTGCGACGCCCACCCGATTCGTCGCCGACTGGTTCGCCGCGGCGGCACACGATCTGGTCGACAAATTCGGCGGCGGCGCGGTGCCGGAGGGTGGGAGCACCAAGCCTGGTACCGGATTCTTCGGACAAACTTCCGGCGCGTCGACTACGCCGAATACCTCCAGTACGGGACAATTTCCGTTTGGGACAGGAGCCGATGGCGCGTCATCCGGCGGCGCGGTGTCGGCTCGGCCCACCGTAGTACCCGGCACCGCAAACAACACCTACCCGTTCTCCACGAACTGATCGCCGAGAGGGTCCGATGATGCATCACGTGCCTCGCGCTGCGGGAATGGGGGAATGTTGAAGTCGTACAAACAGCTGTCGCGCTGGTACGGCGCGCTGGAGCCGGAAGCGGATGTATCCACCCCGCAGCAGGACGAGGCGGAATTGCGGATGCCGAGCGATGAGGACGGCCCGGCCCGATATCCGCACTACATTCGCGAAGAGGATCCCGACGAAATGCGTGCGCGTAATGAGGTTCCGGCCGATCTGGGCTCCAATCGCAGCGAGTTCACCGGTGGCTGGTCGGATTGGGTCGCCGGACACGCCCCCGGCCCGGACGACGACTACGTCGGGCCGCGCGATGGCGAACTCGTCCAGTTCCCGTGGCCGGAGGACGAATACGACAACAGTCGCATTTCGCGCGCCGAGCGGGCGACGCGAGCGTTGCGCCAGGAGGCACGCAATCACCCATCCGCGCGCCGAGCCCGGGTGGTCGCGGTGCTCGTCGTGGCTGTGCTGCTGCTGGCGGCTGCCACCGCCGGCGCGATCTATCTGCTGCGTTCCTCCGGTGATCACGGCGCTGCGGCACCGGTCGTGCCCTCGATGCAGTTCACCGCGGGCAGCGTTCGATCCCAGGGCATTTCGGATTGCCCAACCGAACGCGCCGACCGCATCGTGCGCAGTGCCGAACCCGGTGGCACCGATTCCGGACCGGACGCGATCCTGGCATTTCAGTACGCCTACTACGTGGAACGCTCCGGCGAGCGAGTCCGGGCGGTTGTCGCACCGGATTCGAATATCTCCGCCGCCGAGGTGATCCAGCACGGTATCGACACCGTTCCGGTCGGCACCACGCACTGCGTGCGGATCCAGACCATCACCGAGAACCGGTATTCGGTCGAGGTCACCGAGTACCGGCCCGGCGGCGCGCCCGCCACGTACAACCAGCAGACCGTCACCACGGTGATGGTCGGCGGCCGCACGCTCATCGCGGGCATTGCGGCCGGATGAGTAGGGAGAGCTGATAGCGATGGGAGACGACTGGAGCCGCTGGCTCGATGAGGCGCCCGATGCGGGTGATTCGTCGGACCGGCATGCGCCATCCAAGGCTCCGGTGGTGCGACTGCGGCGTAGCAAGCGCGCTGAGACCGAATCCGCGGAACCGACGCAGCGTTCGATTCTGGTGGTCGGTGGCTGTGGCGGTGCGGGGACGACAACCACGGCATTGGGCCTGGCGGGTGAGTTGGGCATGGCGGGCACGCCGACGGTGGCGGTGGACGCGACCGCGGCGGGCAGCGATCTGGCGCTACGCGGAGCCGATGAGCACCTGCATCCGATCAGTCTGCAGTCGTGGTTGTACGGACGTGGTGGCGATGAACCGGCGCCGTTGAAGGAATGTCTGTCGCAGGCGAGTTCGGGCATCGGATTGCTGTGGCGCGACGCCGCGCCATTGCGTCGGCGTGCCACATACCTCACAGTCGCGCGCGGAATCTATGACGCCGGGTACACCGCGGTCTACGACGGCGGCAACCCGATTGCCGGACGGCAGCTGCGGCCGTTGCTCGATGACGCGGATGTCGCTCTGGTGCTTGCCATTCCGGCGCGCGCCGATGCCGCGAACCGGCTCCGGGTCACCCTGGAATGGCTCGACGACCAGTTCGGCGACTCGGCCGAGGGGCAGGGCGGCGGTATCGTCGGCGATACCACAATCGTTGTCTCACACCAGATGTCGGGTGCGGACTCGCATGTTGCCGACCATTTGCGCGAACATCTGTCCGGCTGGGTCCGCGACATCATGGAGATTCCCTACGATCCGCATTTGGCGCGCGGTGAACTCGTGCGCCACGCATCGCTTGCCGCCGAGACGCGCCGTGCCTATGGGCGGCTGCTCGCCGGAGTGGCATCATGACGGCCGCCATGAAACTTCGCCGTCGAACCGAAGCCGCTAGAGCCGGTGTGGTCGCCCCGCCGGAATCTCGTCGTGCACCTATCTGGGACCGCCCCGTACCCGGCGTCGGCCGGGCTCCGCTGTGGTGGCTGCTAGGTGTGCACGGCGGTGCGGGAGCCAGTACCCTCGCGCATGTGCTTGCGCCCGCGGCGGATTCGGGCCGCCGCTGGCCCGGCGTCTTCGACCGCGAATCCCCTTTCGTCGTATTGGTGGCCAGGGAAACCATTACCGGGCTCACCCGCGCGCATGACCTTCTGCGCCAATACCATTCGGACTTCGCCGGATCGTGTGAGGTGCTCGGTCTGATCACCGTCGCCGCACGTCCCGGTCGCCTGCCCGCCGAGATCCGCCGCTACCGCGATGTGGTCGGTTCGCTCGCGGGCCAGGTCTGGCAGATCCCGTGGTACGAGGAATGGACTCTGGTCGAGCCGGAGAAGCTGCCCATCTGGACCCCCGGCGACGAGACTCCGCCGAAAAAGAAAAAGATCGACCCGCTCGAGGAAGTTCCGCTCGAAGTCCGCGAACTCGGCGCCGATATCGTTGCGGTGGTGCGCGAAAACCTGGATAGCAGTACATCTTTCGAGGAGGGCCACCGATGATCCTGACACTGACCGCCGGACCGGACCGTTGACCACAATTTCAACCCAGAAAGGCAGCCGATGAGCATGATTCTCCTCGCCGTGCAGGACACGTACGGCACTGTCCTGGCTCAGGTCGGTAACCCGACCCCGGAGGCGCCTCCTGGTTCGGAGAAGATCTTGCAGCTGGTCCGGTACCTCACCTGGTTCGTATTGCTCTCCGGAATCTGTGGAATCACCTACGCGGGCGGCAAGTTCGCATGGGAGAAGTGGACCGGTGGTGGACTCGAATCGCCGAAGATGGTGGCCGGAGCCATGATCGGCGGGGTGGTCGCGACCAGCGCGGGCACCATCATGAACGCCGTCATCGGAACCTGATGTCCGCGATGTCGACCGTGCGTATGTCCGCCGCGGAACTGCTCGCTTACAAGCAGATGCCCGCCGAAGTGTTGCAACCGCTGATGCAGCTGCTGAACTGGTTGCTCTGGTTCGTGCTGCTGGTGTGCCTGGCGTGGATGATCGTGTCCGCGGGCCGCCTGTGGATCGCATTCCGGAGCGATCTGGCGATGAACGACGCCTCGCACGGCGTTTTGATGAGTCTGCTCGGGGCAGCGGTGGCGAGTACGGCCTCGGGGATCGCGTTGGCGTTCCTGCCGACGTGAACCGGGATGGGGACGGCCCTGGCATGAATTCCACACCGCTGGCGACCGCTCGCCGGTCGCGCGCAACAGCAGAGCGCGAGCACGCGCGAACCCACCTCATCGCGCCGCGGCGGCGCATCCGCACGCCCGCTGCGGGGGTGTTCGGTGCTGCCATGCTGCTGGCGACGGTCGGCTGCGGCGGCGGTGACGGCGATTCCGGCCCGAACCTGTCGGCCGCGCCGACTCAGGTGCGGTGGCAGCCGTTCCAGGGCGTCGCACTTCCGAATGCCGCGCAGGGGCCCAAGAAAACGGCCAACGGCGCCGCAACGGGTTTCGAGCAGTCACCGAGCGGTGCGGCCCTCGCGGCGATCGTCCACACGGTGCGATTGTCGATCGCCGCCGACAGTCAGTGGCCCGATATCGTGCGCCTCGAGGTGGTGCCGGACAAGGCGAGAGATGAGTGGTCGGTGAACCGCCTGCAGCTCTCGATCACCGGCCCGGCGTCGCCCGAATACGCTCCGAGACTGCTGGGTTACAAGATCACCAGCTACACCGACGCGGCATCGGCCGTCGATGTCTATACCGAATATTCCGACAGCTCCAAGGCGGTGAATCACACCACCGTCGAGTGGTTCGGCAACGACTGGAGGTTACGGCTGCCCGACCAGGACCCGACCGCCCGGCCCATTGAGTCGGTCGATGAATTACCCACGGACATAGTGAAATTGGAGGCACCGGCATGAGCGAAAAGGAGTCGTACCCGCGCGATCGCGTCTCCTTCGGTGTCATCGCGTCCGCGGCCGTGGTGGTGCTCATCGTCGTGGTGGGGATATTCGTTTTCATCGGGCGAGGCGATTCGGGTTCCGGCGGCGACAAGGCTGCCGCCGCAGCGGGTTCCGGCGCGGACGGCTTCGCAACCCCCGAGGTGGATATTCTCGGCAGGCGCGTCGATATCCCGAACAACCCTGCCGGACAACCACTTCCGCAGGATCCGACCCGCCAGCGCAAACCGTCCGACGCGGACTGGCTGACCGCCGCCCCCGAGGGCACCACCGCACCGCACGGCTGGCAGCGGGTCTATGGCGCCTCGGTCCCGTTCTCCACCTCCGACGGACCCACCCGCATCGAAGACGGTCTGGCCGTCGGCTATTCGCACACCCCGCAGGGCGCGGTGCTCGCGGCGGCCCAGATCACCTACCGCCTCAACGCCCGCCCCGCCCACCGCGACCTCTATGTCCGCCAGGTGCGCGTCTCGGCACAGCAGATCGCGGCCTATGACAAGGCGCTGTCCCAGGACAAGCTGCCGGAACAGCAGCCGGAGAAGGTAACTCGGTATTTCGTTGCCTCGGATGCGTTCAGGGTTGAGAACTATGCGGATGATCTGGCGATCATTCAGTTCGCTTCGCGTGGCCCGGTGGTCGACGGCAAGCAGCTGTGGGCGGCTCTGCGATTGGTCATGGTGTGGGATGCGGGGGACTGGCGACTGAAGCCCGCCACCACGAACACCACGCAGACCGAGTATGTCGAATCCCTGAACGGGTGGACGAAATGGTGAGCCTAGGGCCCGGCTCGGGTCCGACACGCAACCGTTCGCCGCTCGCGGTGCTCGGCGTCGGCGCGCTGCTCGCGGTGGTCGTCGCAGTCGCGGTGACCGTGGTTGCGATGCGGGACAACGCCGTTGGCGGCGACCAGGTGTCGAGGACTGGGACGAGTTCGGAGAATGTGCCCGAGACCGGGGCGTCGGGCTTCGGCAATCCGGACGTCGATATGTTCGGTCGCCGAGTCGATGTGCCCGACAATGGCATAGGCGTTGTGCTGGAACAGAATCCCGCACTGCGACAGCAGCCGGGTGGGCCGAATTGGCAGACCGCGGCACCGCAGCCTGCCGGTGGTCAAGGCGTGTGGCAGCGCGTGTTCGGCGGACCTGTGGTGCGGTTCTCCACCTCCGATGGTCCGGCACGCATCGACGGCAAGGCAGCCGTCGGATTCGCCCACACTCCGCAGGGCGCGGCCCTGGCGGCCGAACAGATCTACTGGCGCACCAATGCCAACCCGCGCGACCGTGATCTGCTGCTGCGGCTGGTCGAGGTCACGCCGCAATATCTGGCCGATTACGACCGACTCGTGGCCGAGGGCAAGGTCTCGGATCGACTGCCGGACAAGTTGAGACCCTTGCTGTTCGCTTCGGATGCATTCCGAATCGAGAGCTATACCGAAGATTCAGCGATCGTCCAGTTTGCGAGAAAGGCTCGAGAAACAGCTGATGGCCAACCAACATGGGTCGGCATGCGCCTGGCAGTCGTATGGCGCGAAGGCGATTGGAAGCTCACGGCGGTGAGTGGACAGCAGCAAGTCCAGATCGATTCCCTGCGCAGCATCGAGGGGTGGACACAATGGTGAGGCGTCTAGTCACGATTTTCGCGGTCATCTTCACGGTGATGATCGCGACACCGACGGTGGCATACGGACAGACCTACGGTTTCGACGACACGTGCAACGAACTGCACGACACCCTCGACAATGTCGGCCTGCCGGGGGTATCCCTCGGTGACGCCGCGTCGGCGGTATGCAAGGCGGGTAACGCCGCGTCACATCCCAGCGGCGTCGCGAACGCGATCAAGGACAAGGCCTGGGATTCGACCTTCGGCAAGGTTGTCGATTCGCTGATGAACGGCCTCGGCGAGGCCATCATCCTCGCATTGACCTTCTGGATGAAGGTCCCCAACGAGGCGGCCAGCGATAACGGTTCGTTGTTCGTGAAGATCAACGATTACACCTATCAGGCGCAGATATTGCTGCTGATAGCCTCGGTGATCCTGTCCGGCGCCAGACTGGCCGAAGCCAGACGCGGCGCCGCGATGAACGAGGCGGCCGAATCGTTCCGCATGTTCGCCCGTGTGGTTTTCAGCTCCTGGATGCTCGGCGCCGTCATCGTCGCCGGTACCCAGGCCTCGGATCGCTTCTCCGAGTGGATCATCAACGATTCGACCAATGGCAATGCCAAGGACCTGGCCGAGCTGATGGTGAAAACCAGTAAGTTGCAGGCGTTTTCGCCAGGTCTGGTGCTGATCATCGCGATCGTCGGATTGCTCGGCGCGCTCGCGCAGATCGTGCTCGCCATCGTCCGGCAGGGCCTGCTGCTCATCGCGGCGGGTGTGCTGCCACTGGCGGCGGCCGCGTCCGGTATGAATATCGGCAAGCAGTCCTATCAGAAGCTGATCGGCTGGATCATCGCGTTCATGCTCTGGAAGCCGGTGGCCGCCATCGTCTATATGATCGCGTTCACCACTGCGGGCCATGTGGATTCGCTGACCGATACCGGCGGGCTGCCCGAAGGTGAACAGGCACAGCGGATGTTGGTCGCGATCGTGCTGCTGTGCAGTGTCGCGTTCGTGCTGCCCGCGCTGATGCGACTGGTGACGCCCGCGGTCGCGATCGTGGGCAGCGGCGGTTCCGGTCTCACCGCGACGGGTGGAACCCTGATTGCGGTAGGCGCTTTGGGTGCGATGGGTACCAAGGCCGTTTCGGTCAAGGGTGCCGCACCGGGTTCGGCTGGGTATGTCAGCGGTTCGTCCACCGGTCCGCGGCCCCCGGGCGGCGCCGGCGGTCCGCGCGGTGGCGGTGGCGCCCCGCGTCCGGTCCCGCCGCGCGGTGGCGGTGGCGGTGGCGGCGGCGGTGCCGCGACGGGCGCACCTCCGCGCGCCTCCGGCCCGCAGGGCGGGGCGGGAGTACCGTCCGGAGCGTCCAGGGCGGCGGGTGCGATCGGTGCGGCCCGCGCCGCGACCGCGCCGCTGACCCGCGCCGATGAGGCCATGGGTGATGTAGCTGGTGACCGCTGGGCGAATCGTTCGCCCGACCTCGGGAGGAGCACCATTCCGCGATGACGATGACGAGCGATCCCTACGAGCGCCGCTCGTACGGGCTGTGGCAGAAGCCGCGCAGCGCAGGCCTTTTCGGTCTGCGCTGGGAAGAGACCGTCATCGGCTTCGTCGTCGTGATCACGGCCCTGATCTGCGCCATGGTCGGCGGGTTCCAATGGGGTCTGATCGTGGGCGGCACCGGCGTTGTCGTGATGGTTCCACTGGTGTGGCGGACCGGGGGCCGCTCCGGATACGAGAACGGATTGATGATGTTCAACTGGATGCGCTCACGCAGCCGCGGCGAGCATGTGTACCGAGGTGGCCGGTTCTCGCGGATTCCGGGCGGTGTCACCCGGCTACCCGGTCTGCTCGCCCCCTCGAAGCTCTATGAGGGCATCGATGCGGGCGGCTACAGCTTCGGCATGATCCACCTACCGCAATTCGCCCAGTACACAGTGGTTTTGCGGGCGTGGCCGCAGGGCCACGAGGCCGTCGATCAGCCGGTCATCGATCGCTGGGTCTCGGCATGGGGCACCTTCCTCGCCTCGGTCGGTCAGACCAGTGACATCGTCGCCGTGGTCCCGGTGATCGATACCGTGCCCGAAACCGGCAACCGGCTGCTCACCGAGGTTTCCACTATCACCCGGCCGGAAGCACCGGAACTGGCGCAGCAGGTGATGTACGAACTCGCGACCGAACTACCGCAGGAACGGGTGCAATTGCTCCCGCGGGTCGCGATCACCTTCAAGGCGACCACCGCCGAGCGGCGCAAGAATCCCGCCGAGGAGGCCGTCGAGATCGGGCGCAGGCTGCCGGGCATCTGCGCCGCGCTCGCCGAGGCGGGCGTGCGCGCCCAGCCCATGTCGGCCGATGAGGTCATCTCATTCATCCGGCGCAGCTACGACCCGGCCTCGCAGGCCGATCTCGAGGTCGCCGCCGGCGAACCCGAAGGGCACGGGCTGGATTGGGCCGATGCCGGACCGGTCTCGCACGACGAGAAGTGGGATCATCTGGTGCACGACGGCGGTCGCTCGGTCACCTGGGAGATGGACGCCGCACCCGAGGGGGCGGTGGACGAGCGGGTGCTGCAGCGGCTGCTGGCGCCGAATCCCGAAGTGCCGCGCAAGCGCATCGCCATCGTGTACCGTCCGCATTCGGCTGCCGACGCCGCCGAAATCGTCGATGACGACTTCAAGAACGCGCTGGTGGCACAGCAGAGCGAACGCGGTGTCGTCTCGGCGGCCGCGACCCTGCGGGTAGGCGCCACCCAGCAGGCCCGTGAGGAACAAGCCCGGGGTCACGGTGTGACCCGCTTCGGGGCGCTGGTGACCATTACCGAGCCCCTGCGCGGCGACCTGCCGCGTATCGAAGCCATAACCCGCGACCTGTCCACACAGGCGCGGTTGAAGATCCGGCGGTGCTACCGCTATCAGGCGGCGGCCTTCGCGGCCTCGCTCGGTTGCGGGGTGATCCTGCCGGAACACGCGACAATTCCGAAAGCCTTGGCGGGGTGAGCGATCCATGGCACGTGAGTACGAGCCACCCGTGCGCGAGCGGGACGAGGTGCGCCGCAGGCGGCGTCCCGAGGACGAAACGTTGGCGCCGCCGACCAGTGACGGTCGGCCCCGCCCCGCACAGGGACGTGTACAGCGGCCCACCGGCGGCCGGGTCGAGCGGTCGGGCATCGAGGACATGCCCGACCGGGATCGGCGGTCCGCGCGGGTGAGCGGCGGCGAACGGACCGGGGTGGGCCAGACGTCCGATCGGGAGCGGCGACCGTCGCGCGATGCGGCAGAGCGTCGGGCGCGTCCCGGCGCCGGGTCCGCCGACGGTGGCCGTGCCGATCGGCCGCAGTCCGGCTCCGAGCGCGGGCGCACCAGATCCGAAAGCGGCCGGGGTGAGCGAGCTTCGGCCGATCGTGGCCGTCTCGACGGCGCCAGGACCGCCCGCCCCACACGCGAGGGCGCACCACAACGATCGGTACGGGGGAAACGCGTGGCACGACCGGATCGCAACGGAGCCAGGACGAGTCGCGAGGCACAGCGCGCGGCCAAGGTCGACTACACCGCCGACCGTGCGATGGGCACCCCGCAGATGGATAAGGCCGCCCGCCGGGCAAAGGCCAGGGCCGATAAGCGCAAGCAGTCCGGTCCGCCCCTGCTCGACGATGTGACCCGGGCCAAACTCGAACAGATCAGCCGCGAGGGCACCGGACTGCGGGCGGCCTTCGCGACTTTCCGTGTCCGCACCGACGATATCCGCCGCCGCAACTATGCGGCCCGCGCCGAACAGGTCTTCGAGGACGGATTCGACCGCAGCACGGCCCAACTCACCGATCGCGGCTATCTGGGCCCGGGTGGCGGCCGGATGAATGTCGTCGGCCGCCCGGTCGAATACCGGGCCACCACTGCCCAGGTGGCCGGCCTGTGGCCGTGGTCGGTCGGCGCCGGTGCGCCATTGATCGGCACTCCGCTCGGTTCGCATCTGCACACCGGCGCGCCGGTCTGCTTCGATCCGATGAACTGGTTCCTGCGCGGCAGCTTCATTACCGCGCCGAGCCTTTTCGTCTTGGGGCTCAATGGTTTCGGTAAGTCCTCGCTGGTGCGCCGGATCGTGCTCGGCGGTATCGCACAGGGCATCACCCCGCTGATCCTGGCCGACGTGAAACCGGACTACCGCAAGCTGGTCGAGCTGGTCGGCGGTCAGGTGATCGATCTGGGCTACGGCCACGGCAAGCTCAACCCGCTCGCCGCGGGTGTGCTCGGTTCGGTCGTGCCGTTGCTGGACGAGCTTCCCGCACTGCAACTTCAGGTGCTGCAGGACCTGCGCGCCCGCCAGGTCACGCTCATCGCCGGTCTGGTGGAACTCGTGCGCGGCGCACGCGTGCGCGACTACGAGGAGACCCTGATCGCCACCGCGCTGCGCATCCTCTACCGGCCGGGCAGTGGCTACACCCCGGACCAGCCGCCCATCATGGAGAACCTGCTCGAGGTGATCGTCAGCGGCGGTGACGAATTACAGCTCGACGCGGGTGCCGACGACCCCAACGAATACCAGGTCGCCATCAAGGGCCTGCGGCGTTCGCTGCGCGCACTCACCCAGGGCCCCTTCGGCGCGATCTTCAACGGGCAGACCAGCGTTCCGATCGATACCAGCGCGGTCGCGGTCTGCATCGACGTCTCGCACATCCCCACCGGCGATAAGAAACTCAAGGCCGCCGTGATGCTGGCCTGCTGGGCCGACGGATTCGCCTCGGTGGAGGCCGCACATGTGCTCGCCGACGCGAATCTCGGCCCGCAGCGCTATTTCCAAGTGGTCATGGACGAGCTGTGGCAGGTGCTCGGACTCGGTGACTTCATGGTCGACCGGGTCGATGAGCTGACCCGTCTACAGCGCACCATTGCCACCGCGTTGATCATGATCAGCCACACCATCAAGGACCTGCAAGCACTGGGATCGGAGGCCGCCATCGCGAAGGCGCTCGGCTTCCTCGAACGCGCGCGCGCCAAGATATTCGGCGCGCTGCCCGGCGAGGAGATCAAACGCCTGGACAGCGTGGTTCCATTCACATCCGCCGAGGAGGAGATGGTGACCGGATGGTCCGCACCGCAAGCGCTGACCGGTGAGGCACTCAAACCCGGCCAGCAACGTCCGTCACCGCCGGGTACCGGCAAATTCCTGTTGAAGATCGGTGAGGATCGTCGCCCCGGCATCCCGTTCCATATGGAATTCACTCTGTCCGAGAAGGAGAGTGGTATCCACGAAACCAACCAGCGTTTCTCCGAGTTCACCGAATCCACTTCGCGCGGTGGCGATTCCCCCAATGGGAGCGCCGCATGAGAAAACCCGCACTGTTATGGAGACCGGTTGTCTGTGTGAGGTGGGGCGCATGATGCCGCACCGGTCCTATCGCAGAGTGTCCCCGGAGGTGCGCAAGGCCGCGGTCGAACAGGTCATCGCACTGACCGGCAAATTGCGCAGCGAATCGGAGGCGTGTCGGGTGGTGGCCGAGCAGATCGGCGTGCATACCAATTCGGTTCGCAACTGGGTGCGTGCGGCCGAGGGACCGAGTCTGGAGCGCCTCGACGCGACCGCGTTGCGCCGCAAAGTCGCACTGCTGCAACAACAATTGGCCGCCGCGGCGGAGATGAACCGGACGCTGGCCGACACCCTCAACGAATCTCGGCGGCAACGGTGAGTCACCTGAATTCGTCTCGCGTCCGATCGGCGCCGCCGGGGATGCGGTGACCGGGCGGACCGTCCTGTACCTGGCGCTGGCGAGTGTGCTGGGTTTGATGACACTGGTGCTGGTCGTCGTCATGCCCGCCGTGGACGACGAGTGCGAGGGCTCCTCGGTGCTGGGATCGTCGAGTGTGCTGCCACCGCTGGGTGGTTACGCGCCGGGCGATTCCCGGGTCGCCGCTACCACTTCCGCCGCGCGTACAACCGGCAATCCCACTGCCACGAAGACCGATCTCACTGCCACACAGGCTAATCCGACCGCCACCGGTGCGCCGTCGCTGGCCGCCGGCATCGGCCCGATCCGCCGGACCCTGCCATTGGCCGTTGGCACCTTCACCGTGTCGGATGTCTTCGGCGCGCGCGGCGGCACGCATCTGGGCGTCGACCTCGCCGCCACGGACGGCACCACCATCTACTCGGTATCCGATGGACGCGTCGTCGCGGCCGGTCCCGCATCGGGTTTCGGCAACTGGATCGTCGTCGACTCCGTGGATACCAACGGCCGCGCGTATTCGGCGGTCTACGGGCATATGTGGGACAGCGGTGTGCACGTGCACGTCGGCGACACCGTCGTCGCCGGTCAGCCCATCGCTCAGGTCGGGTCGGCGGGCCAATCCAGCGGTCCGCACCTGCATTTCGAAATCGTCCCGGGCGGGCGCTTCACCGGTGGCCGCCAGATCGACCCGCTGCCCTGGCTCGACGGCGCCCCGACCCCGGATGTCGGTGGTGCGCAGGCCTTCTCCTCCGATCCGCGCTGCAATCGCGGTTTCGGCACGGCGGGTGGCGCGCTGGCGGCGGGCAAGGTACCCCAGGAACTCGAAATCTGGTATCGCCGTGCGGGTTCCATCTGCCCGCAGATCACCCCCTCGCTGCTGGCCGCGCAAGGCAGGCAGGAGTCCGGATTCCGGCGCAGCGCGTCCTCACCCGCTGGCGCGCAGGGGCTGGCCCAGTTCCTGCCCGGGACCGCGGCCAGTATCGACCCCGACGACGGTAAGCCCTACGTTATCGATGCCGACGGCAATGGCGTGGCCAGCGTTTGGGACGACGGTGACGCAATCATGGGTCAGGGCCGCTATATGTGCGCCATCGCGCGCAAGATCGTCGCATGGGAGTCCGCGGGCCGGGTACAGGGCGATGTCGTCGCGCTGACCCTGGCCGCCTACAACGCCGGTGAGGGTGCGGTACTGGCCTCCGGCGGCATGCCGAACCTGGTGGCCGCGCACTATGCGGAGACCCAGCCCTATGTCGCGAATATCCTTGCGATGGAACCGTTGTACCGCGCGCAGGGCTCCAACGGGCGCTTCACCCCGCAGGAGGGTGCGGGCCGCGGGCAGATCGTCCAGGCGGCGCAGCAGTGGCTCGGCACCCCGTACGTGTGGGGCGGTGGCGGTCCGCAGGGACCGAGTGGTGGCGGACTGGACGGACCCGGTCTCACCTCGGCCGCCGTATTCGCGGCCTCCTCGGGCACGGTTACGCTGCCGCGGACCGCCGAACAGCAGTGGGAGGCGGGCATCGAGGTGCCCATGCGCAAGCTGGAGCCCGGCGATCTGGTATTCAGTTCGTTCGGCCCGCGTGGCCCCGCCGACGTCGGAATCTATTCCGGCAATGGACGAATGATCAAATCCGTGCCCGCCGCATACGGGCATTCCAGTGGCGTGACCGAGGTCGCGGTGCCGGGTGATGGCCGCGGGAGGAGGGTGCTGTGACGACAACCGCTACCGCGGCGGGGACGACAACCGTTACCGCGGCGGGGACGACAACCACAACCGCGGTGGAGACCACAACCCCGGCAGAGATGCCGACCGTGCGTGCGGCGAGCGAACACGCCGAGGCGCGTGCGTCGATCGGACCGCCCAAGTATCGGCCGTGGCGGCTAGCCTTGAATGACACACGCGCGAAACTGGTGGTGATGCTGGTGGTGAGCGTTGCGATGCTCGGTGCAGGGTGTGGCGGCAAGGACAGGGACGCGGGTTCCGCTGCGCCGCATGCGCCCACGTCCACAACCCGATTGCTGGAGGAGGTGCCCGCACCCGATCCGGTGACGCCCGATGGTGTCGCGGTGGCCGCGCTGAAAGAGATCTACTCCTGGCGGCCCGCCACCGAAGCCCAGGGCGCCTCGCTGTCGCGTGCGCGGAAATGGTTGGGGCCCAGCCTGATCCGCATGCTGGACGGCACACCGACCGCGGTGGAGACGCCGAAGGCGACGCTGCAGTGGGCGGATTGGGCCAGGGCGCAGGCGCATATCGATGCCTTCACCTTCGCATCGGGGGAGCGCCCGCCCGCGAGCACGGATCCGAACGTCGAGCAGTTCAAGATCGGGATCGAGCAGACGGTCGTCTATCCGAACGGGCGCAAGGAATCCCTGCCGCCAACAACGGTGATCGCGACCGTCGTACGCACACCAGCTGGCTGGCGGCTCGACGCGTACCGCTGAACCCGCACCAGCGACAACCGCATAGCTAGGTCCTAACAGGAGGCAGACATGGCGAAAAAGAAGAAGGTGCAGGATCCGGCCGCGGTCGGACCCGATATCACCCTCTACATGATCTACGCCGGTTTCGCGCTGCTCGGAACCCTCTGGCTCGCACTGCATCTCGGCAACGCGATGGCGGTCACGCCGCAGCACATTCCGATCAACCCGATCGAGATCGTCGCCGATCTCGCCAAGGGCAAGCTGCACTGGCCACGCGCCTCCACCGTAATCGTGCTGCTCGTCATCGCGGCGCTCATCGCCTATCTGGTGGTGCGCAAAAGGCTTGCCGCGCGCCGGGCGGTGGGCCGGCTCGCCGTCGATGACAAGGCCGATGTCATGGGCAGCGGCAGCGCCATCAAGTCGCTCACCGAGGCCGGGGTCCGGGCCAAGGCCGATCTGCTCGGCGTACGACTCGGCTACAACGACAGCCCTGGCGTGCCGATCGGCATCGGCGTCGCCGACGGGGTGATGCTCTACGGCTCCTACGAGGATCTGCACCTGGACATCTGGGGCCCGCGACAAGGCAAGTCGACCTCGCGGGTGATCCCGGCGATCCTGACCGCGATCGGCCCGGTGCTGTCCACCTCGAATAAGCGCGATGTGGTCGACGCGACCCGAGATGTGCGCGAGGCCAAGGGAAGTCGCACCTTCGTCTTCGATCCGCAGGGCGTCGCGGGGGAGGAGCCCTCCTGGTTCTGGGATCCGCTGGACTGGGTGGACGCCCACCATGACGGCGCCGAGATGCGGGCCGCGCGGCTGGCCGGTCACTTCGCCGACGCCGACAACGGCTCCGACGCCAAGGGCGACGTATTCTTCGATCCGGAGGCCGAGGATCTGCTGGCCGGGCTGTTCCTGGCCGCCGCGCTCGGCAATCGCCCGATCGTCCAGGTCTGGGATTGGGTGACCAACCCCAACGACGCCGAACCCATCGAGCTGCTGCGCAATGCGAGCAAGCACTACACGGCGTCGGGGCTCGCGATGCAGTACAACGCCGATCCACGCACCAAGAGCGGCATCTTCGGCACCGCGAAGAAGATGATCCGCTGCCTGCAGCTGTCGAACGTGCATCCGTGGATCTTGCCCGGCGATAACCGCATGCAGTTCGACGAACTCGAATTCATCGAGAACAACGGCACTCTCTACAGCCTGTCGCTGGAGGGCCGCGGTTCGGCGGCACCACTGGTGAGTGCGCTCACCGAGGCCGTGGTCGATGTGGCCATGCGCAAGGCCTCGCGCTCACCCGGCGGACGGCTGCCGATTCCGATGCTCGCCGTGCTCGACGAGGCGGCGAATGTGGTGCGCTGGAAGGATCTGCCCAAGCAGTACAGCCACTTCGGCTCGCGCGGCATCGTGGTGATGACGGTGCTGCAGTCCTGGGCCCAGGGCGCGCGCTGCTGGGGCGATGACGGCATGCTCGCGCTGTGGTCGGCGGCCAATATCAAGGTGCTCGGCCCCGGCGTCGACGATATGAACTTCCTGCGGGACCGGTCCGAGGCGATCGGGGAATACGACGCGATCTCCTCATCGGTCTCGGAATCCAAAGGCGGCAAGAGTTATTCGCGGTCACTGGGCTCATCCAAGACCTTCACCGTGAATGCGTTGGCAACCCTGCCGCAGGGGCGCGCGATCGTCTTCACCTCCGGCCAGCCCGCGGTGCTCGTGCGCACCGTGCCGTGGTGGGAGGGCGACTACGCTGACGATGTGAAGAAGTCGATCTCGCACCATCTTCCGGGGCGCAAGACCGAGATCGCCGACCTGTTCGGCTCGCCCAACCTGACCAAGGCTGCTCCGCCACCCGAATACGGCCAAGTCGAGGAGGTCCGGCCCCTGTGAACGAGCGAACCATGGACACAGCATCATCGGGGACAGTGGAGCCGAGTGTTAGTGAGGTGCAGGTGTGAGGGAGCGGAGCGAGCGAACCATGGACACAGCACCGTCGGGCACAGTGGAGCCGAGTGTTAGTGAGGTGCAGGTGTGAGGGAGCGGAGCGAGCGAACCATGGACACAGCACCATCGGGCACAGTGGAGCCGAGCGTCAGCGAGGTGCAGCTGTGACCGAACAGCAGCAACAGCCCATGATCTACACCAATGTGGTGGAGTTCGTCGAGAACTACCTGAGCCTGGTGTATCGGCGTCAGGTCACCGACATCAGTGAAACGGTGTGGTGTCCCGAGTGGTGGAAGCATGCCGAGGCGGTGGCGCGGTTGGACGCGCTATGGCGCGCCTGGGAGCACTACCGACTGGAGCCGAGCACCGGATTGAGCATCTGGTTCCTCGACCACGCCGATCCACATATGACGAAGCTGTTCGATCCGCGTGGCCCGTTCAAGTACTGCAGTGTGCGCAACGGCCACAAGGATATGCTCAGCCCACTACCGTTGAAGTCCCCAGCACAGGGGCTTTTCGGTGATCCGACCATCGGCGATTTCCGCATGTGAGATACCCCGAGAACGGCTAAACGCCCGCTGATTTCAGCGGGCGTTTCGGTTTGCGGTGTGCGCCTTACTGTCTGACGCGTTCCAGGCCGCGGGCGTCCTGCTCCCGGCCTCGTGCCGCAGCGGCTCGGGCCGCTTCATCGCGAATGCGAACCGCTTCTTCGGGCGGTTGGCCCTGGCCTACTTCGATGAGCATCCGCACCGCCGCCAACTCCGGTGCGATGCCGATGCGAGCGAGGTGCGCCGCGATCGCCATCCGGCGTTCCGCGGAGTCATACCGTACGAGTGGTTTCGATTGAGCTGAGGCCGTCGCGGCCATCCGGCTGGCCTCGGCCTGTGCGGAGAAACGATCCTTCTCCAGCGAAATGCCCTGGGCCGGTACCGATTTCTCGACCATGCGGGCCAGTTCGAGATTGCGTGGGTCCTTGGCCTTGGCGTCGCGGGCCTCACGGATCTGAAGTTCCCGGGCCTCCTTGATACGGGCCTCGGTGACCTTGACGCGGGCTTCGGCTTCTTTCTGACCACGCTCCCGGGTCCGCAGCGCGACCAGTGTCGCAAGCTGCAACATAGTCTTCATCATGGCCGCGGTTTCCCGGCCGATGTCGTCCAGTTCCTCGGACATGGCTGCTCCCCGATGCTGCAGTGATCACTATGGATGTTGTGGTGCTTGACACGGACGCCGCCACGCCGAACTGTAATCCGTCGTGTCGGTGCCCCGCCTGCAAACGCGGACACCCAGAGGACTCGTCGCACGGCACTCCCACGGGGGTCGCCCGATCAGGGATAGCTACGCTACGCGTTCTCCTTCATTCGAGATTACCCGAGAAAGCTCGGCACCAACCGCGTGGGCGTGCCGCTTAACAGCATATATCGCACAATTCCGGCGGGTGGGCGAAAGCTTCGGAGGATCTTCGGTTTTAGCGCATCCTAACCGAACAATTAGGGTCGCCTACCCTAGGCTCATCCAGTGGATGACAGTTCGGGCCCGCTGCTCATTGTGCGCAGCGGGCCCGAACGAAGCGAGCACCCGGATCGGGCGTGTCACTAGTCGATGCGAACCGACTGGATGGTCACGGGGAGATTCGGCTTACCGTCGCCCTGGCCGTTGGAGTTGTCCTGACCGCCCGCGGCGATCTTGTCCAACGTGGCCATGCTGTCCGGGTCGACCGTGCCGAAGATGGTGTAGTTCGGCGGCAGCTTCGAATCGCCATAGACGATGAAGAACTGACTGCCGTTGGTGCCACCGCCGTCGACCGGATCCGGTCCCGCGTTGGCCATGGCGAGGGTGCCGCGCGGGTAGTCCATCGGCTTCTGCAACGCGGGGTCGGCGGGGTTGTACCGATTGGTCGGGTACTCATTGTCGAACTGGTAGCCGGGACCGCCCGTGCCGGTGCCGGTCGGGTCGCCGCACTGCAGCACCTTCAGACCCTCGTCCGCGGTCATACGGTGGCAGATGGTGTTGTCGAAGTAGCCCTGACCGGCCAGGCTGGCGAAGCTGTTCACCGTGCAGGGCGCCTTGGCGTTGTCCAGGGTCAGGCCGATGGGGCCCTGGGTGGTCTCCATGCTGACGCTGAGCTTGGCGTTATCGCCGGCGTTCTGGATGCCGCTGGTGCGCGGCTTGTTCACCGGCTTATCGGCGGGCTTCTGGCTATTGCGGTAGTCGCAGCTGATAGCGGCGGGCTTTTCCTCGCCCTTGGTCAGGAAGTACACGCCGACGGCCGCCGCGGCCACGACGACCACGCCGAGCGCGGACCCGGCGATCATGAGTCGCTTGCGCTTGCGCGCCCGATCGGCCCGGTTGGCCAGCTGGCGCTCCAGCTTGCGTTTCGCCGCTGCCCGTCGCTGTTCGTTGCTCGGCACTACCACGTTCCTCCCGTATCCGTTACGTACGGCACAGGATTGTGCCATCTATTCCTGAGACTGCTCAGCAGGCCATTTGCCGCGTGGGCTAACCGGTTGGACTTGACGGGCGGTGGTGGTGGAAACTTGACCATCGTGACCAAGACCAGCAGCTTCTCCGCCCCGAAGGGGGTCCCGGATTACGTGCCACCCGGTTCGGCCGAGTTCGTCGCGGTGCGCGACGGCTTGATCCGCGCCGCCCGACTGGCCGGATACGGGCATATGGAGCTGCCGATCTTCGAGGACACCGCGCTGTTCGCCCGTGGCGTCGGTGAGTCCACCGATGTGGTCACCAAGGAGATGTACACCTTCGCCGACCGCGGTGACCGCAGCGTTACGCTGCGGCCGGAGGGTACCGCCGGTGTCATGCGAGCGGTGATCGAACACGGGCTCGACCGGGGTCAACTGCCGGTGAAGCTGGTGTACTCGGGTCCGTTCTTCCGCTACGAGCGGCCGCAGGCCGGTCGCTACCGGCAGCTGCAGCAGGTCGGCGTCGAGGCCATCGGTGTCGATGATCCGGCACTGGACGCCGAGGTGATCGCGATCGCCGATGCCGGATATCGCGGGCTCGGACTGGACGGTTTCCGGCTGGAGATCACCTCGCTCGGCGACGAGACCTGCCGTCCGCAGTATCGAGAGCTGTTGCAGGAGTTCCTGTTCGGCCTGCCGCTGGACGAGGAGACCAAGCGGAGGGCGCAATTGAATCCGCTGCGCGTGCTCGACGATAAGCGGCCCGAGGTGCGGGAGATGACCGCGAACGCGCCGTTGATGATCGATCACCTGTCCGAATCTGCGAAGACGCACTTCGAGCAGGTGCTGGGATATCTGGACGCGCTCGGCATACCGTATGTGGTCAATCCGCGCATGGTGCGCGGCCTGGACTACTACACAAAGACGACATTTGAATTCGTGCACGACGGACTCGGGGCGCAGTCGGGGATCGGCGGCGGCGGTCGCTACGACGGGCTGATGGCCGAGCTGGGTGGACAACCGCTGTCCGGTATCGGTTTCGGCCTCGGCGTCGACCGCACCATGCTGGCCTTGCAGGCCGAGGGCAAGTCGGCGGGCGATCCGGCGCGGTGTGAGGTCTACGGTGTGTCGCTGGGCGATGCGGCCAAACAGCGCCTGGTCGTGCTGGCGGCGCAGTTGCGGGCGGCGGGGATTCGGGTCGACCTGGCCTACGGTGGCCGTGGCGTCAAGGGCTCCTTGAAGGCCGCCGATAAGTCCGGTGCGAAATTCACCCTGGTCCTCGGCGATCGTGACCTGGCCGAGAACACCATCGGCCTGAAGGATATGGCCACCGGTGAGCAGCGCCAGATCCCATTGGACGAGACGGTTGTCGCTGTCGCGGCGGCGCTGCGCCCGGCCGGGTAGTACGGTGCCGGGAGACGACATCCGCACCCATATGAATGCGCAGCCGTGCCCGTAGAACCCATCGACCCCGGCGCAGCCGAACCGGTTCCGACGGTCGGACTCGACCTCGTCGCACCCGAAACCTACGCACCCATGCTGCGGCGACTTGCCCTCGCCGCGGTAGGGGTGGGTGTCGGTGCCGCACTGCTCGCGGCACTGCTGGTGCCGTGGCCGATCGCGATCGCGATCGGTGTGGTCGTGGGTGCGCCAACTGTTGCCTATGCCATTGCCCTGCGGCGGCGGCGGATGTGGTTGGCCGGAACCACGATTCACGCCAGACACACCTTCGGTGAACGCCGGATCGACCTCGCCGCCGCGAACGGCGTGGAGATACTTGTCTATCCGGCCCGTTTGAGCCGAATCGTCCTGCGAGTCACTGCCGGTGCCGAATCACAGGTTGTTCCGCTGGCGATGTACACCGACGCGGGCAGCGGTCGCGAACTCCATCTGCTCGGCCTCCGCAAACTCGCCGATGCCCTGTCCGCCAGTGAACTCGCTGCGGCCGTTGCGGTTTCGACAATGCTCGTCCACCAACTGCGCGCCGAAGCTCGTGACGCGGGTTTGGCGGAGCGTCCGTTGTATCGCGCTGTGCAGCTTGCGAGGGCGAAGGATTATGTTTCGCCGATCGTGCTGACCGATCAGGAAGTCGCGGGATTGTGCTGAACTCGCGCGCAGCGAATTTCGCGCCTGATCAGACGTGCTGCAATCCCCCTCGAGCCCGCACAGGCGCGGATTCTTGGCGGGGCTGTTGGGTGCGGCGAAGCAGTCGAGTCGAGGGCGGGTCGACTCGCGCTTCTTGGTCGCGGGGCGGGATAGATGTGTTTGCCGGAGTGACTGTCGTGTAGCTCACCACAGCGGTTCGGGGGTGGTGAGAGTCGTTAGGGTGGGGATCGAGTGTCCGCCTATCGCAAGGAGTTCGTCGTGAGCACCGCCGCTCGGACAGCGCCCGTGACCGTCGCCGTGACCGGGGGTGCGGGGCAGATCGCCTACGGTCTGCTGTTCCGGATCGCGTCCGGGGCCATGCTCGGGTCCGACACATCGGTGCGGCTGCGGCTGCTCGAGATCCCGGCCGCCGTCGCATCGCTGGAGGGTGTGGCGATGGAGCTCGAGGACGGCGCCTTCCCGCTGCTGCAGTCGATCGATATCAGTGACGACCCGTGGGTCGGTTTTGCCGGGGCGAATGTCGCGCTGCTGGTGGGGGCTCGGCCGCGCACCGCGGGTATGGAGCGTTCGGATCTGCTGGCCGCCAATGGCCCGATCTTCACCGAGCAGGGGCAGGCCATCAATGCCGGCGCCGCCGACGACGTCAAGGTGCTCGTGGTCGGAAATCCGGCCAATACCAACGCTTTCATCGCGATGAGCAATGCCCCCGACGTGCCCGCCGGCCGCTTCACCGCCATGACCCGCCTCGACCACAACCGCGCCATCGCCCAACTTGCCAAGAAGACCGGCGCGCCCGCCGCCGATATCGCCCGCATCACCATCTGGGGTAATCACTCCGCGACCCAATACCCGGACATCACGCAGGCCACCATCGCGGGCAGCCCCGCCCTCGATATGGTCGACCAGAGCTGGCTGAGTGAGTACTTCATCCCCACCGTCCAACAGCGCGGTACCGCCATCATCCGGGCCCGGGGGGCATCCTCGGCCGCCAGCGCGGCCAGCGCCGCCATCGACCACATCCACGACTGGTCCCTCGGCACCCATGCCGACGACTGGACCTCCATGGCCGTCCCCTCCGACGGCTCCTACGGCATCCCCGAAGGCCTCATCACCTCGTTCCCCGTCACCTGCGCTGACGGCGAATACTCGATCGTCCAGGGCCTCGATATCGACGGCTTCTCCCGCACCCGCATCGACGCCAGCGTCGCCGAACTCGAACAAGAACGTGACGCCGTAATCGACCTGGGGTTCGCCAAGCGCATCTGATCCTCGACGGTCGATCGCGCCATACTCATGGCTCAGGCGGTGACGGCGGTGCCGCGATTCCTGCCGAGGACCAACTGGCCGGCAGTCGCCAGATGGATGAGCGCGAGCACGGTGCCGCCGACCATCATGCCCGGAATCCCCTGAGTGGCGCCGATGGCGACGTCGCCGAGTTGGACCGCTCCGGAAACGGTCAGCAGCGGGAGCAGGCCGCGCTTGTGGCGGCTGGTCAGGCTGAACAATAGGGCGGCGCCCAGCGGGATGGCGCGGGCGGCATAGGCCTGGGCGTACATATCGACGCTCGGGGAGTCCGCGCCGCCGGTTACGGCGAGGGTGGGGTCGATGACAGCCACGGCGCTGAATGCCATAGCGATACCCGCACCGATTGCGTTGACGATGATCGCGGACTTGGTGAGCTTCTCGGTCTGCATCTTTCACTCCCAGAATCGTTCAGGGTATGAATGGTTCTGGATCAGTATTATGCGACTCATGAAGAACGTCAAGGCGGAAAATCTGCCGGAGACCATGACCTTCCGACTCGGGCTGCTCGGCGCGTTCCTGACTGACCGCTTCAGTGCCCGCGTGGCGGATCTGGGCCTGAAGCCGAAACATGCCGGAATGCTGAATGTCCTTGCGGCCAACGGTCCCGCATCGCAGATGCAGATGGCGCAGATCCTGCGCGTCGCGCCGAGTCTGGTCGTCACTCTGGCCGACCACTTGGAATCCCTGGGCGCCATCGATCGATTGCGCGATCCGGAGGATCGCCGCCGTCAGGTCCTGAGCCTGACCGCCCACGGACGCGCGCTACTGCGCAAGTGCCTCGAAGCGGCACATGCGATCGACGCCGAGACGACCGCGGATCTCACCGCCGCCGAGCGCGCCGCATTGCATCGCACGCTCGGCGCGCTCGCGGATCGGCTGGGACTGCCGAGCTAGTCGACGGTCCAGGTTTCCGGGCCATTGAGCAGGGTTTGCAGCGAGTCCGCCCGTACCGGTTTGCGTTCCCGCGCCGCCGCGGTCTGGGCGCGGACCGCATCGTCATAGGTGGGCCTGGTGACATTGCGGAAGATGCCGGTCACCACGTGGCCGAGGTCCTGGTCGGACAGGCGCGAGAGGGCGTACGCGTACTCCGGATTGTCGGCGTAGGCGTCGTGCACGATGATGTCGGACTCCTCGACCTCGTCGGCGCGCGCCACCGCGAGCCCGAAACCATCTCGGACCACAACGAATTCACCGTCGGCACCGAAGCGGATCGGTTGGCCGTCGTGCAGCGGAATGAGGCGGGATTCGGCGTCGCCCTTGCGCAGCACATCGAAGGAGCCGTCATTGAAGATCGGGCAGTCCTGCAGGATTTCCACGAATGCGGTGCCGCGGTGTTCGGCGGCGGCGCGCAGCACCTCGGTGAGGCCAGCGCGATCGGAATCCAGTGCGCGGGCCGCGAAGCTGGCCTCGGCGCCGAGCGCGACCGACAGGGTGTTGAACGGGTGGTCGACCGAGCCCATCGGCGTCGACTTGGTGATCTTGCCCTGTTCCGAGGTGGGGGAGTACTGCCCCTTGGTGAGTCCGTAGATCCGATTGTTGAACAACAGGATCGTCATATTCACATTGCGGCGCAGTGCATGGATCAGGTGATTGCCGCCGATGGACAGCGCGTCACCGTCACCGGTCACCACCCACACCGACAGATCGGGCCGGGTCACCGCGAGGCCGGTTGCGATGGCGGGCGCCCGGCCATGGATGGAGTGGATACCGTAGGCCTCGAGGTAGTACGGGAACCGGCTCGAGCAGCCGATCCCGGAGACGAACATCAGGTTCTCCCTGCGCAATCCGAGTTCGGCGAGGAAGCCGCGCACGGTCGCCAGGATCACGTAGTCACCGCAGCCGGGGCACCAGCGCACCTCCTGATCGGAGGTGAAGTCCTTGACCTTTTGCGGCCCGTCAGCGGCGGGGACACCGGAGATCCCGGTGAGACCCAGATCGGCTCCGATGAGCGAGGTTTCGACGATGGTCATCAGTTACCCCCAGTCGAGTACGTAGCCCGAGCCCGCGCCGCGAAGGCTTTATCGTTTTCCATCTCCTCGATCGACCCGTCCAGTGCGGCATCGATCACCCCGACGAGTTCCTGCGCGGAGAACGCCGTACCCGCGATCTTCGTCCACGGCTGCACATCCACCAGGTACTTCGCCCGCAGCAGCATGGCCAGCTGACCGCCGTTCATCTCCGGCGTCACCACCGTGCGATAGCGGCGCAGTACGGCACCGAGGTTGGCGGGCAACGGATTCAGGTATCGCAGGTGCGCCTGGGCGACCGGGACGCCGCGGCGGCGGGCACGGCGACAGGCCTCGCCGATCGGTCCATAGGAACTGCCCCAGCCGATCAGCAGCAGTTCGGCACGCCCATCCGGATCGTCGACCTCGAGTTCGGGAACGGCGATGCCATCGATCTTGGCCTGCCGTAGGCGGACCATCAGCTCGTGGTTGGCGGGCTCGTAGGAGATATTGCCGCTGCCATCGGCCTTCTCCAGTCCACCGATCCGATGTGCGCGGCCCGCGGTGCCCGGTACCGCGAGCGGTCTGGCGAGGGTCTCCGGATCACGGGCGTAGGGCTGGAACGGCGTGCCCTCCTCGGCATGCGGCTCGAAGCGCGGATCGATCGGCGCCAAGTCGCTGACACGCGGAATCGACCATGGCTCAGAACCATTCGCGATCGAGCCGTCCGAGAGCAACAGCACCGGTGTGCGGTAGGTGAGCGCGATGCGGGCCGCCTCCACCGCGGTGGCGAAGCAGTCTGCGGGGGAACGTGGCGCGAGCACCGCGACCGGTGATTCCCCATTGCGCCCGTACAGTGCCTGCAGCAGATCGGCCTGTTCGGTCTTGGTCGGCAGTCCGGTGGACGGACCGCCGCGCTGCACATCGACGATCAGCAGCGGCAGCTCGGTCATCACCGCGAGTCCGATGGTCTCGCTCTTGAGCGCGAGCCCGGGCCCGGAGGTGCTGGTGACCCCCAGCGCACCGCCGAGCGAAGCGCCCAGCGCTGCGCCGATACCCGCGATCTCGTCCTCGGCCTGGAAAGTGGTGACGTCGAAGTTCTTGAGCCTGCTCAACTCGTGCAGGATGTCCGAGGCGGGCGTGATCGGGTAGGTGCCGAGGAAGACCGGCAATCCGGACAATTGACCCGCGGTGACGAGGCCGTAGGCGAGCGCGGTATTGCCGGTGATCTGGCGGTAGGTGCCCGGCGGCAGCTTGGCGGGGGATACCTCGAAGGTGGTGGCGAAGCTTTCGGTGGTCTCGCCGTAATTCCAGCCCGCGCGGAAGGCCAGCAGATTTGCCTCGGCAATATCGGGCTTCGCGGCGAACTTCTCGCGCAAGAAGCGCTCGGTGCCGCCGATCGGGCGACCGTACATCCAGGACAGCAGGCCGAGCGCGAACATATTTTTGGCGCGCTGGCCATCCTTTTTGCCGACACCGGTCGGTTCGGTCGCGCCGAGGGTGAGTGAGGTCATCGGGACGCGATGCACCACGAAATCACTCAACGTGTCATCGTCGAGCGGATCGGTCGCATAGCCGACCTTGCTGAGATTGCGCTTGGTGAATTCGTCGGTGTTCACGATGATGGTGGCGCCACGCGGCAGGTCCTCCAGATTCGACTTCAGCGCGGCCGGGTTCATCACCACCAGCACATCGGGCTGATCACCGGCGGTGAGGATGTCGTAGTCGGCGATCTGGATCTGGAAGGACGATACGCCGGGGAGCGTGCCCTGTGGCGCCCGGATTTCGGCCGGAAAGTTGGGCTGGGTGGCGAGGTCGTTGCCGAATGCGGCCGCCTCGTGTGTGAAGCGGTCACCGGTGAGCTGCATTCCGTCGCCGGAGTCCCCAGCGAAGCGAATTACGACCTTTTCCAATTTCGCTGTGCCGACATCATTTTGGTCCGCGCTGATCCGATGATGTGGGGGCATATGCCTGCTTCACTTCCTCGTCCGATGGGAGGTGCCATTGGCCAACCTACTCCGCCGTGTGCGGGATGTGCCTGTGAAATGCTTTACGCGAACAGAGCCAGCTGCGTGTCGTTCGGAACCGGTGTCGTGGCCTGGGTCTCGGGTTCCGGGGGGTGTTCGCGGATAAGACCGTGCTGTTGTAGCAGCGGCTGTACCCGCTCGCGTAGCCAGGAACCGTACTCCGGTGTCACATAGGCGCCCCGGCCATAGAGCTGGCGATAGCGCCGCAGCAGGGCGGGATGGTGCTCGGCCAGCCAACTCAGAAACCAGCCGCGGGTGGCGCCGCGTAGATGCATCGGAAACGCGACCACCGAAACCGCCCCGGCCTGGGCGATCGCGCCGAACAGCGCGTCCAGATGAGCGCGGCTGTCGGTGAGATACGGAATCACCGGCGCGACCAGGACATTCACCTCGAACCCGGCATCGGCGAGTGCTCGCACCATCTCCAGCCGCGCCTTCGGAGCCGGGGTGCCCGACTCCAGGCTGCGGTGCAGATCGATGTCCAGAATCGCGATGGAGACCGCGATGCTCACCCGAACCTGCCCGGCCGCCGCCGTGAGCAGCGGTAGATCCCGGCGCAGCAGGGTGCCCTTGGTGAGGATGGAGAACGGCGTCCCGGAATCGGCCAGCGCGCGAATGATGCCGGGCATCAACCGATACCGACCCTCGGCCCGTTGATACGGATCGGTGTTGGTGCCGAGTGCGACGGGTTCCCGATGCCAGGAGCGGCGGCCGAGTTCCTTGCGCAGTACCGCGGCGATATTGGTCTTCACCACGATCTGCGAATCGAAATCCCGGCCCGCGTCCAGATCCAGATACTCGTGCGTGGGGCGCGCGAAACAGTAGCGGCAGGCATGTGAACAACCGCGCATCGGATTGATCGTCCAAGGGAACGGCAGGTTCGACGCCTCCGGCATTTTGTTCAGTGCGCTCTTGCAGAGCACCTCATGGAACGTGATGCCCTCGAATTCGGGGGTCTGTACGGTGCGCACGAAACCTGCCCGGCCGAGGCCGGGCAGGGCGCCATCGTCGGCATCCAGGGTTTGGCTTTGCCACCGCACCCTCTCAGTCGAACATGTGTTCTAAATGGTGTCAAGCGATCTGTCGGGTGTTGGACGTGGTCAGTTGCTCCGGATCGGTGAAGAAGGTGACCAGATCGCGCACGGTCTCCTCGATGGGCCGTGGCTGATAGCCGATTTCGCGTTCGGCCTTGCCATGGTCGACGATCGGGGCGGAGACCAGCGCGCCGAGCGCGGCCTTCGACACGATATCGGTCTTGAACAGTTTGCCGATCGGCTCCAGTGCCGGGATCAGGCCGTTGACGACCTTGGGGGAAATCGCGAACTTCGGCCCCTTCTTGCCGGCGCAGGCCGCCGCCGTGCGACACAGGTCGAGCATGGAGATCATCGAACCGCCGAGCAGGTAGTTCTCGCCGGTCTTTCCGCGCTCTCCGGCCAGGATCAGGCCCTTGGCGACATCGCGCACGTCGACCAGATCGAAGCCGCCGCCGATCATCGCGGGCACCCGGCCGCGGGCCGCGTCCTTGAGTGTGCGGTTGATCCTGGAAAGCGGAGTGCTGTAGTCGAGCGGGCCGAAGACTCCGGTGGGATTGCAGATCACCGCGTCGAGTCCCTTGTCGATGACCTTGCGCAACTCGACCTCGCCTGCCCACTTGGACCGGTCGTAGACGGGCAGGCTCGGATCGGTCGAGCGCACCGAGGATTCATCGATGCGGCCACCGCAGGTGTACTGGTTGAAGGCGTGGATGGAGCTGGCGTGCACCATTCGGCGCACGCCGAGGTCGAGTGCGGCCTCGGCGACGACGCGCACGCCCTCGGTATTGACCTTCCAGGCCAGATCGTGCTGCTCGGCCAGGGTGATCACGGCGACCAGGTGGTAGACAACCTCCGCGCCCGCGAGGACGGTACGCATGGATTCGGGATCGAGCACATTCCCGCTGACCCAGGTGACGTTCGGGTCCGTCCGCTGCTGCGGAACGATCCGATCGATTGCTGTGACCTCATGTCCTCGTTCGACCAGCAGGTTGAGCAGATTCGTGCCAAGATACCCGGCTGCGCCGGTCACTGCGACCTTCATGTGATCGAGAATATAGAACTTGTTCTAATTTGCAACACGTTCCAGTTCCTTTCCGGTGGCCGCATTGGGCTCGAAAGTTGCCGTTGGGGTCCGCTATATTGGGCGCAACCGCAGCGGCGCTGGTATCAACTCGCGGTTGCGCAGGGGCCCGATCACAGCTCAGCTGCCCGGTTCGGGCAGGGAGTGCCGTTGATCGACGCTATGAGTACTGAACTGCAATTCAAGAGGATATGGGGGGTGCAACTCGATGGCTGATCTCTCGGTGGAGACCGATGCGGTCCGGGCCTTCGCTACCACGAACGCCGGGGTCGCCAGCGAGATCGCGGGGGCGGGCTTCGACGGCGTGCAGAACGTTGTCGCGCTCACGCCGGTATTCGGTTTGATCGGCGCCGACTATCTGTTGGCCTTCGCCGCGGCACAGGTATTGCAGGCCAAGGACATCAACGATCTCTCGGCCAAGTACGACAAGCTGTCGAAGTCGGCGTTCACCGCGGCCGCTGCGTTCGATACCACCGACTCCAGCAACGCTGGCGTATTGAGCGCGATCACGAACCAGGTCGGAGGCGGGGTATGAAGCCGATGGATACCGGCGTGATCGCGCCCGACGGCCAGAGCGTGGCGATCGAAGAGGCCGTGATCGCAACGCAGAACACCGCGGTCGATGCGCTGCAGAATGCCGGGCAGGGTTTGAGCGATCTATTGTTGCCGCAATTGCCCGCGGATCTGCCGCCGATCGAGGCGCCCGAATTCGTGCTCGCGCGCAAGATCACCGAGGATTCGCCGCAGCTGGGCACCATGCCAGCGGGATTGTCAGGGTTGAACGGCAATTCGACGCCGGATGCCAGCGCGATCCTGTCCGGGGCGGTGCCGCCCGACGTATCCCAGGTGCTCAGCGATGCGCATACCGCGATCAGCCATGCGGCGGCGCCGGTGATCCAAGCGGCGCAGAACGTGGCGCAGCAGGCGCAGAGCGCGGTCAGCGGTGCGCTCGGCGGGGCGAGCACCCAGGGGGCGGCGGCGAGCGCGGCGGCGACCAACATTCCGACCGATCCGGTCGCGGCGCTGATGCAGGGGCTCTCGATTCCCGGGATTCCCGGCATCGACACCTTGTTCCAGCCGATTCTCCAGCTGCTCAGCAGCTTCGGCACCGGTGTCATCGGCGCCTTCGACCCGACCGCGATCCTCAGTCAGTCCTCGAAGATCATCGAGGCGGCCGTGAGTGTGGGCAAGGGTGGTCTGCAGACCGTCGAGCAGCTGTGGGAGGGCCAGTCCTCACGCGAGGCGCAGGCCGCGAGCAAGACGGCGCAGACCCAGGGGCAGGACACCAGTCAGCGCGGTATCGACATCTCCGAACTGACCCAGCGGGCCGCCGCGGTGGTCCAGCAGGGCAATGCGCAGTTGCTCGGGATCGCGAGCGAATTCGCCACACAGGCCACCGCACTCGTGCCGGTGGCGCTGACCCCGCCCGGTCAGGCCGCGCTGATCGCGACGGCGACCGAACATCTGGGGACGGCCGTCGCGGTCGCCAATGCCACCCGCGGTGACCTGGCCGGAAAGACGGCCGAGCTGACCGGTCTGGTGAACCAGTTGCTCGGGACCAGCGGTCTGCCCGCGCCGCAGGAGGTCGCGCAGGCGGTCATGCAGAACATAGGTCAGCCGATCCTGGAGCAGGCGCAGTCCATCGCATCGGACACCTCGACCAACGCGGCCAGCCTGTTGGACGGATCGAGCACCTCGAGCTCGCCGAACACGTCCACCACGACGGCGTCGACGAGCACCGGACACACCACCGCGGGCACCCCGAGCATCACCGGCATCGGGAGCCGGTCCGGATCGCCGAGCACATCGGGTTCGCCGTCGACGCAGAAGGTGACCGGCACGCCGGGCAGCACCGTCTCGCCCATCAGTCGGGTCTCAGGTTTGTCGGGCACGTCGTTTGGCGCCGGCACTTCGACAAGCGGCGCCGGTACGGGCAACTCCTTCATGGGCGGCAGCCCCGGCGCCACCGGCCAGCGCGGTGCCAACGACGACGAGCACTCACGTACCGTCGAGCCCTACCAGAGCCGTACCGGCAATGATGACCTCACCGGTCCGCTCGGGGAATCCACCCCCGACGTCATCGGTGCTACCCATCCCGACGAACTGGTGAGCTCGGATTACGAACAGGACCAGTTCTAACCCCAACCGCCACAACGGTTCTGACGGTGCCCCCGCCCGGTTTCCGGCCGGGGGTGCTGTTGTTCTATCGGTGCTATCCCGCCGGGTCCGCGTTGTCGGGATCCCACCCGGTATGGAGGTCTCTCTGCCGCACTCGAAGTGCCGGGTGCGGAAATGTTCACTCCACCAACGAGTCTGCTGCATCCGACGCCACCCGCAAACCCAATTGGGGTGCGGCTCTGTATATCTCGGGGCCGAATGGCGGCGACCCTCGCCCCGGTGTGGGAGGGTCGCGGCGCTGGGTGGATTCAGTGTTCCTGGCTGAAGGCGTCGAGGAGTTTGCGATAGAGATCGGTGAAGCGTTTGCGGTTGGCCTGTTGGTCGGTGGTCAGGCCCTCGGTCGCCTCGGGGGCGTACATGAGCAGGTGGACGTCCTGGTCGGGTGGGGCGGGCATGAGGTCGATGATCTGCGAGCCCCGGTCGTCGTTGCTCGGCATGCCGAGATCGAGGGCGGCGAGTGCTCTGGTTTCCGCCAGTGCGGCATTCAGGATGTCGGTGGGAACGGTGCCGGTGAGCCGCTGTGGTGAGACGTCGGCGGACCGGGTGGTCGAGGCGGCATCGGGCTGGTGGACGGCGCGGCCATCGGCGTAGATCTGCAGCATCGGGCGCAGGTCGACTCGCTCGGACCAGCCGCTCGGGATGGTCGTCAGCGTCAACAACGCGGTGGCAGGCAAGGGTGCCTGGACCGGGGCGGGCGGCGGCGCGTCGGTGGCCGGTTGGGCCGAGGCGATGCCCCAGCTACCGGCGAGTGCCATGACCAGAACCAACAGTGCCGACTTCGTGCGCATGAAATCCCCATCTACGGTGTGCCACAGGCCAATTGCTCTCGATGATCGAACCGAGTGCCCTCGATCATCGCAGCGCGCGGGCCCGAATCGGTGCCCGCGCACTGTGGTGTCGCTCAAATTCCTATTCGATCAGCGCAGGCCCGACGGATTGTTCAGATCCGATGCCGAGTAGGTATCGCATGCCTGGACCTGGCCGGTCTTATATCCGGTGAGGAACCACTTCTGCCGCTCCTCCGACGAGCCGTGGGTCCAGGCCTCGGGATTGACCCGGCCCTGGGCGGCGCGCTGGATCCGGTCGTCGCCGACCGCGGAGGCGGCGGAGAGGGCATCGCGGATGTCGTTGTCGGACAGGGGTTTCAGGAACGGCTGATCGCTGCCGGGGGCGCTCTGCTTATCTGCGAAGTGGGCCCAGATGCCCGCGTAGCAGTCGGCCTGGAGTTCGGTGCGCACCGCGCCCGATTCGGCCCCGCGCGGATCCCGTTGGGCCCGGCCGATATCGCCGAGCAGGTTCTGGATGTGGTGGCCGATCTCGTGCGCCACCACGTATTCCTGGGCGAGCGGACCGCCGCTGGACCCGAAGCGGTCGACCAGCTCCTGGAAGAAGCTGGTGTCGAAATAGGCGGTCCGGTCAGCGGGGCAGTAGAACGGGCCGACCGCGCTGGTCGCATTGCCGCAGCCGGTCGAGACGGCACCGGAGAACAGCACCAGCTTCGGCTTCGAATACTTCTTACCGGTCTGCTGCGGCAGTTGTGCCGCCCACACCGCGTCGAGGCTCTGCGCGGTGGCCACTACCCGGCAGTCGACGTATTTATTGGCATCCGCGCCGGTCTTGCAATGCGCGGGCGTGCCAGCGGTCCCGGGCTGCACAGTGCTCTGCTCGGTGCCGTTCAGCTGTCCGAGCAGTGACCCGGGATCGCCACCGAACAACAGGCCAAGCACCAGCAGGATCAGACCACCCGCGCCACCGCCGAGCGCCAGCTTGCCGCCCATCCCCGGTCCACCACCGGAGGAAGCGCGATCCGGGTCGATCTGGAGGCCTTCGTTGAAGGTCATCTGCTTCGCTTTCTGTGTTGGATGTGCAGCGACTGCGGCGGTGGGCACCTGCGCCGTGCTGTTCGGATCGGCCCAGAAAGGGCGGCCGCAACCCTGTCGCTATACAGCTTCGCACGGGTGGCGGCGATATCGGTTTCCAGTTGCGGAATGTGTCTCACTACGATGGACGCGCACCGGGTTCGCCCTTCCGGTGTCACATTCGTCGAAAGGAATCCCGTGCTGCGCACCCACTTGGCTGGTTCGCTGCGAAGCGAGCATGCCGGTCAGACCGTCACCCTCACCGGCTGGGTGGCCCGGCGTCGTGACCACGGTGGCGTGATCTTCATCGATCTGCGCGATGCGTCGGGTGTGGCGCAGGCGGTGTTCCGCGAGGGTGAGCCCGCCGAACAGGCGCACAAGCTGCGCGCCGAGTACTGCGTGCTGGTCACCGGTGTCGTCGAGCGGCGGCCCGAGGGCAATGAGAACCCGGAGTTGCCGACCGGTTCGATCGAGGTCAACGTCACGAAGCTCGAGGTACTCAACGAGGCCGCGCCGCTGCCGTTCCAGCTCGACGAGCAGCCCGGTGACGAGGCCCGACTGAAGTACCGCTACCTCGATCTACGCCGCGAGGCACCGGGTAAGGCCATTCGGCTGCGGTCCAAGGTCAACGCCGCCGCCCGCGCGGTGCTGGCCCAGCACGAATTCGTCGAGGTCGAGACCCCGACGATGACCCGCTCGACACCGGAGGGCGCCCGCGACTTCCTGGTGCCCGCACGCCTGCAGCCGGGCAGCTTCTACGCACTACCGCAGAGCCCGCAGCTGTTCAAGCAGCTGCTGATGGTTGCGGGAGTCGAGCGGTACTACCAGATCGCGCGCTGCTACCGCGACGAAGACTTCCGTGCGGACCGCCAGCCCGAATTCACCCAGCTCGACCTCGAGATGAGCTTCGTGCGCCAAGAGGATGTGATCCTCGTCGCCGAGGAAATCCTGGAGGCGCTGTGGCGGCTGGTCGGCTACGAGATCCCCTTCCCGATTCCGCATATGACCTATGCCGAGGCGATGCGTCGCTTCGGTAGCGATAAGCCGGACCTGCGTTTCGGCGTGGAGATCACCGAATGCGCCGAATACTTCAAGGACACCCCGTTCCGGGTGTTCCAGGCGGAGTATGTCGGTGCGGTCGTCATGCCGGGCGGTGCGAGCCAGCCGCGGCGTCAGCTCGACGCCTGGCAGGAGTGGGCCAAGCAGCGCGGCGCCAAGGGGTTGGCATATGTGCTGGTGCAGGAGGACGGCACGCTCGGCGGTCCGGTCGCCAAGAACCTCAGCGAATCCGAGCGTGAGGGTCTGGCCAAACATGTCGGCGCGGTGCCCGGTGACTGTGTGTTCTTCGCCGCCGGTCCGGCCAAGGCGCAGCGTGCGCTGCTCGGTGCGGCGCGTGGCGAGATCGCGCGCAAATGCGGTCTGATCGATGAGAACGCCTGGGCGTTCGTGTGGATCGTGGACGCGCCGATGTTCGAGCCGACCGCCGATGCGACCGCGAGTGGTGATGTGGCACTTGGCTATTCGGCGTGGACGGCGGTGCACCACGCGTTCACCTCACCCAAGCCGGAATCGATGGACACCTTCGATACCGACCCGGGTTCGGCCCTGGCCTACGCCTACGACATCGTCTGCAACGGCAATGAGATCGGTGGCGGCAGCATCCGTATTCACCGCCGCGATGTCCAGGAGCGCGTATTCAAGGTGATGGGCATCGGGCATGAGGAGGCGCAGGAGAAGTTCGGCTTCTTGCTCGACGCGTTCTCCTACGGCGCGCCGCCGCACGGCGGTATCGCATTCGGCTGGGACCGGATCACCGCACTGTTGGCCGGTATGGATTCGATCCGCGAGGTCATCGCCTTCCCGAAGACCGGTGGCGGTGTCGATCCGCTGACCGACGCGCCCGCGCCGATCACCGCACAGCAGCGCAAGGAAGCGGGGCTCGACGTCAAGCCGGAGCAGAAGAAGGACCCCGCCGCGAAGGGTCCGGCCACCGCGGAGTAGGGCGGACAGTGCCGAGCGACCGACGCCGCATCGCGTCGGTCGCTCGCCAGCACGACGAGCGTCGTACCACGGGATAGCGGTGCAGTCGGGCCAACGGTACTTTTTGGTCAGTTTCACCGACGCTGACCACAAGGGGTTCCGTTGCTGCATTTGCGCATGATCAGCCCGCCCGATAGCACCGAGAAGGTGATGGCGGTGCTCGGCGCCGACCCCGGAGTCACCCATGTGACATTGGCGCGGGGCGTCGCCGTCGAACCCGTCGGCGATCTGATCCAGGCCGACGTCGCACGCGAGGCCGCCAACGATGTGCTCGCCGATCTGACCTCGCTCGGCATCAAACACTCCGGCGGCATCACGCTGGGCCCGGTCGAGACGGTGATCTCGGATGCGGGCGATCGGGCGGTCAGCGAGGCGCCCGGCGATCCGACCGATGCGGTGGTGTGGGAGGAACTGCTCGCGCAGACTCATGAGGAGTCTTCGCTCACCTCGAGTTTCGTCGCATTCCTCACCATCGCATGTCTGCTGGCGGCCGTCGGAGTGGCCACCGACTCGCCGGTGACGATTGTCGGCGCAATGGTGGTCGGGCCGGAATTCGGGCCGCTGGCGGCCTTTTCGGTGGGACTGTGGCGGCGCGATTTCCGGCTCGCCCGCAGGTCGGCGGTCGCGCTACTCGTGGCATTTCCGGTGGCGATGGTCATCACGATGTTCGCGACGGTGCTGTGGGAGCAGTTCGGCTGGATCACGTTGACCGGCATCGAAGCGATCGAGAATGTCGATTTCATCTACGAGGTCGGGCCGTTCTCTTTGGTGGTCGCGCTGCTGGCCGGTGGGGCGGGCATGTTGGCGGTGGTCACCGCGAAATCGGCAGCGCTGGTCGGGGTGTTCATCTCGGTGACGACCGTGCCGGCGGCCGGATTCGCGGTGATCGCGGCGACACTGGGGCAGTGGCATATCGCGTTCATGTCGGCGGGGCAGCTCGCCGTGAATCTGGCGGGCATTGTGACCGCCGGGGTGATCGTGCTCGCGCTGCGCCCGCGCGCTGGCAGCGAGGGCGGGCCCATCGTGCGGTTCAAGAAGTGGCTGTGGTTGCGGTCGCTGCCGTCGAAGTGACCGCCAATTCTGTTGCGGGGCCGAGGTTCCGAAGCGCTGGGCGCGGGTGCGCCCAGTGCCATGGGACTAGGACGCGGACAAGGTGCCGCCGGTGAGTGCCCGGTAGGCGTAGGTCACCGCGATCGTGCATACCGGTCCGGCGACCAGCAGGCCGAATCCGCACAGCAGCGTGGCGACGAAGGTGATCACCAGGACCGCCAGGGTGAGTAGCAGTACCTGCCCGATATTGGTGATGACCAGGGTGGCGCTGGATTTGATCGCAGCGAACGGGCCCTGTTCCTGATCGACGACGAAATGCAGTGCGAACATGCACAGGAACCCGGCAATCAAGCCGGGCACGAAGCACAGCGCCGCGCCGATCCAGGTGAGTGCAAAGGCGAGCAGAGCTGTCAAGAGGACATTGCCCGCGTTCACGAAATGGAAGTAGGACGCGAAAGTCGGTTTGTTGCCGTCGGTTTCATAGAGGGCACCGCGGATCATGGCGGCCTGCAGCAGCCAGATCGCGGCCATCACCGCCAAGAAGATCAGCAACAGGCTGAACAGTGAATTCGGTTGGACGACCTGGACGATGAGCACGAAGGCGAGGTAGATGATCACGCCGAGCGCCGTGACCGCCAGCCAGGGAGCGAAATTCGCGCGGAACTTCTCCCAGCCGTAGCTCAGCGCATTGCCGACGTCGAGGCTGATCGGGACGCCGGGGGCGGATTGGTAGCCGTAAGTCGGTGTGTCGGGTTGGAAGTCGGGTGGCATTGCGCTGGGCGGAGGCATTGAGCCGGGAGGCATGGTGCCGGGCGGAGGCATTGAGCCGGGAGGCATGGTGCCGGGCGGAGGCATTGAGCCGGGCGGCATTGCGCCAGGTTGCATCGCACCGGGCGGCATTGCGCTGGAGGGCACCGTGCCGGGCTTGTCCAAGCTGGGAGCGGCGCCGGTCGGTGTAGCGCCAGGTGGCATCGTTGCTGGCGCTGGTGCGGGACCGGTTCCCGACGGACCGTAACTGGGCTGCCCCGACTGCACGGGAGCTTCGACCGGCGGTTGCGGCTCCACCGGTTCACTGCCGTATTGCGCCGCACCGGGGCTCTCGAACTGTGGGTATCCCGCGGGTCCCGCCATCTCGTGCCTGCGGTGTCCGGTGCCCGGTTCCGTCGGTTGCGGGTTCGGACTTTCGTGCTGCCCCGGTTGCGCGGCGAGCTGTTCGCCAGCACTGGCCCCGGGCGCGCCGCCACTGTCCTCGGGTGAGCCAGTTGGTTCGTTCGGATGGGGCGACGGGGTGTCGGCCATTATCTGCAGACCTTTCGACGCAACTGGTTTGCGGTGTGGCGCACGGCAGTTGACGATGAGAAAACCGGACAGCCGCAATGGTGTCAAGCAAGCAGCGCCCGGTCCGCAACCTTGGCGCAGACACGCCGAACGACGCGGAAAGGTTGTCCAACCGCTCGCTAGAAGTGACCCGGTGCGAGTAGCTTGAGTAGCGATGACCGCACTATTGGCCGAACGCGCCGCCGAAGTCGTGTCCGCAGCACAACAGTTGCTCACAAAGCGAATGGGTGCTCCGGTAAAGCTGAGCGATCCGATGGAACTCAGCGGTAGTGGTAGGACGACGGTCCTACGCGTGCGTGTTTCAGAGAACGCCTTCTCCCTACCCCGGACGCTCATCGTCAAGCAGGTTCGCGGAGCCGCGGCGGACCGCACGACGGGTGGTCTAGCGCCCGGTGTCGCCAGCATCGATTCCGCATTCCTGCGCGAGGCGGTGTCCTACCAGTTCACCACCGCGCTCAGCCGCGAGCAGCGGCCCGGCGCATACCTGATCGCGCACAGCCTGCCGGATCGGCTGCTCGTGCTGAGCGATCTCGGTGACAACTCCCGGATGACACAGGTGCTGCAATCCGGTGCGGAACCGGTCACGCGCAATGGGTTGATGGCGTTCGCGCAGGCCCTGGGGCGGATGCATGCGGCGACCGTCGGGCGGGAAGCCGATTTCGTCGCACTGCTGCGCCGGGTGGATGTGGTGCATCGAGTCGACGGCATCGCACAGCAGGCCGAGGCCGCGATCTCCGAGGTGCCCGGCATGCTGCAGCGTGAACTCGGCATCGAGGTGCCCGGTGAGATCGCCGAGCGGATCGTTCGGGGCAATCGGCTCTTCTCCGCCGGACGTTTCCGTGCGTTCAGCCCGTCCGATCTGTGCCCCGATAACGTGATCCTCAACGAGGAGGGCGCGCGCTTCCTGGACTACGAATGGGGCGGCTACCGCGATGCCACCCTCGATATCGCGTACGCGCTGGTGTCCTTCCCCGGTTGCCTGTGCGACTTCGAACTGTCCCGCGAACGCGCCCAGCAGATGGTCGAGGCGTGGCGCGCGGAGGTCGTCGGCGTCTGGCCCGCACTGGCCGACGACGCTGTCCTGGCCGAACGCATCCTGGAGGCCCGCCTCATCTGGGTATGGCTGACCACCTACTGGTTCCTGCTCGCGGACCACACCCGCATTGCCGCCGCGCGCGAACACGGGCTGTCCGTCCCGCGCTCGGAAGCCCTGATCAACCGCTGGGCCGCACTCGCGGAGGATGCGCGCTGCACGGGCGACGACGCGGTCGGTGATTTCGCCGAGGATGTGTCGGCGATGCTCGAAGAGCGTTGGGCGGAATAGGGTTTTGTGCTCGTTGGATCAGGGGCTGAGTTCGGCGAGGCGGGATTCCAGATAGGCTCGTTCCACCGTGTTTTCGGTCAGGAACAGGGCCGATTCGTAGGCTCGGGCGGCTTCGGTGATGCGGCCCAGTCGGGTGAGGAAGGCGGCGCGGGAGGCCTCCAGGTAGCCGTAGGTGGCCAGGGCCGGTTCGCTGGCGAGGGCGTCGAGTAGGGCGAGTCCGCGTGCGGGGTTGCCGGAAAGGCCCACGGCCACAGCGTAATTCAGGCGGGCGACCGGTGCGGGCCAGGTGCGCAGCAGCAGCGCGTAGAGGCCGGTGATCTCACGCCAGTCGGTCTGCTCCCAGGAGGGGGCCTCGTCGTGGACGGCGGCGATGGCGGCCTGCAGTGTGTATCGATCGGTATGTGGCAGAGCGCTTTTCACCAAGGCGACGCCTTCGGCGATCGCTGCTCGGTCCCAGCGCGAGCGGTCCTGGTGTTCGAGGGTGCAGAGTCGGCCGTCGGCATCCAGCCGCGCGTCGCGCCGTGCGTCGGTCAGCAGGATCAGTGCGAGTAGGCCGGTGACGGACGGGTCGTCGGGGACCAGCGCGTGCATCATGCGCGCGACCTGGAGTGCTCGTTCGACGAGATCAGGACGGACCAGCGTATCGCCCGACGGGGCGGTATGACCGGTGGTGAACAGCAGGTGGATGACCGCGCAGATGGCGTCGAGCCGGTCGGGAAGTTCGCGAACCGAGGGCACCCGGTAGGGAATGCGCGCCACCGCGATCTTCCTCTTGGCCCGGGTGATCCGGGCCGCCATGGTCGATTCGCTGGTGAGGAAGGCGCGGGCGACCTCGGCGGTAGTCACACCGCAGACGAGGCGCAGGGTCAGCGCCACCTGGGCTTCGCGGGCAAGGGCGGGGTGACAGCAGGTGCTGATCAAGCGCAACCGGTCGTCGGGGATGGCGGCGGCCGAATCGAGTTCGGCGAGTGCCAGATCGGCGGTGTCGTCGTCGGTCTGGTCGGTGATCAGTTTGGGCAGGGTGCGTTGCATGGTCGAATTGCGGCGCAGCAGATCCAGGCCACGCCGTCGGGCGACGGTGGTGAGCCAGGCGCCGGGCTTGGCGGGGACGCCGTGCTGGGCCCACTCGGTGAGTGCGCGGGTGTAGGCGTCCTGAACGCATTCCTCGGCGAGATCGAAGTCGCGGACGAGCCGCACCGTCGCGGCGAGCACGAAGGCCCATTCGCGACGGTGCGCTTGCTCGACGGCCGCGGCGGCACGGTCGGCCGCATCGGTGTCGATCGGCATCGGATCAGTCGAAGGTGATCAGTCGAAGGTCATGATCGGCCGCACCTCGACACCGCCGAACCGGGCGGGTACCTGCTTGGCCACTGCAATCGCGGCATCCAGATCGGCGGCCTCGATCAGGTAGTAGCCGCCGAGGGCCTCCTTGGCCTCGGCGAACGGCGCGTCGGTCACAGTGAAATCGCCGCTGTCGTTCTGCCGGATCGAGGTGGCGGTGGGGGTGGGCTGCAGTGCGTTGCCGCCCTTGACCGCATCGCCCGCGATCTCCTGGAAAGCCACGTGCGCCTGGTAGACCTCGCCCAGGACCTGCTCCGATGCGCCCGCGTATGCGCTCTCGTCCTCGTAAATCAGCACCAAGTACTGGCTCATGATCTCGCTCCTTCGGGTTCCGGCGACCCGCCGATCGGGCCGTCGTATTCGTTCCGACGGGCGAGCTCGACGGAAATCGACAACCTGTCGCGAGAAATTCTGCCCCCGAAATGTGTCGGGCGTGTCGAAAGCGCTGACGCAGGCTTGCGGACGGCTCAGTTCAGGGCTCGGCACCCGCCCGGCCTGCTCGAGCGTCGGCGTCGCCGACCTGGCCGCGGCCGCGACGGCGTGCTTCGTGTATCCGGCGATCTTTTGCGTGCTCAGGCCGATCGAGGCCAAGTGCTACTGGGCCACCGGCCCCGGGCGCGGCTCGACCCGGCCACCGGACCCCACTGCGAACGAAGCGCCATGGCGCACACCGGAATTCGGATCGGCGACATCGGTGACATAGAACCAGTCCATTTGCGCCTGGGCCGGGGTGACCTCCAAGACGCCGTACCCGTGCGATTCCATCTCGACGTACCGCAGATGCCGGTTGACGCCCTTGACGGATTCCTCGACCGGCACTGCGACCGTGCGCGGAGCAGAATTGAGCAGTTCGCCCAGGCTCGACGACGTCACCGACGGGACGACGAATTCCGCGCCGACGGTCGGTCCGGCCGGATAGTTGGCCGGGTCGACCGGCAGGTCGGCGGCCCAGGAGGAGTGGATATCGCCGGTCAGGAAGACGACGTCGCCGACTTGCTGGTCGATGATCGACTGGAACAGCGTCCGGCGGTCGGCGGTGTAGCCGTCCCATTGGTCGCCGTTGGCCGGAATGCCGGATTGCGGTACGCCCATCATGGTCGTGATGGCCTGGGTGGTGGCCGGTTCCAGCGGCGGGAATACCAGCGGCGCGATCATCACCGAATTGCCGACGAGCTTCCACTGCACCGGTGCGGAGGCCAAACCGCTGGTGAGCCAATCCATCTGAGCCTTGCCGGTAATGGTGCGCGCCGGGTTGTCGACCTCGCGCCAGCCCGCGACCGGTTTTACTTCCTGATCGCGATAGCTGCGCAGGTCGAGCATGGACAGCTCGGCCAAGCCGCCGAAACGCAGTCTCCGATAGATCTGGACGTCGGCGCTCGAGCTGGTCGCGCGGACCGGCATCCATTCGAGATATGCCCGGGCGGAGGCGGCGCGGCGGGACTGCCAGTCGCCCTCGGTGGCCGGATCGTGGTTATTGGCGCCGCCGGACCAGGCGTTATCGGCGAATTCGTGGTCGTCCCAGGTGCAGATGAATGGCACTCGCGCATGTAATGCGCGCAGGTCCGGGTCGGTTTTATACTGCGCGTGCCGAATTCGATAGTCGGCCAGCGTGACGATCTCGTTGGCGGGTTCGTGCGGACGAACTGCCCCGCTGCGCCCGCCGTATTTCCCGCGTCCGTATTCGTAGATGTAGTCGCCGAGATGCACGATCGCGTCCAGGTCGGTGCGGTTCGCGAGATGCCGGTAGGCGCCGAAGTATCCTGCCTCCCAGTTCGAGCACGACACCACGCCGAAGCGCAGGCGGTCGACCTGCGCCGAGGTGGCCGGGGCGGTGCGGGTCCGGCCGACGGGGGAGTGCACGCCGAATGCGGTGAAGCGGTAGAAATAGCCGCTGCCGGGCTGCAGGTCGGTCACGTCGATTTTGACGGTATGATCGGATTCGGCTGTGGCCGTTGCGATTCCGGATGCGGCGACCGAGGTGAAGCGCTCATCGGACGCGATCTCCCAGCGCACCGCCGCCGCTGCGCCGACGTCGGAACCGGGCGTCGCGTCATCGGAGACCGTCACGCGGGTCCAGATGATCACGCCGTTCGGCAGTGGATCGCCCGAGGCGACGCCGTGGCGGAATATCGGCCCGTCCGCTCGCGCGGGCGCGGTGGTCAACAGTGCAGTGGCGGTCGCCGCGGCCCCGCCCTTCAGCAGGGTGCGTCGAGCGAACGGCCCGAGGGGCAAAGAATCTGGAACGACGACGTTTTCAGCCACGAATGTCGATCACAGCTGATCCATTTGCCACAGGCAAATCGGGACCGTTCCCGTACCGCTCGGTCTCTGCCGGTGGACTGCGATGACGGTGCCGCACGACCTCCCGCGCCCGCACCGCGCGGAGGTGTCGGTCCCGCTCGGTAACGTGCTCGGTGTGAGCGACGGCTTATTCGACGTGCCCGGCGACGACGCACCGACGGGGCACTCCATCGACAGTGTCGTGCGCCGCGATGCCGGTGCGCCGCTCGCGGTGCGGATGCGGCCCGCGACCTTGGACGAGGTGGTCGGGCAACAGCATCTGCTCGGGCCGGGATCGCCGCTGCGTCGGTTGATCGAAGGTTCGGGCGCGGCGTCGGTGCTGCTGTACGGACCGCCTGGAACCGGCAAGACGACGCTGGCCTCGCTGATCTCGCAGGCCACCGGCCGCCGCTTCGAGGCGCTGTCGGCATTGTCGGCGGGTGTCAAAGAGGTGCGCGCGGTCATCGATGTGGCCCGCCGTCGCCTCAGCGTCGGCGAACAGACCGTGCTGTTCATCGATGAAGTGCACCGCTTTTCCAAAACCCAGCAGGACGCGCTGCTGGCCGCGGTGGAGAACCGGATCGTGCTGCTGGTCGGCGCGACTACCGAGAATCCGTCGTTCTCGGTGGTATCGCCGCTGCTGTCGCGCTCGCTGGTATTGCAACTGCAATCGCTCACCGCGGCCGATATCCGGACCGTGCTCGATCGTGCGCTGGCGGATCCGCGTGGCTATGACGGGGCATATACGGTGACCGAATCCGCGCTCGAGCACATCGTGCGGATCGCGGGCGGTGACGCGCGCCGGGCCTTGACCGCCTTGGAGGCGTCGGCCGAATCCTCACTGGACGGCACCGTCGACGTGGACCTCGTCGAGGCCAGCGTGGACAAGGCCGCGGTCCGCTACGACCGCGCTGGCGATCAGCACTACGACGTGGTGAGCGCGTTCATCAAATCCATTCGCGGTTCGGATGTCGATGCGGCGCTGCACTATCTGGCCCGAATGCTCAGTGCGGGGGAGGATCCCCGCTTCATCGCCCGCCGCCTGGTGATCTCGGCCAGCGAGGATATCGGCATGGCCGATCCGATGGCGCTGCAGACGGCGGTCGCGGCCGCGCACGTCGTCCAGCTCATCGGCATGCCCGAGGCCCAACTCACCTTGACCCACGCGACGATTCACCTGGCCACCGCCCCGAAATCCGGTGCGGTCCCGGCCGCCCTCGGCGCCGCCCTCGCCGATATCTCGGCGGGCAAGGCTGGCGCGGTACCCGCACATCTGCGCGACGGCCACTACGCGGGCGCCGCCGCCCTCGGCAATGCCAAGGGCTACAAGTACCCGCACGATGACCCGGACGGCGTGCTGGCCCAGCAGTATCCACCCGACGAAATCGTCGGCCGTGACTACTACACCCCGACCGACCACGGCGTGGAACGCGATATCCAACGCCGAGTCGAGAAGCTGCGCCGAATCGTTCGCGGACGCTGACCGCGAATTCCCGGCGATCAGCGCGGCGGCGATTTCAGGGACCGGGTCGATGGTGGCGGCACCAACCCTGGTCGCTGAAAAATCGAATGCGGGACACCGGTAGGCTGGATATTTGTGCAGACCCACGAGATCCGACGGCGATTCCTGGACCATTTTGTCCGTGCCGGACACACCGAGGTGCCCAGTGCCTCGCTGATCCTGGCCGACCCGACCCTGCTGTTCGTCAACGCGGGCATGGTTCAGTTCAAGCCGTATTTCTTGGGTCAGGAGGCGCCGCCCTTCGCGCGCGCGACCAGTGTGCAGAAATGCGTCCGCACCGGCGATATCGAAGAGGTCGGTGTCACCACGCGGCACAACACCTTCTTCCAGATGGCGGGCAACTTCTCCTTCGGTGACTACTTCAAGGAGGGTGCCATCACCCTTGCCTGGGAGTTGATCACCAAATCGCAGGAGGACGGCGGCTACGGCTTCGATCCCGAGCGGATCTGGGTGACCGCCTACGAATCCGATCCGGAGGCCGCCGAGATCTGGCACCGCGTCGCGGGTATTCCGAAGGAACGGATCCAGTTCCGCGACGGCAAGGACAACTACTGGGATATGGGCGTGCCCGGACCCGGCGGTCCGTGTTCGGAGATCTACTACGACCGTGGCCCTGAATACGGCAAGGACGGCGGTCCGGTCGCCGACGAGGATCGCTACCTGGAGATCTGGAACCTGGTCTTCATGCAGGACATCCGCGGCGAGCAGAGCCCCAAGCTGGGCCACCCGCCGATCGGATCGCTGCCCAGGAAGAACATCGATACCGGCATGGGCGTCGAGCGCATCGCGCTGCTGCTGCAGGGTGTCGAGAACGTCTATGAGACCGATCTGCTGCGCCCGATCATCGATAAGGCCGAAGAGTTGACCGGCCGGTCCTACGGTGTCGAACACGAAGACGACCGGCGCTTCCGCGTCATCGCCGACCATGCGCGCACTTCGGCCATGTTGATCGCCGACGGCGTCAACCCGGGTAATGAGGGCCGCGGCTATGTGCTGCGCCGCCTGTTGCGCCGGATCGTGCGCTCGGCCCGGCTGCTGGGTGCGGAGAAGCCGGTGATCGGCGAGTTCATGAAGGTCGTCAGCGAGTTGATGTCGCCGTCGTATCCGGAACTGACCACCGACTTCGCCCGGATCGAGAATGTCGCGGTGGGCGAGGAGGCGGCGTTCCTCAAGACCCTCAACACTGGCTCCCGGTTGTTCGCCGAGGCCGTCGACGAGGTCGCGGCCGCGGGCGGCAAGACCATTCCGGGCTCGGACGCCTTCAAACTGCACGACACCTATGGCTTCCCGATCGAGCTGACCCTGGAGATGGCGGCCGAGGCGGGACTGTCGGTCGATGAGGAGGGCTTCCGCTCGCTCATGGCCGAGCAGCGGAAGATGGCCAAGGAGGATGCGCAGGCGCGCAAGCACGGACACGCCGACCTGACCATCTATAAGGAACTGGTCGACCGTGGCGCGACGGAATTCACCGGCTTCGACGAGCTGACCTCCGAGGCGCATGTGCTCGCGCTGATCGCCGACGGCGTCCGGGTGCCGACCGCAACCGTCGGTCAGGACGTCGAGGTCATCCTGGACCGCAGCCCGCTGTATGCGGAGTCCGGCGGTCAGATCGCCGATCGCGGCTCGATTACCGCCCAGGGCCTCAAGCTGCGCGTCAACGATGTGCAGAAGATCGCCAAGAAGCTGTGGGTGCACAAGACCACCGTCGAGCAGGGGCAGATCACCGAGGGCGATGTCGTCCTCGCGCAAGCGGATCCGGCGTGGCGGCGCGGTGCCACCCAGGGCCACTCCGGCACGCATATGGTGCACGCGGCGCTGCGGCAGGTGCTCGGCCCGAACGCCGTGCAGGCCGGTTCGATGAACAAGCCGGGCTATCTGCGTTTCGACTTCAACTGGCAGGGGCAGCTCTCCGAACAGCAGAAGGCCGATATCGAGGCCGTCTCCAATGACGCGGTGGGCGCCGACTTCCCGGTGAACACCTTTGTCACCGATCTGCCCAAGGCCAAGCAGATGGGCGCGCTGGCGCTGTTCGGTGAGAACTACGGCGACGAGGTGCGTGTCGTCGAGATCGGCGGGCCGTTCTCGATGGAGCTGTGCGGTGGTACGCACGTACAGCATTCCTCGCAGATCGGCCCGATCACCGTGCTCGGCGAGTCGGCCATCGGTTCCGGTAAGCGACGGGTGGAGGCATTCGTCGGCCTGGACTCCTACCAATACCTGGCCAAGGAGCGCGCGCTACTGGCCGGTGTGGCGTCCTCGCTGAAGGTGCCCTCGGAGGAGGTGCCCGCGCGCGTCGAGCAACTCGTGGAGCGGCTGAAGGTGGCCGAGAAGGAACTGGAGCGCACCAAGATCGCCGCGGTGCTCGCCTCGGCCAGCAAGTTCGTGGACGCGGCCGAGCGGCTCGGCAATGTGCTCTTGGTGGCCGCCGCCGCGCCCGAGGGCGTCGCCGCTGGTGACCTGCGCACCTTGGCGACCGATATTCGTGGCCGGTTCGGCAGCGACCCGGCGGTGGTGGTGCTGCTCGGCAATGCCGACGGCAAGGTTCCGTTCGTGGTGACGGTCAATAAGAGCGCGCAGGACCTCGGCTTCAAGGCCGGTGATCTGGTCGCCAGCTTCGGCCCGAGTATCGCGGGTCGCGGCGGCGGCAAGCCGGAGATGGCGCAGGGCGCCGGTTCGGAGCCCGCGGGCATCGAAGTCGGCTTGGCCGCGGTCCGTGCCCGGGTGGCCGAACTGGCCGGGTGATGGGGGACTCGGAGAGTCATCATTCGTCGGAGGCGCGCTCTGCTGATCCGGAGCGCGCTTCACTTAGGGCTGATCCGAAGGGCGGTTCGCCTAGGGGTGCCGACCGCCCGTCACCCGCGACCGATCCCGGTCGTGGCAGGCGGATCGGCGTCGATGTCGGCAGCGTCCGGATCGGGGTCGCCTCCAGCGACCCGGACGGCGTGCTCGCCACCCCCGTGGAGACGGTGCCGCGCGCGAAGCCGGATAGGCGCGCGTTCGGTCCGGCAAGCGATATTTCCAGAATTGCTGAAATTGTGCGGGAGTATGAGGCCGTCGAGGTTATCGTCGGCCTGCCTCGGACATTGCGTGGGGAAAAGGGCACTGCGGCCGGTTTGGCGATCGCATTCGCGGAGCGTTTGCGCGCAGTCATAGCGCCCGTGCCTATCCGACTTTCCGACGAACGTTTGACTACGGTGTCAGCTGCACGTGCATTGCGGGACAGTGGTGTTCGCGCGCGTGGCCAGCGGCAGGTGATCGATCAGGCGGCGGCCGTGGCGATCCTGCAGGGATGGTTGGACGAACGGAGTGCGGTGTTGAGGTCGGCCGAAGCGGCGTCTGAGTCCGGAGACGGTGCATGACGGATCGATGGGCGCAAGCCGAGGAACGGTTCCGACAGCGCGAGGCTGATCGGCGTTACCGGCGAAACGACCAAGCCTGGGAAGACTACGACGACGACACCAATGTCATCCCGCGTTACACCGACGAGGATCCGGACGAACCGCTCCCGGCCGCGCGTTCGCGTCGCGCGGCGCCGCAGCGTGCCGAGCACTCGGAACCGCGGCGGGGCCGCGCTTCGAGCGCCGAGCGTGCCGAGGACGCGCAGCCCCGGCGCTCGCGCGGCGACGGGTTGGGTGGCGGCCGGGCCGGTGGCGGTTCCGCGCGGTCGGGGTCCGGGCGGCCCCGGACCCAGCGCGGCGGGAGCCGTGCCGAGGAACGCCGTTCGGAGTCCCGCTCGGAGCGTCAGCGCAGCGCGCCGTCGCGTGGCAGGCGTTCGCGGGCGGCCTCACGCAAGGCCGCCGAGCGGAAGAAGCGCCGCCGGTATCTGTGGCTCATCGGCGCGATGTTCGTGGTGCTCTTCGTCGGCGCCGCGGTCTTCGCGGGGCTTAAGCTGGCCAAAATGTTCAGCGCCCCAGAGGATTTCGCGGGTCCGGCGGGACCGCTGGTGGTGGTGCAGGTGCATCCGGGTGACACCTCGAACCAGATCGCGGACGCAATGCTGAAGAAGGGTGTCGTCGCGAGCAGCGAGGCATTCTTCCAAGCGGCTGTGCGCAATACGAATATGAACTCGGTGCAGCCCGGGTACTACGCGATCCCGAGCCACAGTCCGGCCGCGCAGGCGGTGACCGCGCTGCTCGGCAAGGATTCGCGGGTCGGAAATCTGGTCGTCTCCGAGGGCAGGCAGCTGCACGATCAGCAGGATGTGAACACCGGCTCACGCAAGGACGGGATCTACCGCAAGATCGCGGACGCCAGCTGCGTGGGCACGGGCACCAATAAGAAGTGCATCACCTATGACCAGCTCGACGCCGCCGGATCGGGCGCGGATCTGGCCGCCCTCGGCGTGCCGAGCTGGGCCGAACAACGGGTGCGTGATGTGCCCGACCGCAACAGGCAGCTCGAGGGTTTGATCGCCGCGGGCACCTGGGATTTCGATCCGAGCGGGACGCCGGAGCAGATCCTGCAGCAACTGGTGGGTGCGAGCGCGCGCAGCTACGAGTCGACCGGACTGCTGCAGTCGGGCGGCGAAACGAAGCTGAATCCGTATCAGACCCTCATCGCCGCCTCGCTGGTGGAGCGGGAAGCGCTGCCGCAGGATATGGGCAAGGTGGCGCGGGTGATCGTGAACCGGCTCGAGGTCAACCAGCCGCTGCAGTTCGACTCGACGGTGAACTACGCGCTGGACCGCACCGAGGTCGCGACCACCGATACCGACCGCGCCAAGCGGACCCCGTGGAACACCTACGCCATGCCCGGGCTGCCCGCTACGCCGATCTCGGCTCCGTCGCTGAATGCGTTGCGTGCCATGGAGAATCCGGAGTCCGGGACCTGGCTGTACTTCGTGACCATCGACAAGCAGGGGACCACATTGTTCACCGAGAGCTACAGCGAACATCTGCGCAATATCGAAAAAGCCAGGCAGAGTGGGATTCTCGACAGTGGACGGTAAAGGGAGCGGCCAGCGCAAGGCGGCGGTGCTCGGGCAGCCGATCGCACATTCGCGCTCGCCGCAACTGCACCTGGCCGCATACCGTGCGCTGGGTCTCGACTGGACCTATGAGCGCATCGAATGTTCCGCCGAGCAGCTGCCGGGCTTGGTCGACGGACTCGGTCCCGAATGGGTCGGGCTTTCGGTGACCATGCCGGGCAAGGAGGCCGCGCTGGCGTACGCGAGCGAGCGGACCGAGCGGGCCGTGTTGGTCGGGTCGGCGAATACGTTGGTTCGGATCGACGCTGGCTCGAGTGCGGCGGTTTCGGCCGATGCACCGGCCAGCGGCGGCTGGCGTGCTGATTGCACCGATGTGGACGGGGTGCTCGGCGCGTTGCGCAGCGGTGGTGTCGGCGAACTCACCGAGGCCGTGGTGCTCGGTGCGGGCGGCACTGCGCGCCCGGCGCTACTCGCATTGTCCGAACTCGGCGCGAAGGCGGTGACCGTCGTCGCGCGGGATGCCGGAAGGGCGCGCGGGGCAATAGATCTCGCGGAACGTCTCGGCATGACCGCCACCATGATCGCCTTCGACCCCGGCCCGTTGCGCGCGGTATGCGCGGACGCGGGCGCCGTGGTGAGCACGATTCCGGCGGAGGCCGCGGCCATCGTTGCCGAGGCGGTGGCCACCGCACCGGTGGTGCTCGACGCGATCTACAACCCGTGGCCGACCCCGCTGGCCGTCGCGGTCGCGCGGGCGGGGCATACCGTGGTGAGTGGGCTGGAGATGCTGCTGAACCAGGCCTACGGGCAGGTCGAGCAGTTCACCGGTCGCCCGGCACCGCGCGCGGAAATGGCCGCGGCGATAAATCTGTAACCGGTTCTCATTTGGATCCGGTCGACTCGAGGCTATGGTGTTGACCATGAATGGTTGGGTGTTGCGGGCCATAGCACTCGGTGCGCTGGTCGTTTTCCTGCGTGCCGTGCTGGGATTCGCGATGGTGTACTGGCCGACCCAGGGCAGCTGGATGCGGCCGCTGTGCCTGGTCGTGCTGCTCGTGGCAGTCGTGTTCTGGGGCGTGCTGGACGGGCGCAAGGACCGCGAGGTCCATCCGGACCCGGAGCACGGCTCGGATCTGACCATTCTGTGGCTCGAGACGGCGGTCGCCGCTGGTCTCGGCAGTGGCGCGGTCTCCTGGGGGCTGGACTGGCTGCCCAAGTTCGATCTTGGCGATAACGGCCTGCTCTTCGAGCTGACCGCGGGCGCCTCCTTCATCGTGCTGCTGGTCTTCATCCCGGGCCTCGTCGGCGTCGGCATCGGCCGCATGATCGCCGACCGGCGCCTGAACAAGTCGGTGAACCCGCCCGCACCGCAGGTGCCGGAGTCGGCCGCGACCCCCGTATAGCCCGCTCGCGAATTCGACCGAAGGCGACCTTCCTGGCCGATACGGCCAGGAAGGTCGCCTTCGCTCTGTGACTAGAGGAGGATGGCGCCGCTGCTGGGGCTGTCCTCGCGGGCGATCGCCGAGTAGGCGGCGGCCAGCAGGGTGGGGTCGGGACCTTCGAGGCGGCCGGGTTTGGCGAGGCCGTCGAGCACAACGAAGCGCAGAACACCGGAGCGGGTCTTCTTATCGGTTTGCATGGCGTCCATGAGCTGGGGGAGGGCGTCGGCGTCATAACTGGTGGGCAGGCCGACGCTGGCCAGGATGGCGCGATGGCGGTCGGCGGTCGCATCGTCGAGTCGGCCGGCGAGGCGTCCGAGTTCGGCGGCGAAGACCAGACCGACCGAGACGGCCGCGCCATGGCGCCAGCGGTAGCGCTCGCGGCGCTCGATGGCGTGGCCCAGGGTGTGACCGTAGTTGAGGATCTCGCGCAGACTGGCTTCCTTGAGGTCCGCGGCGACGACATCGGCCTTCACCTGGATCGCCCGGCGGATCAGCTCGGGCAGCACATCACCGGTCGGATCGAGGGCCGCCTCTGGATCGCGCTCCACCAACTCAAGGATCACCGGATCGGCGATGAAACCGGCCTTGATGATCTCGGCCATACCCGCGACGATCTCATTGCGCGGCACCGTCTCCAGGGTCGCCAGGTCCACCAGCACGGCCGCCGGTTCGTGGAAGCTGCCGACGAGATTCTTGCCCGCCTCGGTATTGATGCCGGTCTTACCGCCGACGGCCGCGTCGACCATGGCCAGCAGTGTGGTCGGCACATGCACGATCCGCACCCCGCGCATCCAGGTGGCGGCCACGAATCCGGCCAGATCGGTGGCCGCACCGCCGCCGAGGCTCACCACCACATCGTTGCGGGTCAGGCCGATGCGGCCGAGCACCTCCCAGCAGAAGCCCGCGACGGCCAGATCCTTACCCGCTTCGGCGTCCGGGATCTCGACGCGGTGCGCGTCGATCCCCTTGTCGGCCAGCGCCTTCCGGACCACCTCGGCGGTCTCGGCCAGCGGCGGCTGATGGAAGATGGCGACGGTGCGCACGCCAGTGGTCGCGCCAGCGACCGAGTCGACGAGTTCGGCGAGCAGGCCACGGCCGATGATCACCGGATACGGGTCGGCGGTGCGGACTTCGATGCGAGTCGGCTCGGCTGGGCTTTCACTCACGGGTACTCGGCTCCGATTCTGTGCGTGCTGTTTGGTTGAGCGCTCGCGCGCGGGCGCGGCGGGCCCGGGTGCGCCGGGACCGGCTGCCGAGGGTCGGCGTATCGCCGGATCCTTCGGAGCCGGAGGGGCCACTGGAGATTTTGCCGGTGGGCTTGGTCCGGTCGCTCGTCGCGGTGGTGATCTTGGCCCGTTCTGCGGCCGTTGATTCGCCGGCATCGGCCTGTGTGGCTGCCCGGCGGCGGGCGGCGGCCCGGCGGCGGGCCGCACGGCGGGCGCGTGACCTGCTGCTGCCCTGGGGCTTTGCGGCTTGGGTCGATGGGCCCGCGGCACTTTGTGCCGTATCCGGCGCGATGCTGGTCGAATCGGGCTCCGCGTCTTGTGGCAGCACCGATTCCATGCCCAGCTTGGCCATGATCATCCGCACCACCCGGCCCGGACTGCGACCATCGGTACGCACCCGCACCGTGGCGACCTCCCGATACAGCGGCCTGCGCTTGCGCATCAGTTCGCGGTACTTCGCACCCGGATCCGCACCGTTGAGCAGCGGTCGCTGGGTACTCGCGCCGGTGCGCCGAAGTCCTTCGGCCACACTGATTTCCAGATACACCACGGTGCGATTGCGTAGCAGTGCCCTGGTGTCATTGGACAGCACGGCTCCGCCACCGAGCGAAACCACACCACGTTCGGCGAGGATGGCGCGGCGCACCACCCGCTCCTCGATCCTGCGGAATTCGGGCTCGCCGTCCTCGGCGAAGATCTCCGGGATGGTGCGTCCGGTCTCGCGCTCGATTCCGGCATCGGTGTCGTACAGCTCGACACCGAGTTCCCTGGCGAGCTTGCGGCCGATCGTCGATTTCCCCGCCCCCGGCGGTCCGACCAGCACCACGCGCGGTGCGCGCGGATCGGACTGCACGATCATTGCGGCACGTGTGGTCGGGTGCTGACGCGCTTGACGTAGCTGGTGATGTTGTCAGCGGTCTCGACCAGCGAATCGCCGCCGAACTTCTCCAATGCGGCCTGCGCCACGACCAGCGCGACCATCGACTCGGCGACCACACCCGCGGCGGGTACGGCACAGACGTCGGAGCGCTGGTGGATGGCGACGGCCTCCTCACCGGTGGTCATATCGACCGTGGACAGCGCGCGCGGCACCGTTGAGATGGGCTTCATCGCGGCGCGCACGCGTAGCGGTTCGCCATTGGTCATGCCGCCTTCCAGACCGCCCGCGCGGTTGGTCGAGCGCAGCACACCGTCGGGTCCCGGCCGCATCTCATCGTGGGCCTGGCTACCGCGGCGGCGCGCGGTTTCGAAGCCGTCGCCGACCTCGACACCCTTGATCGCCTGAATGCCCATGAGCGCGCCCGCGAGTCGCGAATCGAGCCGGTCCGCACCGCTGATGAAGGAACCGAGTCCGACGGGCAGCCCGTCCACGATCACCTCGACGACGCCGCCCAGGGTGTCGCCGTCCTTCTTGGCGGCCTCGATCTCGGCGATCATCGCGGCCTCGGCGTCCTTGTCGAACGCGCGCACCGGACTCTCATCGATCGCGGCCAGGTCGGCGGCGGTCGGTACGATGCCGGTGGTGTTGGCGGCGGTGCCGATCGAGACGACGTGCGAGACGACCTCCACACCGAAGGCCTGCCGCAGGAAGTTCCTTGCGACGGTGCCCGCCGCGACGCGCGCCGCGGTCTCGCGAGCGCTGGCCCGCTCCAACACATTGCGAGCGTCGTCGAAGTTGTACTTGAGCATGCCGGAGTAGTCGGCGTGGCCGGGCCGGGGCCGGGTCAGCGGCGCATTGCGGGCCAGATCGGCGAGTTCGCTCTCGTCGACCGGGTCCGCGGACATCACCGTCGTCCACTTCGGCCATTCGGAGTTCGCGATCTCGATGGCCACCGGGCCGCCCATGGTGCGTCCGTGGCGCACGCCGCCGACCACGGTGACCTTGTCGGCCTCGAACTTCATCCGGGCGCCGCGCCCGTACCCGAGCCGACGGCGCGCCAACTGTGCGGAGATCTCCTCCGATGTCACCTCGACACCGGCCACCATCCCCTCGAGGATGGTGACGAGAGCGGGACCATGGGATTCTCCGGCAGTTATCCAGCGCAGCACGTCGTCCATCTTCCCATGTCGGCGCGGGTGCTCCGGCACGCGGCCCGACGTGATGACCGGCACGCTCGCGTGCCCTGCGCCATGGGTTCGGCTAGCCATATGCCGCCGCCAGGCTCAGTACCGTCGCCAGGCACATGGCGGGCCCATGGGGCAGCGCCCGCGGACCGGCTCGATTATCGCCGGATCGAATCCGCCATAGGGCCAGCACGGCCAGTCCGAATGCCGCGGTGAGGACCGGGGCCGCAATAGCCGCCCGGACCCACACCTGTGCACCGCCGAGCGCGGCGACCGCACCGAGTCCGACAGCGAGCTTCACATCACCCGCTCCGAGCGCGGCGGGTGCGATCAAGTGCACCAAGAGATGGGGCACCGTGAGCAGGACAGCACCGACTGCCGCTGCTGTGAATTGTGTTGTGAACAGCGCATATCCGAAGATGATCACGGCACCGGACGCGGTGAGCGCATTGGGTAGTCGGCGCTGCCGGAGATCGACTGCGGTGAGGGCCGCGCACCAGGCCACCAGCAGGGCAAAGGCGATGGGAGGCATGGCTTCCAGCCTCGTCCGCCTCGTCCGCCGATGCAGCCCCGATCTTCGGATTGGGGATAACCGATCGATATGTGAACATCGATCGGCTCGCTCGAGCGCAGCTATCGATAGGCCGGCGGAAGTGGAAGCCCCTTCTCCTGGAGCACTTCTCGCATGACATCCGGATAGTCGGTGATGACGCCGTCGACACCGGTATCGATCTGGGCCGCGATGGTGGCCTTATCGTTCACCGTCCAGGGAATCACCCGCAGCCCGAGGCGGTGGGCGTTGTCGACATAGGTCCGGTCGGCGATGAGGGCGAATCCGGGCTCGCCCGCCTTCTTGCCGTAGGGGACCGAATACCCGGGCGAGACGATATCCGCGCCGAGAGCCCGCACCGCGGCGAGCGGGTCGCCGGGGTGATCCTCGTAGCGAACCGGTCCGAGCCAGCGCGAGCCGGGGTGGAAGGTCGTGTCGTCATAAAGCGCGACGAGCGGTATCGACGGCGCGGCCTTGCGCACCAGCGGCAAGGTCCGCCAGTCGAAGCTTTGGATCTCCACGGCATCGGTCTTTCCAGCCTGCGCGACCGCGGCGAGGATGGTGTCGACGAACTCCTGCGGCGCAGCAGACTGTTCGGTCTTATCGGCCTCGATCTTGGTTTCGATATTGAAGCGCAGCCCGTCCGCGCCGTGCGTGCTGACCAGGTCGAACAGCTGGGGCAGCGTGGCGATCCGGTTGCCGGGAACCGCTTGCTGGCGCGGAAAATTCGGCAATGTGTGGCTGCCGCAGTCCAGCGTCTGGGTCTGGGCGTAGGTGAGATCGTGAATCACCTTGCCCACGTAGGGGAATTGCGGGTCACCGGAGAAGGCGGGCGCGGTGTCGGTGCATTTCTCCGCGAGCACCACCGGGTCGTGCCAGATGAGCGGCGTCTTGTCGGCGGTGAGCACGATATCGAGTTCGAGGGTGGTCACGCCGAGCCGCAGCGCCTTGGCGAAGCCTTCGAGCGATTCCTCGATGGTGAGGCCGCGCCCGCCGCGGTGCGCCTGCAGGTCGATCGCGGTGTGGGTGTCGTGCTCGGTGGTCTGCGAGGACGATTCGCAGGACGCGACGATGCCGATCGCGAGCACTGCCGCGATGCCGGAAATCAGGCCGAGTCGCATCCGCATGGTCATCGACATGGGCCCGAACGTAGCAATCGGAGCTGTCGGAGCGGCTTCGGGGACGGGACATTGTGCCGAATACGTCGGGTACGGCACGCGTTATGCCGATGTTTTATGCGGAGTCACGGCGTGTCGGCGGTAGTTTTGACACATGTCTGCTGATCCCGCGGGCCGTAGGCCCGACTACGCGGCGCGTCGTGGTGCGCTGCGGAGTCTGCTGGTGGAAAACGAGGTCGATGCGCTGTTGGTCACCGATCTGGTGAACATCAGGTACCTGACCGGTTTCACCGGGTCCAATGCCACCCTGGTGGTGACCTCGTGGGATATGCGTAATGCCGAGGAGCGCACGGTGATCGGGACGGACGGGCGCTACCTGAGCCAGGTCGCCGAGCAGGTGCCGGACCTGCGCGCCGAAATCGCCAGGGCCACCGCCCGGCGCATCGTGGAGCTCGCGGGGGAGTGGCAACTCGGCCGGGTCGGCTTTGAGAGTCACGTCGTCACGGTCGACCAGCATCGGGGATTCATCGCGCAGAAGACCGGTTTGGAGTTCGTCGCCACGCCGGGGCTGGTCGAACAGTTGCGCATGGTCAAGGACGCTTACGAGATCGAGCAACTGCGCGCCGCCTGCGCAGCGGGTGACGCCGGGTTGGCGACCCTGCTGGAACGCGGTGGCCTGCGGCCCGGCCGCACCGAACGTCAGGTCGCAAGGGATCTGGAGTGGGCGATGTTCGAACACGGCGCCGACGCGGTCGCCTTCGAGACCATCGTGGCGACCGGTGCGAATTCCGCCATTCCGCATCACCGGCCTACCGACGCGGTCCTCGCCACCGGTGACTTCGTCAAGATCGACTTCGGCGCCGTGGTCGGCGGCTACCACTCCGATATGACCCGAACCTTCGTGCTCGGTACCGCCTCCGACTGGCATCGCGAGGTGTACGCGCTGGTCGAGGCGGCGCAACGGGCCGGGCGCGAAGCGCTGAAGCCCGGCGCCCAGGTCAACGACGTGGATGCGGCGGCACGCGCGGTGATCGAGGAAGCCGGGCACGGGAAGCTGTTCGTGCACGGTCTCGGGCATGGTGTCGGACTGCAGATCCACGAAGCGCCGGGAATCGCCAAAACCGGAACCGGTACACTTCTGTCTGGCGTGGCGGTGACCGTCGAACCAGGTGTGTACTTCCCCGGCCGCGGCGGCGTCCGGATCGAGGACACGCTCGTGGTGCGCGAGGGGGGCCCGGATCTGCTCACCAACACCAGCAAAGACCTGACCGTCGTCGACTGACGCCGGTTGCCCGAACATTCATGAACTAGGAGATCCGAGAACAGTGGCGGACACCAGCGACTTCAAGAACGGCCTCGTGCTGAAGATCGACGGTCAGCTCCAGCAGATCGTCGAATTCCAGCACGTCAAGCCGGGTAAGGGCCCTGCATTCGTGCGGACCAAGCTGAAGAACGTGCTGTCCGGCAAGGTCGTCGACAAGACCTTCAACGCGGGCGTCAAGGTGGAGACCGCCACGGTCGACCGTCGCGATATGACCTACCTGTACCACGACGGCACGGATTACGTCTTCATGGACGGCGAGACCTTCGACCAGATCTCCATCGCCGAGGAGACCATCGGCCCCAGCGCCCGCTTCCTGCTGGAGAACATGGTCGCGCAGGTCGCCACCCATGAGGGCGCGCCGCTCTACGTCGAACTTCCGGTCACCGTCGAGCTCGAGGTGCAGCACACCGATATCGGCCTGCAGGGCGACCGCTCCACCGGCGGCACCAAGCCCGCCACCCTGGAGACCGGCGCCGAGGTGCAGGTCCCGCTGTTCATCAACACCGGTGACAAGCTGCGCATCGACTCGCGCGACGGCAGCTACCTCGGCCGAGTCAACGCCTGATCGCCGCTCCGGGCAAACAGGGATAATGACTGCTGTGGCGGAACAGCCCGTAGACAAGAAGTCCACGTTCAAGAAGCTCGGCGCGCGCCACAAGGCCCGCCGCCGGGCGGTCGACCTGCTCTTCGAAGCGGAGGCGCGCGACGTGGACGCGGCCGACCTGCTCAGCGAGCGGGTCGAACTGGCCACCCAGGATCAGGCGGTCGCCCCGGTACACGCCTACACCCGGACCCTGGTCGAGGGCGTCGCCGACGATCTGGATCGGGTGGACGGCACCATCGAGTCCTACCTCAAGGATTGGGAGCTGTCCCGGCTGCCCGCCGTCGACCGGGCCATTCTGCGCATCGCGGTGTGGGAGTTGTTCCACGCCAACGATGTTCCGCCGGTGGTCGCCGTCGACGAGGCAGTCGAGTTGGCCAAGGAGCTGTCCACCGACGATTCGCCCGGATTCGTCAATGGTGTGCTCGGCCAGGTCGTGCTGGTGGCCCCGCAGGTGCGCGCCGCCGCCGCTGCGACCAGGGCGCCGCGTCCGGAGCCGCAGGCGTGACCAATAAGTACCTGGTCATGGCGATGCGCAAACCATCTTTCGACCCGGCCGCCATCGAACCGCACCGGCAGTTTTTGAACGAGCTGTTGGAGCGTGGGCAGTTGGTGGAGAGCGGACGGTTCACCGACGGCACCGGCGGTGCCTACGTGATCCGCGCCGAAAGTCTGGAAGCCGCCCGCGAGATCGCGTTCACCGACCCGGTGCACACCACCGGGTCGTCGGAACTCACCGTGTACGAGTGGGAGATCGCCATCTCCGCTTGATCGTCACGCGCGCAGCCGCGCACCGAAATGGTGTGCGGCTGTTGGCATTTCAGGCTATGCATGGGCTGCGCCCACCCGCGCTCCCACTGGTGGGTGTACTGGTCCAGTGGGAGCGAACCGCGAGTCATCGACGCTGACCGGCTCGCGGATTCGGGTGTGCCGGGCTCGGCGGCGCGCTTCGACGTGCGCCGCATTCGGCGAACCTGGGCACGGATCGATCTTGGTTCCTCAACTGCACTCGAGGTCAAGGAGCCGTGGTGTGGCCTGGGTCACTCGGCAACGGTGAGCACGATCTTCCCTGTGGTTCGGCCCTGTTCGATCAGTCGGTGTGCCTCGGCCACCTGTTCGAGCGGCAGCACCGTTTCGACGTGTGGGCGCAGTTGTTTCTTTTCGACCAGATCGGTCAGTGATTCGAGGTCCGCGCGGTCGGGTTCCACCAGGAAGGTGCTGGCGCGCACGCCGAGTTCGGCCGCGCGCTCGTACATTCCGGGTGTCCATGCCGCCTGTCCGTTGACGAGAATGCCACCGGGACGCAAGGTTTCGAGCATGCGCAGCGCCGGATCGCCGCCGTACATCTGGATCACGATATCGACATCGCGGACCGTGGCGGCGATATCGGTCGTCGTGTAGTCGATGGTCTCGTCGGCGCCGAGTTCGGCGAGGAAGTCGTGCTTGGCCGAGCGCGCGGTGCCGATCACATGGGCCCCGAACGACTTTGCGATCTGCACGGCGAGGTGGCCGACCCCGCCTGCCGCGGCGGATATCAGAACGCGCTGTCCGGGAGCGACTTTCGCGATGTCGACGAGCATCTGCCAGGCCGTGAGCGCGGCCAATGGCAGTGCCGCCGCCTCGGTGAAACTCGAACCCGTTGGCATGCGGGCGAATTGGTGCGACGGTGCGGTCACATACTCCGCGTAGGCGCCCGCCGCGCGCGGAAACCACGGCATGCCGTACACCCGGTCGCCGGGCCGGAACCGGGTCACGCCGTAGCCGACCTCCTCGACGATTCCGGCGACATCCCAGCCGTTGACGAAGGGCAGCGTCCGTACATCGGCGTACGCCCGCCCTTCCCTGCTGAAGCAGTCGACCGGATTCACCCCCGCCGCAATGACTTTCACCAGCACTTCGGTGTACAGGGGTCTTGGCCGCGCGATATCCACGAGTCGCATGGTTTCGGGCCCACCCCAGTGCTCCTGCTGAATAGCGCGCATGATCTGTCCTCTCATCTGAACAAAGTGGACGCTCGTCCCAAGTTTTCGAGCGGCCGATGTGTCCGCAGATCTGCCGATTCTGTGCCAAATCTGCACTGCAATCCGCCTCTCCGATAGTGGTGAATGCTGCCGATTGGCGGCGCTTGCTTGTGGCTGCGGTGAACTATGTGGACAGTCGTACTATTACTTGTGTCGGCAGTTGTCTGTCAACACCCGACGAATGACAGGATGATCGAGATAATTCGGTGCAAAACAATGAGGACAACCGTCCGTCGACTATGCTCGACCTCGGACGAAAGCAGGTACCGATGACCGTCGAGACCAAGGTCGACAAGCGTTTGGAGCGCGGTGAGCGATCCCGCCGCGTCATCCTCGACCGCGCCATGGATATTGCCTCGGTGGAGGGCCTGGAAAGCCTGTCCGTGCGGCGCCTGGCAACCGAACTCGACCTCAGCAAGAGCGGCGTCTTCGCGCACTTCGGCTCGAAGGAGGAACTCCAGCTCGCCACCGTCCGCGCGGCCGTCGAGGTCTTCGTCGCACATGTGGTGAAGCCCGCGCGACGCGCACCCGCTGGTATCCGCCGCGTCCGTGCGCTGGCCGAGTCCTGGCTGGACTATGCCGCCAAGCCGTACTTCAGCGGTGGCTGCTTCTTCCTGTCCGCCGTCGCGGAATTCGATGCCCGTCCGGGCCGGGTGCACGACGCCGTGGCCGCATCGCGGCGAGACTGGTTGCGGCTCTATGAAACCACCGTCGCCGAGGCCGTCGACCTCGGTGAGATCGCCGCCGATAACGAGCCCGCCGACCTCGCCTTCGAACTCGACGCCATCGCACGCACCGCGGCCCAGGACGCGCTGCTGTTCGGCGAATCGACCCCCTACGACCGAGCCCGCCGACTCCTCACCGCGCGACTGGACGCCGTGTCGACGCACCGGTCCGCCAGCGGGACTTGACGGTTCGCTCGCTGTGTCGACACTGGTGCACCTATCCTGGGTGGAAACCCCAGGGGAGGCCGAAACCTATGGCACGGGTGCTGATCTGGCTGCGGAACAATATCGACGGTCTCGTCGCCTTGGTTCTGGCGGTCATCTTCGGTGTGATCTCGCTGATCGATATCGGATTCTTCGATGCGGATCTGATCAACGCCGTCATCCTGCTGGTGCTCGGTCTGCTGGCCACCACGCTGCTGCGTGATCGGCACCTGTCGGCCAAGGCAATTCGGGATTCGAATTCGGTGCAGCTGCTGTACGGTCCGGAGATCGGGCACGCGCATACCCTCGCGCGGCGCGGTACCGAACAGTGGCTGTTCAAAGGCGGCACCGGAACCTATCTGCGGGCCGTCACACTGCGCGAATGCGTCGAAAACGCCCGCCGCGAACAGCGTCCGCTGCGGATTCAGGTCGAGGTCCTCGATCCGACCAATGAGCAGCTGTGCAAGACCTATGCGCAATTCCGCTCGTCGCTGGTCCCGGAGGCCGACCGCACCGGCGAACTGTGGACCACCGAACGCACTCGCAAGGAGTCCTTCGCGACGGTGCTCGCCGCCTGCTGGTACCGGCAGCGCTTCACCTTCCTGACCATCGATGTCGGTCTGTCGACGGTGATGACGACCTTCCGCTGGGACCTGTCATCGAGTTGCGTCATTGTCACCCAGGACAATCCGAACACCCCGGCCCTGATGTTCGAACGGGACAAGCCCTACTACCGGGACTTCAACCGCGAACTGGTGGCCAGTTTCAAGCAGGCCAGGCAGGTGCCGCTCAGCCGCAGCGAGGAGCTGCCGCTGGCCGATGAGCCGTCCGTCGATCAGACCCGCGGGCTGTTCGATGCGCTCGGTCTCGCACTGCCGGCCTCCTACACCGATCGCGATGTCGCCGATATTGTGCGCCGCGCGCTACAGCCGAGGAATCCGTACTGAATGAACGACTACGAGCGTCTCCTAACGCTGATCGGCTCCGACGCGGCGGGGCGCATCGCGTCGAGCGAGCGGCGCGCGGTCGCAAACGGCACCGTGCGCCGCTGGACCCACGACCTGATGACCGGTGTGCTGGGCGGTCGCGTCGAGGTCGGCCCGGTCCGACATCCGTTGGGGTTCCTGTGCTTTCCGGTCTGGCGTGGCGGCGGTCGCGGCGTCTGCGTGCACGTCTGGACCGCGGGGCTGCGCGCCGAGCCGACGACTTCGCCGATGCACGCGCACAGTTGGGATCTGCTGAGCGCGGTGCTGTACGGCCGGGTCGGCAACCAGATTCTCGACGTAACAGGCGCTACGGATCGGCCGACGCACCGGATATTCGAAATCCACAGTGCCGCCGATGGTGACGTGGTGCGCGCGACCGCGCAACTGGTCACCTGTCGTACCCGATCGACCGAGCACTTCCACTCGGGCGAGGTATACACGTTGCCGCACGGGGTATTTCACGTCTCCGACGTACCGGGCGAGGCGGCCACCGTCGTGCTCGGCGAGGCTCGACCCGGCCGACCGGACCGATCGCTCGGTGGCCTCGCCACCGCCGACCACTGGGTGCACCGAACCGCGTGCACCACAACCGAAATCCGGCAGGCCGCCGAGACCGTGCTGGATCATCTGAGTACCCTGCCGGAGCAGCTGGAGGACCGATGCGAGCGAGCGACGTGATGAATCTGGCTGTCCCCCAGGTGAATCGGGCCGATGCGGTCCGGGTCGGAGCATTGCGCGAAAAGCCGCCGGAGGCGATCCTCGCGCTCGCGCGGTCGGTCGCGGTCGAGGCGGCGGTCGAGGCGGGTCGGGCGATTCGTGCGGGTCTGGCCGGATCGCTGACCGTGCGGGTCAAGGATGCGGCCGGTGATCTGGTCACTGATCTGGATGTACGCGCCGAACATCTCATTGTCGGCCATATCCGTCGGGCCTTTCCCGATCACCGCATCCTGGCCGAGGAGTCGGGTCTCGATGGGGTGGACGATGTCTGGTGCTGGGTCGTCGATCCGCTGGACGGCACCAATAACATCGCCATCGGCCTGCCGGTCTGCACTGTTGGTATCGCCCTGTGCCACAACGGAATCCCGGTGCTCGGCGTAATTCACGAGCCGGTCTCGGACCGCACCTGGTCGGCCGTGCGCGGCGGCGGCGCGATCGGGCCCGGCGGCCCGGTGCGCCGCCCGGCACATCGGGCCAGCGCATCCGCGCCGACCCTGGCCTGGTTGCAGGGGTATCCGGTGGGTCGCGCCGATGCGGCCGCACGTGCCCTGCGTCTTTCCCTGGAATCCGGCTCGCGCCGCCTGATCCAACTCTGGTCGCCGCTGTTGTGCTGGGTCATGCTCGCGCGCGGCGATATCGACGGCTTCGTCGGCTATCGCGCCGGTTTCGTCGATCTCCCGGCCGGAACCTTGCTTGCCCGCGAATCCGGCCTGCACCTTACCGATTTCGACGGCGCACCGCTCGATGATTGCCTCGATCTGCCCATCGGTGAGGTGAACTTCATTGCCGCGAGCGGCGAAATGCTCCCGGAGCTGACGCTACTGGTCAAGTCGGCAGCCGACGTCATCGTCACCGGTCTGCCGGGCTGAGGTGAAGTGCGCCTATCCAGTCACGAGTAGTGCCGCGACCGCTCCTGCCGTCGCGACCACTGCCAGCCCGAGGCCGGTGAGCACGAACCGCAGCATCGGCACCCGCACCCCGTGCTTCCGGCAGAACTCCAGACACAGCAGTGTGGCCAGCGACGCCCACGGCGTCACAATCGGCCCGATATTCGTGCCGATCAACAAGCCGAGTAACTGGTCCCCACGATTTTCGGGAATGACTGCCTCACCGGCCGTATAGGCCGGAAGATTATTGGCGACATTGGATAGTCCGGCCCCGGCCCCGGCCGCGCGGAAGGCCCCGACAGTGCCGGAGTCGTCACCGATGAGCGCGCGCATCGCATCGGCGAGACCGAATCGGCTCAGCGTCGGCACCAGCAGGAACAGTCCGACCACGAAAACCAGGAGTTGCCAGGGGATCAGCGACCAGCGCAACGAGGATCGGTCCAGGATCGCGAAGGCCGCCACCGCGATGGCGGCGGCGAGGGTGGCAGCGATACCGATCCGGTCACCCACGAACGGTATGGCCAGGATGAAAAGCAGACATGCGCCCGCCGTCGTATAGAGCAGCGTGCGCTCACTGGCGTTCTCCGGGCGGATCGGCTCCGGCGGTACGTATCGGTCGGTCTCGCGTCGACCGCGCCGCCAATACCAGATCCATAGGCACACCATCGTCGCGATGATCGATACCAACTGCGGCGCCCACATTCGCGCCGCGAAATCGGTGGCGCGCAACGCGACTCGATCGGCGGCGAGGAGATTGGTGAGATTGGAGACCGGCAGCAGCAGACTCGCCGTATTGGCCAGCCAGAGCGTGGTCATTGCCAAGGGCAGCGGCGGAATGCGGGCCGGTGTGGCCAGCGCGAGCATAACCGGGGTGAGCAGGACGGCAGTGGTATCGAGATTGAGCAGGGTGGTGGTCGCCGCTGCGAAGAGCACACAGAGCAGGAACAGCGCCGGATAGTAGCCCCGGCCCAGAATGGCCAGCCGGTGGGCGATCACATCGAAGACCTTCGCCTGTCGGGTGAGCTCTGCGAGAATAATCACACTGCACAGGAACAGCAGCAGTGGCCCGATCCGGCGCATATTGTCGGCGGCCTCGGCCCGCGGCAGCAACCCGGTTGCCACACACAGCAGCCCGGCCGCGAACAATCCGAGCCGGACCCGATCCAGCGTGCTCAGCCCCCATCTGGGCGCCGGTGCGGACGTCAGGGCACTCGACGGCGGGTTCTCCGCAGTGGAATCGACCTGTTCGGACACACGCCCCATCATGCAGCATATCGGCTGGGGCACTTCTCTATTCGCCTCACTTCGCATTGATCTTCTTCCGTTTGGTGTGGCGACCCCTCGGGGCATACTGATGCTGTGACTTCGGGCGGGCGGCGGGACTTCTTCATCAGCTATTCACCGGCCGACGAGCGTTGGGCCACCTGGTTGGCCTGGCAGTTGGAGAGCGCTGGCTACACCACCCTCATCCAGGCCTGGGATTTTGTACCGGGCACGAACTTCATCGATTTTATGGATCGCGGCGTGCGCGAATCGGCGGTGGTGCTGGTCGTGCTGTCGGAGAACTATCTCGGTTCGTACTACGGAACCATGGAATGGCAGGCGGCCTACCGAACCGATCCGGGCAAGCTGATGCCGGTGCGCATCGCCGAATGCGCGCTGGAGGGCCTGCTCGCCACCATCACCTATCTCGATCTGGTACGGGTGCCCAGCGCCGATGAGGCGCGCCGAATCCTGCTGGAGCGGGTCGGACATCTACTCGCGGGGCGGGCCAAGCCGCCGTCGGAACCGGGCTTTCCGCATGATGGCCCTGGCCATGGGCCGGACCGGTTCGCCGCCGAAACCCTTTCGGACACTGTTGAATCCGTGCTGCGCCGCCGCACGCCGGTGTCGGCTCCGGCCTTTCCCGGTGCCGCGCAGCGCGACGAGCAGCGCACCGGCATATCGGTGCTGCATGTGGCGGGACCACGATTCGGTCGCGGCCTGCTCGGTCCGGACGAGCCGAGCACCGCGGCCGAATTGCAGGCGCGCATCCACGCAAATGTCACCCATCTGGTGAATCAGGGGGTGACCAAGCCGGATCTGATCGTGGTCTCGGGCGATATGACCGAATCCGGCCGTCCGCGCGAGGTCGACGAGGCGCTGACCTTTCTGAGCGGACTGCGCACGCTACTCGGTCTCGGTCCGGATCGGCTGATCGTGGTGCCCGGCAATCACGATGTATCCAAACCCGCCTGCCACGCGTACTTCCTGGGCTGCGAGGCCCGCGATCGCAAGCCGCAGCCGCCGTACTTCCCGAAGCTGGAGCAGTACGCGCGGATGTTCGCCGCGCTGTATCAGGGGCTGGATCACCTCGTCTTCGATGTCGGACAGCCGTGGACGCTGTTCCCGATTCCCGAATTGCGTGTCGTGGTGGCCGGATTGAATTCCACCATGGCCGCAACCCATCTGCCCGAGGACGATTACGGCCGGATCGGGGAACCCCAGGCGGCGTGGTTTGCCGAGCGGCTGCGCCCGTTCGAGGAGAACGGATGGCTGCGCCTGGGCGTCATCCGGCACGATCCGCTGCCCGGTGCTGGTACGCCCGTGCATGATCCGGATCTGCTGCGCGACGCCGACACCCTGTCGCGGCTGCTCGGCAGCCGGTTGAATCTGCTGGTGCACGGCCCGGGACCCGGTGGGCCGCATCTGGATCGGCTCGACGGCACACTACCCGTGCTGCCCGCCGCCGCGCCGGGCCGCGATGAGATCATCCAGCTCACCGCCGCGGGACTGGCCCGGTTCTCCGGACGGGGTGATACGACCGGGCAACTCGAGCTGGACTGGTTGAAGACCACGGCTGCGCTGCCAACGGCCAAACAACCCGAACTCCTCGGTCCGGACGAGCCCGAACTCCCCGAACCGCCCGCCGAGGCACCGGCGGTCGACCCGCACGGGCGGCTGCTCGAGCGCGTCGCCGAGGTATGCGAAACCCGTTATCCCGGTGCGAAAATCCGCCGCGTCGAGGTGGAGCCGCCGCATCTGCTCATTACCAGGGAGTACGACGAGGTCATCGCCCAGTGGCGCATCGGTGTGCACGTCGGCGATATGACGCGGCAGGTGGTGGAGGACTTCCTCGGCCACGATCCGGAATACGGTTCCGAACTCGTCTATCGCGGTGCGGCGCCGCCGCGTTCACTGCGTGAGGAGGCCGCCAGCCACGGTCTGCGGGTGCGTAGCTTCACCGAATTCCAGGGCCTGCTCGATCTGGACGACTATCTCACCCATCAGGCCGCGCGGTTGCGTAGCGATCGCACCTATCCGCCGGATCTGTATGTGCCGCAACGCTTCCGGATCCTGGAACACGGTGACCAACTGATCCGTGACGATCTGGTCGGTGAACTGATGAAGGTGGTCGCCGCCGACCACGGCAGATTCATCCTGGTACTCGGCGATTTCGGCCGCGGCAAAACCTTCGCGCTGCGCGAATTGGCCCGGCGCATCACCGAAACCATGCCCGCGCTGATCCCGATCCTCATCGATCTGCGTGCACTGGACAAAACGCATTCGGTGGACGGTCTGGTCGCCGCACATCTGGCCAACCACGGTGAGGATCGGATCGATCTCAAGGCGCTGCACTACATGCTGCGCGAGGGCCGCGTGGTGCTGCTGTTCGACGGTTTCGACGAACTCGTCACCCGGATCAGCTACGACTTCGCCGCCGACCATCTGGAGACCCTGCTGCAAGCCGCGGTCGGCAAGGCGAAGATCATTGTGGCGAGCCGGACCCAGCACTTCGAATCCCGCGCCCAGGTGCTCACCGCGCTCGGCGAAAGGGTCGGGCTGCTCCAGGATCGACGCATCGTCAGCATCGAGGACTTCGCCCCCGCGCAGATCCACGCCTTCCTGACCAACCGCTACGGCGGCGATGTGCGCCGCGCGGATGCCCGAATGGGGTTGATCACCGGTATCGAAGATCTGCTCGGACTCGCACAGAATCCGAGAATGCTCGGCTTCATCGCCGATCTGGACGAACGGCGGCTGCGCGCGGCCGCGGGCGCCAAGCAGGCGGTGGGTCCGGCCGGGCTGTACCGGGAGATCCTGGAATCCTGGCTGACCTATGAGGCCGACCGGACCGCGGGCGTCGCCGGCGCACTGCCCGGGCTGCGCCTGCACGAATTGTGGCTGGGGGTGACCGCATTCGCACTGCGCATCTGGGAGACCGCCGAACCGTATCTGCGGCTATCCGAATTGACCGAGGTGGCGGCGGGTTTGGCCGAACTGACCGGGTCGACGCGCCTGTCGGTGCAGCAGTCGGCGCATGCCATCGGCTCCGGCAGTCTGCTGGTTCGCACCGAGGACAACCTGTTCGGCTTCATCCATTCCTCGGTAATGGAATGGTTGGTGGCCAACCACATTGCCGAACAGTTCGAGGTCGGAACCGCAGCGCCCGTACAGCTCGCCCAAGCGCCGCTATCGCAACTTTCGATCGACTTCCTCTGCGATCTCGCCGACAACCGGGCATTGCGCGCGTGGGCCGAAGGTGTGCTTGCGGACCAGGCGGTCGATGATGTCTCGCGCACCAATGCCATTCGGGCGACAACCAGGCTGCGCACCGCACCGACCGCGGACCTGCGCGGTGCGAGCCTGGTAGGGGAAGATCTGTCTTACCGGGATCTGCGCGATGTCGATCTCACCGGAGCCGACCTCACCGGCGCCCGGTTGGTCGGCACCAGCCTGGACCGCGCCGTATTGCACGGTACGCGACTGGTCGGCGCCCGGCTCGACGAGGCCAGCCTGGTCGGCGCGGATCTCGGCGAGGCCGATCTGACCCGTGCGCGACTGGTGCACACCGATCTGACCGGGTCGCGGGCGAGCGGCAGCCGGTGGACCCGCGCCGCCCTGATCGATGTCACCGGCACCCCCAGTGGCACCGATCTGCGCGGCGCGGCCTGGGTGCCCGGGGCTGCGGCACAGACCGAATTCGCCCCGGCCGCAATCGGAGTCCGGCACGGCTTCCACGCCAGACACGGCAGACTGCCGCAGCCGGTCGCCTACAATCCGGACGGCGGCACCCTCGCCATCGGCAGCGATGACGGCGGCGTGCTCATCTGCGATAGCGAGACCGGTAGACCGCTGCGCACGCTGCAGACACATCGGGCCAGAGCCTTCGCGGTGGCCTTCACCGAGACGGTGCTGATCACGGGGTCAGGTGACGGCACCGTCGCCATCTGGGATGCCGCCACCGGTGAACTGCGCCGAATTCTGCAGGGGCACAAGAACTGGCCATGGCCCGTGGTACTCAGCCCCGCCGGTGATCTGCTGGCCACCGGCGACGCCGAAGGGGTGCTTCGCCTCTGGACACTGCCCAGCGGCGAACTCCGCCACGAATGCCGCCCCGCCGCGAGTGACCAAGAACTGATCTACAGCCTGGCGATTCACGGACCATCGGTCGCGGCCGCCTACCGAGACGGGACCGTACGGCTGTGGGATATCGAAACCGGTAGGGAAAGCGGCCAATTCAGCGGTGCCTCCGGCTCGGTGTTCCGGGTCGCGTTCAACCCGACCGGTGAGCTCCTCGCGGTCGGCGGCGTCGACGGCGCCCTGGCGCTCTGGGATCCGCTGAGCTGCCGCAAGATTCGCGATCTGCCCGGTCACACCGGACGGGTATACACCGTGACCTTCCATCCGAATCTGCCGATCCTGGCGAGCGGGGATACCGATGGCGGACTGCGGCTGTGGGATGCCAACACCGGTGTCGAACGACAGGCGCTGACCGACCACAATGCGGCCATCTACTGGCTGGCCTTCGATCCGTCCGGCGAACTGTTGGCCTCGGGCGACAGCGCTGGGCTGGTGTGCCTGCGCGTCAGCGCGAGCGGGGAACTGCGGCACCGGCTCACCGCACACACCGGCTCGATCTGGCCGTTCGCCTTCCGCCCGGACGGCGCCCAACTGGCCATTACCGATGACCAATTCACCACCCGACTCTGGGATCCGGTCACCGGCACCTGCAAACACACCCTGACCGGTCACGGCCGCCAGGTCCGCACCGTCACCTTCAACACCGACGGCACACTGCTCGCCGGAGTCGGCAACGACGGTGTGGTGCGGCTCTGGGACCCGGTGACCGGTCGGCTGGTCCGCAGGCTGATCGGTAGCGAGGATCGCCTGCTCACCTTCGAATCGGCGGTATTCAGCGCGGTGCGGCCGCAGCAGCTCGGCATGGTCGGCAACGACGGACGGCTCAGCCTGTTCAATCTCGATACCGACCTGTACGAGCGGCACATCACTGTCGAATCCGCGCCGATCTGGGCGATTGCCTTCGACCCCACCGGCGACTTCGTGGCCACCGCCAACGACGACGATACGGTGATCATCTGGGTGCGCACCACCGGTGCGCTGCACGCCGTCTGCGCCGAACATCGCGGGCGGGTGCGCTCGATCGCATTCAGTGCCGACGGCACGCTGATGGCCACCGGCTGTGACGATTCCGTCGTGCGGCTGTGGGATGTGCGCTCCGGCCGGTTCCTGCGGGCGCTGCGCGGACACCGGGACCGGGTGTATGCGGTCGCCTTCCACGACGGTCGGGTGGCCAGCGTCTCGTGGGACACCACGGCCCGCATCTGGGATGTCGAATCCGGCGACGCGCTGCACACCCTGACCCGGCACACCGGCCGACTGTGGACCGCCGTGGTCGACCCGCACACCGGCACCTTGGCCACCGGCGGCGACGATCTGGTCGTCCGACTGTGGGATATGGCATCCGGACGTCATCTGCATACGCTCGAAGGACATAAGCGTCGGGTCTGGTCGCTGAGCTTCGACCCGTCCGGCCGGGTATTGGCCAGTGGTGGCGATGACGGGAACATTATCGTGTGGTCGCGTCCGCAGGATGATGTCGGCGTCGTGCCGTCGATCCGGGCGATTCTGCTCGGTCTGGCCGAAGGATGGGCGGCGCTCGCGCCGGATGGTCGCTACAAGTTCGAAGGCAATACCGCCGGACAGTTCTGGCATGTCATCGGTATGTCGCGCTTCGAATCCGGGGAACTCGACCCCTATCTGCCGGAGGTCGGGCAGATCGCGGCCGACGCGCCCTTCTGAGGCTGGACCTGCCGCCTTCCCGGGTGAGGATTCGGTCTGGGGTGGCGGTCGTACCGAGTCTTTGAGAGACAGATAGGGTTTCTCTTGCAATGTTTCGGTCGGTGAGAGGGTTGGAGATGGCCGAGATGGGAGACGCGGGGTCAGCAGTTGTCGAGCTGGCGGAACTGCTCGGTGGTCGGTGCACCGCGGAGCATGCGTGGGAGCTGTTCGATCGTTTGCCCGCGGCCAGGGTCGCAGAGGTCACGCTCGGGCGCTGGCGGGGCGAGGAACTCGATACCGGACATCCGTTCGCCGGAGTGCTCGTCGCCTCGGGCTGGTACGGCAAACAGTTCGACGATCCGGATTCGGTGCATCCGCTGCTGTTCACTGACGCATCGGGAAATATCTTCGCCGTCGATCCGCGCCGGGTCCCCCTCGGCCTGGCCGGCAAGGTGCCGGTCGCGGGTGTCGAGGCGGTACGGAAGTTATTGCCGGTGATCGGTCCGGCAATCCGAACACGCAGGCCCGCAGCGCGTTTGCGCGATATCGAGTACCGCGGTGTGGTGAGTGCCGCGATGGTCTACGACCACCTGCCGATCATCGACCACTTCCGGCGCGTAGCTGCGGATACGCTGCTCGGGGTCATGGACATGCGGGGGATGGGCGAACCTTACTTCTTCATCCTGCGCCGCTGACCAGCTGTTATCGGCGGGTTTCGATTGGCGCGGTGACGATTTCCGGACCTTCGCTCGACCACGCGGCCTACCATGGAGCTGAGCCAAGGGAACCGATACATCCGCGCCCGCGGAATGTCCGTCCGGCGCGCGCAAGCACGGAGGGAGGCCCCGCGTGGCCGAGCGCACGACGTGTCTGGTGGTCGGTGGCGGTCCAGCCGGAATGGTGCTCGGACTCCTACTGGCCCGCGCCGGTATCGACGTGACCGTCCTGGAGAAGCACAAGGACTTCCTGCGCGACTTCCGCGGCGACACCGTACATCCCACAACCCTGGACCTGCTGGATGAACTCGGGCTGGCGGAGGAATTCGCGAAACTCCCTGCGCGCAAACTGAATACGATCCAACTGCCGATCCGCGGTTCGGTGCAGGCCGTGTTCAGCCTCGACCACCTGCCCGGCAAATACAAATACATCGCGATGGTGCCGCAGTGGGATCTGCTCGACCTGTTGGCGCGGGTGGCCGATAGCGAACCGACCTTCCTGCTGCGCATGAATACCGAGGCGACAGGAGTGATTCGGGAGGGTCATCGGATCGCCGGGGTCGCCTACCGGACCCGCGACGGTGGCACCGGTGAGATCCGGGCCGATCTCACAGTGGCCTGCGATGGCCGCGACTCGGTGCTGCGCGCCGCGGCCGGGCTCCGGTCGCACCGCTGGCCGACGCCGATGGATGTGTGGTGGTTCCGCCTGCCACGCACCGATATCGACCCGGCCGGATTGCTCGCGCTGCTCAGCGCCGAACGCGCCGTGGTCATGCTGGACCGCGGCGACTACTGGCAGGTCGCCACCCTCATCGCCAAGGGCAGTGATGCGGTGGCCCGCCGCGGTCCCGTCGCCGATATCGTGCGCAGCATGGCCGACACCGCGCCGTGGCTGCGCGATCGGGTTGATGCGCTGCGGGACTGGGACGATGTGAAACTGCTCGAAGTGAAGTTGGATCGCCTGGACAAGTGGTACACCGACGGCCTGCTCTGTATCGGCGACGCCGCCCACGCGATGTCCCCGGCGGGGGGCGTGGGTATCAACCTCGCTGTCCAGGACGCCGTCGCCACCGCGAGAATCCTGGCCGCGCCATTGGTTTCGGGCACGGTGACAACCCATGACCTGGCCAAGGTGCAGCGCCGCCGCAGCATCCCGACATCCATTACCCAGGGCATGCAACGATTTCTGCACGCCTTCGCGATTCGCCCCGCGCTATCCGGCCGAATCGATACCGCCAATGCCGCCAGGGCCCCCTTAGCGGTGCGGGTACTGCGTCGAATCCCCGTGCTGCGGACCGTCCCCCCGTTCCTGATCGCCCGGGGCGTACTGCCCGAGCATGCACCCGCCTTCGCTCGGCGGCCCTGACGGCCCGCGTCAGCGGCATCGATTGGATGCACGCAGTGCAGCGATGCATGCGGTGAATTCCGCGGAATCATGGGAAACGTACAAGGCCACAGGCGATTTCACGCATCTGTCCCTACGATCGGTGCCCGCGAACCCGCCGGAATCAGGGCTGCAGGATGATCTTGCCGATGGGGGAGCGCTCCTCGATGAGCTGGTGTGCCTTGGCCGCCTGGTCGAGTGGTAGCACCGAATCGACACGGGGAGTGAGGGTTCCGGTGGCGGCTCGGTTCAGGACCGCGGGGCGGGCTCGCGCTACTTCGGCGAGCCAGTTCGGCCCGGCGCAACCGGTCAGGGTGAGGCCGCGGGTGATCAGATCCATGGCCGAGACCTGGGCGGGAGTGCCGGAAAGCCAACCGTAGCTGAGCATTCGGCCACGCAGCGGGGTCATGGTATCGAGCAGGGCGAGGGCGCTGGCGCCGCCGATCGAATCGAAGACGACGTCCAGCGTTGTGCTGTCGAGGATTTCGGCCAGTCGGGTAGGCCAGTCCGCAGCGTTGTGGTCGATGACCTCATCGGCCCCCAATTCCTTGGCCCGTGCGCACTTTTCGGGACCACCCGCGGTTGCGATGACGCGTGCCGCGCCGCGCTCCTTGGCGAGCTGGGTGAGTGCGCTACCGACTCCCGTTGCGGCGGCTTCGATCAGCACGGTTTCGGTGCCGGTGAGTGCCGCAGTCTCGAGTAGTGGCAGCGCCACCGAACCGTTCATGAGGACCGCGACCGCATCGGCCGATGCCAAGCCGTCGGGGATCGGGGTAGCGGAAGACGCTGGCGCGGAGACGAATTCGGCGTAGGAGCCGAAGCCGACGGTATCCACCGCAACGCGTCGGCCGATCAATGCCGCATCGACTCCGGCTCCGGCCTCGATGACCACACCGGCGGCCTGGAAGCCGAAGACCACCGGTGGGTCGACCGGCATCGGGAACTCACCCGAGCGCAGTTTGGTCTCCGGGAACAGCACCGGTATCGCCTCGGTGCGGATCACCAGCTCGCCCGGGCCGGGATGCGGTGCCGGGACGTCCTGGGCGACCAGGACCTCGGGTCCGCCTACGCCCGTCATTACGATTGCCTGCATCGATAACTCCATAACTTGACTGTCGGTCCAGATGTCTCTGAAACAATATGGACCGACGGTCAACTTTGTCAATGAAAGTGGTGGAATGACCGACGAACGTCCGAGGGAACGCGCGGATGCCGCACGGAACCGGCAGGCGATACTGGCCGCGACCGCCGCGCTGCTCGTCGAACACGGTGCCGACGCGCTCACCATGGATCGGGTCGCGGCCGCTGCCGGGGTCGGCAAAGGCACGATCTTCCATCGCTTCGGCAATCGCGCCGGATTGCTGCACGAACTGATCGCCGAGGGCACATTCGCGCTGATGGACGCCGTGCGGACCGGACCGCCGCCGGTGGGACCAGGGGCGCCGGCCGGGGAGCGGCTGGTGGCCTTCTTCGAGGCATTCGTCCGATTGATGACCGACAACATCGAGTTGACGGTTGCCTACCTACAGGGCCCGCCGCATCCACGGGCCGCCGAGATCCACGAATTCTGGGACGCGCATATCATCGCGCTGCTGCGGGAGGCCCGCCCGGATCTGGATGCCGAGGTGGTGGGCAGGTTGCTGCTCGGCGCGTTGGGCGGTGAACAGGTGCCGCGACTGGCGCGTGCGGGGGAGACCGGTCGCCTGCTCGCGGCGGTTCGTCAACTGGTCGAATCGGTGGTGCGAGCGTAGCGACTGCTTGCAGGTCGCTCGAAATGGAGCGTAGCGACTGCTTGCAGGTCGCTCGAAATGGTCAGCGCTGATCCCGCGCGAGGATGGCGTCGAAACGTTCGTCGGCGCTATCGAGCTGGTGCAGGATTCGGCGTTTGACGTGCTCGGCAAGCGGCGTGTCCTGGCGGGTCACGAGTTCGCGATAGATATCGGTGAGCGGGCGGTATTTGGTGGCGAGTTTGCGCATTGCCGGACTGTCGGCATACAGGATGCCGACACCGTTATCGGTGAAATCGGAGAGTTTGACGATGCGAGCCCAGGGCGCGCGATCAAGATTGGCCGCGACGTGTTCCCGGTATTGCTCGTGCCGATCGACAGCCGGATCCGGTTCGGGATTGGTGACGGCGGCGACGAGTTCGGCGACACGGGCACCGAATCGCGCGGAAAGTTCGGCGAGTGCGGCATCGGTCGGTGAGCCGGGCCGGGCTCCGGCCAGCTCCACGGGATGATCCTCGACCGAATCATGCAGCAGTCCGGCCGCGATGACGTCCGGGTCGCGCACCTCGTAATGGCTGACGATACGAATCGCGACGCGCAATAGGTGACTCAAATACGGTTCACGCCCGTAACGATCATCGCGATGCAGTTCGGTCGCCAGATCCAGCGCGGCGGTGAGACGCTCGGCGTCGGACAGTTCGGCGATTTCGAAAAGGAGTCGTTCACGCAGTCCGGATTCGCCGTAGACCTCGCTGATCGTATGTAGCGGCATCACGGCCAGAACCCCCGCCCCAGGATTGCTCATAACGCCAATCTATCGGGGCGGGCCGGTCGGCGCTGTGCTCTGGAACACTGTTCATCTCGATTGCCCGCGAAATAATCCGTTGCCGCTCGCGGGCGGCCGTGGTCTCCTTGGAACGCACGCGAGGCGGACTGGAGGTGAACGTGGCCGCGCAATACAAACGGCCGCGCCCGGGTTCGGCCACCGACAATATGTTGAAACTGCATCGGCGCACCATGGTGCTCGATGGGCGCGTGTACACGGTGCTGAGCCTGCGCCCCGGCAGCGATTTCCGCTTCGCCACCAATCGTTTTCACGACACCTGGCATGTGCTCTCCGATTGGCGCGGTGCGCGGGTGCTCGCCCGGCTGCTGTGGGGGCTGGCCTATCAGCGACGGCCGGGCACGCTCGTGGTGATCGATCCGGCGCATCTGGATCCGAATCCGTTCGATGCCGCGCCCTCGGATCCGATTGTGCTGGTGCCCTCGGATCTGACCGTATTCACCCGCGCCGCAGCCATCGGCCTGCGCAGGCGGCTGCCGTTCCGCGATGGTTCGCAGGGGACCGTCCGCTGGCAGAGCTTCGGACTGGACGCCGCGGTGGCCGAACTGCGGGAGTGGCGGGCGAAGGGGCCGGGGGAGCGGGACTGGAATTTCATTGATATCCCCACCGGATGGGAACGGGTCGATCGCATCGGCGGCCTGGTGACGATTTTCGGGGCAGCCGCTCAGCTGCGTTCGTGGGGGACCATGCTCGCGACGCTCGGCACCTATGCGTACTACGGCATGGACTATGAGTACCTGGATGAAGACCGCAATGGTGAGGTGCAGATCTTCCGGCAGTATCGCCGGAATGTGAATGTCGCACGCCAGGCCCGCGCCGAGGTGCTGGCCCGGCGGGGCGGCCGCGCGCCGACGGAGGAGGTCCAGCGGGCGATCTGGTCGCATGCCGCGACCGTTCGCCGACGTCGTTTTCCGACCCCTGAACAACGCACTACCGCGGAACCGCTCGCGCCGAACTGATCATGCGAAGGGGCAGCGTCGCCGCTGCCCTTTCCGTGCGGCTATTTCGCCTGCGGAACCAGCGTGTTCTGCCTGGCCGCGGTCCACCACCGACCGTTCTCCTGCACCAGGACGTACAACGCGATCATGGCGTGATCGAGATCGATCAGTGCACCATCGGCAGTTGTCGCACGCGCGACCTTGTGCGCGATCGCGATGTCGGGCCGCAGGAAGACGATGTCGGCGACGTCGTAGCGGACGTACTGATCCTTCAGGAATCCCGCCAGTCCCTGTCGATTCGCCTCGAGCAGTGCATCTTTGCCGACCATGAGGGCACCGACCGCATTGACCACCGCCGCATTGGCGGTGAAGTCGGCGGTCATCAATTCGGCGTCATTGGTGTTGTACGCGGTCTGGACATTGGCGATGATCTGCTCGATCGCGGCGATATCGTCGGCGTGGTCGACCGTGTTGTCCTCGACCACCGGCTGAATTGTCTTTGCGCTCATGCAGATCAGCTTCTGATCTCAACCGTGGTTGAGGTCAACAAATCGTCGGCCGCGTCACTCAGCGGACGCCGCGCGGCCGGAATTGAATGCTGATCCGCGGGCCGGTCGGCTTGCGCGTCTTCGGTACCGCATGCTCCCAGGTGCGCTGGCACGAGCCGCCCATCACCAGCAGATCGCCGTGGCCGACCTGATATCGAATGCTCGCGCCGCCCCCGCGCGGTCGCAGCAGTAGCGCTCGCGGCGCACCGATCGAAACGATGGCCACCATGGTGTCGTCGGTCGCCCCGCGTCCGAAAGTATCGCCATGCCAGGCCACGCTGTCGCGCCCGTCGCGGTAGTAGCAGAGTCCCGCGGTGCGGAACGGCTCGCCGAGCTCGTCGCGGTAGTGCGCACTCAATGCCGCCCGCGCCTCGTCCAGTGACGGGTCCGGCAGCGTCGCACCCTCCTCGTAGAAGTGGAGCAGCCGTGGCACATCCACCACCCGGTCGTACATCGGCCGCCGCTCCGCCTGCCATGACACCCCGGCTACCAGCCGCTCGAACAGCACATCCGCCCCCGACAACCACCCGGGCAGCACATCCACCCATGCCCCATGGGTCAATATCGTCCGTCGAATGCCGGTAAGGCTTCCGACCGCGATCTCGCCGAATCCGTCGAGCAGCGATCCTTGCAGCGGTGTCGACATGCCGCCGAATCTACGCCGCTTCGAACATATGTGCTAGCGAGAAATGGACATCAATTCAGTTCTTGGTGAGGATGTCCTTGGCGATATCGACGGCTTCGGTGTAGCACTCGTCATCGGTGAGCGGGAGATCGCCCATCATGGCGGTGCTCCAGCTGATGGCGAGGAGGGCTTCGCGGGCCCGGAAGACGGCGAGGGCTGGGCGGTCGGTACCGGCCATGAGGTCGGCGAGGACGCGGAATTGGTAGCGCATGCTGGAACCGAAATCGAGCTGGCGGAAGGCGGGCTGGTTTTCGTGCCAGAAGCGCACCATCGGGCGGCCGATGCCGTGCAGGAGGGCGCCGTAGCGGGTGAGGATTTCATTGGCTCGATCCGGGCCGGATGGTGTGCTCTCGGCCCAGGTCACGATGTCGTCGATACCGCGGCGCAGGTCGTCGGAGAGGCTGGCGACGATGTCTTCCTTGGTGCGGAAGTGGTAGTAGAGCGCGGCCTTGGTGACGCCGAGGCGGTCGGCGATCTCGCGCAGGGATGTCTTCTCATAGCCGCGCTCGGAGAACAATTCCATTGCGACCGAACGAATTCGCTCGCGCGTATCGCTGCGACGTCCGTCCATGGCGTCCTTCCCATTTTTGCTTGACGACCGGCTAGCAGAAGCCTAGCGTCCTCGCTGTATCCGGATTACTAGCCGGGCGGCAAGTTAACTATTGGGAGATACCAATGACCGAAACGCATCCGAAGGTGCCGATGGCGGGTGTGGCGTTGACCGCGATCGGAGTCGCGGTGATCCGAGCCAAGGAATCCGCGCGGCCGGACCGGCTGTACGACGATCCGTTCGCGCGGTTGTTCGTGGATGCCGCGCGCCGCGCCTATGACGACGTCGACGGGGGCGCGGAGCGCTGGGTGCGGCTCGAAGAGATCGCGGAGACGTTCTTCGAGGGCCGCACGGTCGGTGTCCGGCTCGTCGATGACCGGGTCGCCGAGGCGATCGAACAGGGGATACGCCAAATCGTGCTGATCGGCGCGGGTCTGGACACCAGAGCATTTCGCATGCCGCTGCCCGCCGACGTGCGAGTGTTCGAGATCGATCTGCCGGAGCTTTTCGCATTCAAGGAGCCGGTCCTCGCCGCGGCGCAGGCGGTACCGCGCTGCGAACGCGCGGTGCTGGCTACCGATTTGCGCGAGGACTGGGCAAAGTTGCTCGGTGAGTACGGGTTTCGGCCGGAACTGCCGACGCACTGGGTGGATGAGGGCGTCCTCGGCTATCTGACCCACGAATATGCGCTGCACGTGGTCACCACACTGACCGAATTATCCGCTCCGGGAAGCCGTTTCGGCGTCAGCCGCTTCGCCGTCGACGAAAATGCCCGACCCTATACCGAACTCAAACGGCTGGTCCGTGGCGATGATGGTGTGGACCGGCCGCGCACCGGCCTCGGGGCCGATGCCAGAACCTGGCTGGACGAACACGGCTGGCGCACCGAATTCCACAGTTGGGACGATATGGTCGCAGCCTTCGACCGGCCCGTGGCGTTGCACGATCCGGAGATCGGAGTCGTTGTCGCGGTGCGTGAGCCTTAACGGCGTCGATTGCGTCGCGCTGTCCGGAATGCCCGAAGGATCCGAAACGTGTGGGCGACCGGCGCACCGGGCTCGGGTGGCCCCGCTCACAGCGGGATATGCCTGGTTAAAGCCGGGTAATCGGCGCTGCTAGGCTGCATGCCGTAAGACATCCTTTAACGGACCGTCCGGTGAGGCGGGGAAGGAGGTCGGCATGGCCGTGCCCGAGGAACGGGCCGCCAAGTCCGGCGCTGCCGAAACGTCGCAGCGACACACCCCGGAGTGGGTGAGCGCGGGACGTGAGCTGTTGTCTCCTTCCGACGTCGGCCGGACCATCGCGCGCATCGCGCATCAGATCATCGAGAAGACCGCGCTGGATTCGGGCGAGCCGGACGTACCGCGCGTGGTGCTGATCGGCATTCCTACCCGCGGCACCACGCTCGCCGCGCGGCTCACCGACAAGATCGAGGAATTCTCCGGCGTACGCCCGGCACTGGGCTCGCTCGATATCACCCTCTATCGCGACGATCTGCGCAGCCGCCCGCACCGACCGCTGGAGCGCACCTCCGTCCCGGATGGCGGTATCGAGGACGCACTGGTCGTGCTGGTCGATGACGTGCTCTTCTCCGGCCGCACCGTTCGCTCCGCCCTCGACGGTCTGCGTGATCTCGGCCGCCCCCGCGCCGTCCAACTCGCGGTGCTCATCGACCGCGGTCATCGCGAACTCCCCATCCGCGCGGATTTCGTCGGTAAGAACGTGCCGACCTCCCGCAGCGAGGACATCTCTGTACTGCTCACCGAACACGACGGCCGCGACGGCGTCTACTTGCATCAGGAGGAAGCGCAGTGAACCGGCTCGCCGGATCCGACCCCGGCCTCGACCAGCGAATTCGCGGTCGTCGCGTGGTGCGGGAGGTGGCGGCGTGAAGCATCTGCTGACGGTGACCGACCTGAGCCGCGCCACTGCCACGGAACTGCTCGACGAGGCCGAACGCTTCGAACAGGCGCTGCTCGGTCGCGAGGTGAAGAAGCTGCCGACCCTGCGCGGCCGCACGGTGATGACCGTCTTCTATGAGAACTCGACGCGCACCCGAGTGTCCTTCGAGGTCGCGGGCAAGTGGATGAGCGCGGACGTGATCAATGTCAGCGCCAGCAGCTCGTCGGTCTCCAAGGGCGAATCGCTGCGTGACACCGCGCTCACCCTGCATGCCGCCGGTGCCGATGCGCTGATCGTCCGGCATCCGGCTTCCGGTGCCGCACACCAGATCGCGCGGTGGATGGATGCCTGGGCCGCGGCCGAGGGCCGCTCCGGTCCGGCGATCATCAATGCGGGTGACGGCACCCATCAGCACCCCACTCAGGCACTGCTCGACGCGCTGACCCTGCGGCAGCGTCTCGGCGATATCGAGGGCAAGCGCGTCGTCATCGTCGGCGATATTCTGCACAGCCGGGTCGCGCGCTCGAATGTGTTCCTGCTGAACACCCTCGGCGCAGAAGTGGTACTGGTCGCGCCGCGCACGCTGCTGCCGGTCGGCGCGGAAACCTGGCCAGCGCGGATCGCACACAGCCTGGACGCCGAATTGCCCGGTGCGGATGCGGTGCTCATGCTGCGGGTGCAGCAGGAGCGGATGAACGGCGGATTCTTCCCGTCGGCCCGCGAATACTCGGTCAACTACGGCCTGTCCGAGCGCAGGCTCGCGATGCTGGACGCGGACGCGGTGGTGCTGCATCCCGGCCCGATGCTGCGCGGTATGGAAATCGCCTCGCCCGTGGCGGATTCATCGCAGGCGGCGATCCTGCAACAGGTCACGAACGGAGTGCATATGCGGATGGCCGTGCTGTTCCGGCTGCTGGTCGGTACCCAGGAGGCTGCCGCATGAGTCTGCTGCTGAAGGGTGTTCGGCCGTACGGCGAGGGCGAGCCGATCGACGTATTCGTGCGCGACGGCATGATCGCCGCCATCGGCACCGATCTCGACACCGGCGAGGACACCGAGGTCATCGACGCGCAGGGCCAGATCTTGCTGCCCGGGTTCGTCGATCTGCACACCCATTTGCGCGAGCCGGGCCGCGAGGACACCGAGACCATCGAAACCGGTTCCGCCGCAGCGGCACTCGGCGGTTACACCGCGGTCTTCGCCATGGCCAATACCAATCCGGTGGCCGATTCGGTGGTCGTCACCGATCACGTGTGGCGGCGCGGCCAGGAGATCGGCCTGGTCGATGTGTATCCGGTGGGTGCGGTCACCGTCGGCCTGGAAGGTAAGCAACTCGCCGAAATGGGCACCATGGCCGCCGGAGTCGGCGCGGTGCGCATGTTCTCCGATGACGGCCACTGCGTCTACGACCCGCTGCTCATGCGCCGCGCGCTGGAGTACTCGAACTCCCTCGGCGTATTGATCGCCCAGCATGCCGAGGAGCCGCGCCTGACCAAGGGCGCTGTCGCACACGAGGGTCCGACCGCGGCCCGCCTCGGCCTGGCCGGTTGGCCGCGCGCCGCGGAGGAGTCGATCGTCGCGCGCGACGCATTGCTGGCCCGCGACGCCGGCGCCCGCGTGCACATCTGTCACGCCTCCACCGCTGGCACCGTCGAGCTGGTGAAATGGGCCAAGGCGCAGGGCATTTCGATTACCGCCGAGGTCACCCCGCACCATCTGCTGCTCGACGATTCGCGCCTGGAGACCTACGACGCGGTCAATAAGGTGAACCCGCCGCTGCGCGAGGTCTCCGATACCGTCGCACTGCGGCAGGCGCTGGCCGAGGGGATTGTCGACTGCGTCGCCACCGACCATGCCCCGCATGCCGAACAGGACAAGTGCTGCGAATTCGCCGTCGCCCGCCCCGGCATGCTCGGCCTGGAGACCGCGCTGTCGATCATCGTGCAGACCATGGTCGAACCCGGCCTGCTGGACTGGCGCGGCGTCGCCCGGGTGATGAGCGAGCGTCCGGCCGAGATCGTCGGACTCGACGGGCACGGTCGCCCGATCGAGGTGGGCGAACCGGCCAATCTCACGCTGGTCGATCCGGATACGACCTGGACCGTGCGGGCCGCCGAGCTCGCCAGCATTTCGAATAACACGCCGTTCGACGATATGACGTTCCCGGCTCGGGTGACAACGACGTTGCTGCGAGGCCGGGTAACCGCCCGTGAGGGCAAGGCGGTGGGAGGTCCGTAAGTGGAAAGAACGCTGTGGGTGGTCGGGCTGCTCGTACTGTTCGCCCTGTGCATCTGGCTGATGTATCGCGGCTGGCAGAACCGCGCCGCACGCCAGGTGGCACGCATCGGTGAACTACCGCATGTGCCGGGTGATCTCGGCGCTCAGGTGCTCGAGCCGACCACCGGGCTGTATCTCGGCAGCACCATCGCGCCCAGCTGGCAGGACCGGATCACGGTGGGCGACTTGGGTTTCCGGGCCACGGCGGAACTCACGCGGTTCGAACGGGGGATTCTGCTCGAGCGCGACGGTGCGACGGTGCTGTGGATTCCGCAGGAATCCATTACGGCTGTGCGGACCGAACGCGGACATGCGGGCAAGGTGATGACGGAAGATGGAGTGCTGGTAATTCGCTGGAAGCTGCCGACCGGAACCGAGATAGATACCGGTTTCCGAGGTGACGACAAGACGGTGTACCCGGCGTGGGCCAGGGCGATGACGGGAGACGACGAATGAATGCAGGATCGCGGAGCGATTCGACGGGGGGCGGTGGCCGGGTGGCGGGAGGGCAAGAACAGGCAGCTTTGGTGCTCGAGGACGGCCGGGTTTTCCGCGGCACGGCCTTCGGCGCTGTTGGCGAAACACTCGGTGAGGCGGTGTTCTGCACCGCGATGACCGGGTACCAGGAGACCCTCACCGACCCCAGCTATCACCGCCAGATCGTGGTGGCCGCGGCCCCGCAGATCGGCAATACCGGCTGGAACGACGAGGACGACGAATCCGCCAAGATCTGGGTCGCCGGATACGCGGTCCGCGACGCCTCGCGGGTCGCGTCGAACTGGCGCTCCACCGGCACCCTGCAGGACCAGCTGGACCGCCAGCACGTCGTCGGCATCGCGGGCATCGACACCCGCGCGCTGGTGCGCCACCTGCGCACCCGCGGTTCGATGAAGGCGGGCATCTTCTCCGGCGCGGCGCTGGCCGACGCCGATGAATTGCTGGCCCGCGTCAACGGCCAGCCCTCGATGCTCGGCGCCGACCTGGCCGAAGAGGTCAGCACCGACGCGCTGTACACGATCGAACCGAGCGGTGACCGGCGCTTCACCGTGGTCGCGGTCGATCTCGGCATCAAGACCAACACGCCGCGCATGTTCGCCCAGCGCGGCATGCGGGTGCACGTGGTGCCCTCGACCGTCACCCTGGACCAGATCCGGGAGCTGAAGCCGGACGGCGTCTTCCTGTCCAACGGTCCCGGTGACCCGGCCACCCAGGACGGTGCGGTCGCGATCACCCAGGGGGTGCTGGAGCAGGGCCTGCCGCTGTTCGGCATCTGCTTCGGCAACCAGATCCTCGGCCGCGCCCTCGGCCGCAAGACCTACAAGATGAAGTTCGGCCACCGCGGTATCAATATCCCGGTTGTCGAGCACGGGACCGGGCGGATCTCGATCACCGCGCAGAACCACGGCTTCGCACTGGAAGGTGAGCGGGGCGAGCAATTCGACACCCCGTTCGGCAAGGCCGAGGTGAGCCACATCTGCGCCAATGACGGCACTGTCGAGGGCGTCCGCCTGGTGAACGGCCGCGCGTTCTCGGTGCAGTACCACCCGGAGGCCGCCGCCGGACCCCATGACGCCGCCTATCTCTTCGACCGTTTCGCCGGTCTCATGGAAGGAGCCTGATGCCTCGCCGCGAGGATCTGAAGCACATCCTGGTGATCGGCTCTGGCCCGATCGTCATCGGCCAGGCCTGCGAATTCGACTACTCCGGCACCCAGGCGTGCCGGGTGCTGCGGGCCGAGGGCCTGCGGGTATCGCTGGTGAACTCCAACCCGGCGACCATCATGACCGACCCGGAATTCGCCGATTCCACCTATGTGGAGCCGATTACGCCGGAGTTCGTCGAGAAGGTCATCGAAAAGGAGCGCCCCGACGCCATTCTCGCCACCCTGGGCGGGCAGACCGCGCTGAACACGGCCGTCGCCCTGCACGAACGCGGTGTGCTGCAGAAGTACAACGTCGAGCTGATCGGCGCCGACTTCGAGGCCATCCAGCGCGGTGAGGACCGGCAGAAGTTCAAGGACATCGTCGCCAAGGTCGGCGGCGAGAGCGCGCGTTCCCGGGTCTGCCACACCATGGAAGAGGTCCGCGACACCGTTGCGGAACTGGGCTTTCCGGTGGTCGTGCGGCCGTCGTTCACGATGGGCGGCCTCGGCTCGGGCATGGCCTACAACCATGAGGACCTCGATCGCATCGCGGGCGGCGGTCTGGCCGCCTCGCCCACCGCGAATGTGCTCATCGAGGAATCCATCCTGGGCTGGAAGGAATACGAACTCGAGCTGATGCGCGACGGCCGCGACAATGTCGTGGTGGTCTGCTCGATCGAGAATGTGGACCCGATGGGCGTGCACACCGGTGACTCGGTCACCGTCGCCCCGGCCATGACCCTCACCGACCGCGAATACCAGCGGCTGCGCGACCTCGGCATCGACATTCTGCGCGAGGTCGGCGTCGACACCGGCGGCTGCAATATCCAGTTCGCGGTGAACCCGGCCGACGGGCGCCTGATCGTCATCGAGATGAACCCGCGGGTCTCGCGCTCGTCCGCATTGGCTTCCAAGGCAACGGGTTTCCCGATCGCCAAGATCGCAGCCAAGCTGGCCATCGGCTACACCCTGGACGAGATCGTCAACGACATCACCAAGGAAACCCCGGCCTGTTTCGAGCCGACCCTGGACTATGTGGTCGTCAAGGCACCGCGGTTCGCGTTCGAGAAGTTCCCGGGTGCCGATGCCACGCTGACCACCACCATGAAGTCGGTCGGCGAGGCCATGTCGCTGGGCCGCAACTTTGCCGAGGCGCTCGGTAAGGTGCTGCGCTCGCTGGAGACCAAGGCCGCGGGCTTCTGGACCCAGGACGACGGCAAGTGGACCGATACCGAAGCCGTCCTGGAAGACCTGCGCACCCCGACCGAGGGACGCATCTACCAGGTCGAGCGTGCGCTGCGGCTGGGGGCCAGCATCGCGGACGTTGCCAAGGCTTCCGGTATCGACCCCTGGTTCGTCGCGGAAGTGGCCGGGCTCGTCGAACTGCGCCGGGAGGTCATCGACGCACCCGTGCTCGACGAAGCGCTGCTGCGCCGCGCCAAGCACTACGGCCTCTCCGATCGCCAGATCGCCGCGCTGCGACCGGAATTGGCGGGCGAGACCGGCGTGCGCGCCCTGCGTCACCGGCTCGATATCCGTCCGGTCTTCAAGACCGTCGACACCTGCGCCGCCGAATTCGAAGCCAAGACGCCTTACCACTACTCGACCTACGAACTCGACCCCGCCGCCGAGTCCGAGGTCGCGCCGCAGCGCGAGCGCGAGAAGGTGATCATCCTCGGTTCGGGCCCGAACCGCATCGGTCAGGGCATCGAGTTCGACTACTCGTGTGTCCACGCGGCGCAGACGCTGTCGCAGGCCGGGTACGAGACGGTGATGGTCAACTGCAATCCGGAGACCGTCTCCACCGACTACGACACCGCCGATCGGCTCTACTTCGAGCCACTGACCTTCGAGGACGTGCTCGAGGTCTACCACGCCGAAACCGAGTCCGGCACCGTCGCCGGTGTGATCGTGCAGCTCGGCGGGCAGACCCCGCTCGGGCTGGCGCAGCGCCTCACCGACGCCGGTGTACCGGTGGTCGGCACCAGTGCCGCCGCCATCGACCTGGCCGAGGACCGAGGCGAATTCGGCGATGTGCTGGTCGCCGCGGGTCTGCCCGCGCCGAAGTACGGCACCGCGACCACCTTCGCGCAGGCCAAGAAGATCGCCGCGAGCATCGGCTACCCGGTGCTGGTGCGCCCGTCCTATGTGCTCGGTGGGCGTGGCATGGAGATCGTCTACGACGAGGCCTCGCTGGAGGGCTACATCTCCAGGGCCACCGAGCTCAGCCCGGAACATCCGGTGCTGGTCGATCGCTTCCTGGAAGACGCCATCGAGATCGATGTCGACGCGCTCTGCGACGGTGACGAGGTCTACCTCGGCGGTGTGATGGAGCACATCGAAGAGGCGGGCATCCACTCCGGCGACTCCGCCTGCGCGCTGCCGCCGATCACCTTGGGCCGCAGCGATATCGAGGCGGTGCGCCGCTCCACCATTGCGCTTGCCAAGGGCATCGGCGTCAAGGGCCTGCTCAATGTGCAGTACGCGCTCAAGGACGATGTGCTCTACGTGCTCGAGGCGAATCCGCGGGCGAGCCGGACGGTTCCGTTCGTATCCAAGGCCACGGCGGTGCCGCTGGCCAAGGCGGCCGCGCGGATCACCATGGGCGCGACCATCGCCGAACTTCGCAAGGAGGGCATGCTGCCCGCCGAGGGCGATGGCGGCCACGTGCCGCTCGACGCGCCGGTCGCGGTCAAGGAAGCGGTACTGCCGTTCCACCGGTTCCGCAAGGCCGACGGCAGCGGTGTGGATTCGCTGCTCTCGCCCGAAATGAAGTCCACCGGTGAGGTCATGGGCATCGACGCCGATTTCGGCACCGCCTTCGCCAAAAGCCAGTCCGCGGCCTACGGTTCGCTGCCGACCGAGGGCACCGTCTTCGTCTCGATCGCCAACCGGGACAAGCGCGCGATGGTGTTCCCGGTCAAGCGCCTCAACGATCTCGGCTTCCGGATCCTGGCTACCGAGGGCACGGCGGAAATGCTGCGCCGCAACGGAATTCCCTGCGAACAGGTGCGCAAGCACTCCGAGGACGGTCCGGCCGACCAGCCAACCATTGTGGAGCAGATCCGCGACGGTGAGGTCGACATGGTGTTCAACACCCCCTATGGCAACTCCGGGCCGCGCGTGGACGGCTACGAGATCCGCACCGCTGCGGTGGGCGTGAACATCCCGTGCATCACCACGGTGCAGGGTGCGGCCGCCGCGGTGCAGGGCATCGAGGCGAGTATCAACGGCGGCATCGGGGTGCGCTCACTGCAGGAACTGCATTCGGTGCTGCGTGGCTGAGGCGGCGACGGACGAGGGAGGTGCGGCGATGAAGACATTCGGTGCCCGATTGCAGCACGCCATGCGGCATTTCGGGCCACTGTGCGTCGGCATCGATCCGCATCCGGGCCTGCTCGAGTCCTGGGGCCTCACCGACGATGTCGACGGTGTCGAGAAGTTCGCCGAGATCTGCGTCGAGGCCTTCGACGGTGAGGTCGCGCTGATCAAACCGCAGGTCGCCTTTTTCGAGGCCTACGGTTCCGGTGGCATCGCGGTGCTGGAGCGCACCATCGAGGTGCTGCGCGCCTCGGGCACCCTGGTGCTGGCCGACGCCAAACGCGGCGATATCGGCTCCACCATGGCCGCCTACGCGCGCACCTGGCTCGCCGACGGCCCGCTCGGATCGGATGCGGTGACGGTCTCGCCGTATCTCGGATTCGGTTCCCTCGCACCGGCTTTGACGCAGGCGCAGGCGAACGGCCGCGGTGTCTTCGTGCTCGCCGCCACCTCGAACCCCGAAGGTGCGCAGGTGCAACGGGCGCTGGCGGCGGACGGTCGCACGGTGGCGCAGACGATGGTCGACGCGGCGGCGCAGTGCAATGCGGGGCAGGAGTTCGGTTCGGTCGGCATTGTGCTCGGAGCCACACTCACCGAGGCGCCGGACCTCGCGGCGCTCAACGGTCCGATCCTGATGCCGGGCGTGGGCGCGCAGGGCGGCGGCCCGGAAACCGTGCGTGAGCTGGTCTCGGATCAGCAACTGCACGCGGTTGTGCCGAATGCCTCGCGCGAGGTGCTGCGCCACGGCCCGTCCGTATCGGCACTGCGTGCCAAGGCGAGCGCATTGCAGGAGGAGTTCGCCTTCCTGCGGCGATAACGCGGCAATGATGACGGTGGACCGGCGCTTCGGCGTCGGTCCATTCTGCATTTCCGGGGTGGGGGTGTCGGCTGAGCGGAGATGACGTGTCATATCGAACAGCTGTGCGCCCCGCTGCGCCGTTTTCCCCGCCATCTGGCACACCGATGGCCGACCCGGCGTTCTGATCGATCACGGGCCGCGCTGGCACGGCACAGAGTGCCGCTCATGCCCACCGTGCCACTCTTCGAGCGATCGCTGGTAGGGCCGGAAGACTCGAAATCGGTCGATTCGCGCGTCCGACACGCGCAAGAACAACGCGACACGCGGAAAAATCCGAGAAACTTCCAGGTCGGACGAGCGACCGGTTGCTGGCGCGGTGCGGGTTGTCGCCGCTATCGCTCCGCTAACCGAGTGAATCGATGAAAAACCCCTGCTCGTGGGGCATTTCGAGCTTTCGGCGGTAGGATCACCGCAGCGATCGACGCGCTGTGCGCATCCCGCCGCGCCCACCCCTACGATATCGGCGAATCATGCGCTGACCTGGGGGGTGGGTTCGCAATCGAAGAACGTCGTGGGTACGGTCGCTGGGACTGCTGGGTTACCGGCAGGAGTTGATGCAATGAACGATGAGACGGAGGAACCGTGGCCCTTCCCCAGCTGACTGACGAGCAGCGCGCCGCTGCTTTGGAGAAGGCGGCTGCCGCTCGCCGTGCTCGGGCGGAGCTCAAGGAGCGCCTGAAGCGTGGCGGCACCGACCTGAAGCAGGTCCTCACCGACGCCGAAACCGACGAGATCCTCGGCAAGATGAAGGTGTCGGCTCTGCTGGAGGCCCTGCCCAAGGTGGGCAAGGTCAAGGCGGCGGAGATCATGAGCGAGCTGGAGATCGCCCCCACCCGGCGGCTGCGCGGACTGGGTGATCGGCAGCGCAAGGCGCTGCTCGCCCGATTCGACTTCGCCTGACCACCAAGGTGGTCGAAAACACGCGGAAGGGTCGACTGGTTGTACTGGTCGGCCCCTCGGCCGTGGGTAAGTCGACCGTGGTCCGTTGCGTCCGCGAGCGACTTCCCCAACTGGTCTTCAGCGTGTCGGCGACAACCCGGGCCCCGCGGCCCGGGGAGGTCGACGGCCGCGACTACCGGTTCGTGTCCCGGCCGGAGTTCGACGCCATGATCGAGGCGGGCGAACTTCTCGAATGGGCCGATATCCACGGGGGACTTCAGCGCTCCGGCACCCCAGCCGAACCGGTGCGTACCGCAATGGCGGCCGGTCTGCCGGTGCTCGTCGAGGTGGATCTCGAGGGTGCGCGGTCGGTGCGCAAGGCCATCCCGGAGGCGCTGCTGGTCTTCCTCGCCCCGCCCAGCTGGGACGAATTGGTATCCCGGCTGACCTCGCGCGGTACCGAATCGCCCGAGGTGATCGCACGCAGGTTGGATACCGCCAGGACCGAATTGGCGGCCTGTGACGAGTTCGACATCGTCATAGTGAACGACGAGGTGACCAGCGCCTGTGAGCAGTTGGTATCGTTGTTCGTTAGCACAAATTCGAGTTCGTGACAGGCACACGCTCGAAATAACCCAGCCCGAAGAACCGATCCCCGCAGGAGCCCACACAAGTGAGCAGTACGGACATCAAGCCCGCGCCCGCATACGACACTCCGGTCGGCCTCACCAACCCGCCGATCGACGAGTTGCTGGAGCGCACCTCGTCCAAGTACGCGCTGGTGATCTACGCGGCCAAGCGGGCCCGCCAGATCAATGACTACTACAACCAGCTCGGCGACGGCATTCTCGAGTACGTCGGTCCGCTGGTCGAGCCGGGTCTGCAGGAAAAGCCGCTCTCGGTCGCGATGCGGGAAATCCACTCCGACCTGCTCGAGCACTCCGAAGGCGAATAGCAGGCTCGTCGAACTCCCCGCTCAGGCGGGGATCACCCACCGGAGGGGTAGTGACCACACGGATCGTCGTCGGCGTCGGCGGCGGAATCGCCGCTTATAAGGCTTGCTCGATCGTGCGCCGGTTCACCGAAACCGGGCACCAGGTGCGGGTGATCCCCACCGAGTCGGCGCTGCAGTTCGTCGGCAAGGCAACGTTCGAGGCACTGTCCGGGAACCCGGTGCACACCGATGTGTTCACCGATGTACCCGAGGTGCCGCATGTGCGGTTGGGCCAGGAGGCGGACCTAGTGGTCATCGCCCCGGCGACCGCCGATCTGATGGCGCGTGCCGCGCACGGCCGCGCCGACGATCTACTCACCGCCACGCTGCTCACGGCCCGATGTCCGGTGATGTTCGCGCCCGCGATGCATACCGAGATGTGGGAGCATCCGGCCACCGTCGCCAATGTCGCGGCGCTGCGCTCGCACGGTGCGATCGTCATGGAACCCGCGTCGGGCCGGTTGACCGGCGCCGACACGGGTCCCGGCCGGTTGCCCGAGCCCGAGGAGATCTTCGGGCTCGCGACGCTGCTGCTGGAACGCGCCGACGCCATCCCGCGTGATCTGGTGGGCCGCCGCGTGGTCATCACCGCGGGCGGAACCAGAGAACCGCTGGATCCGGTGCGTTTCCTGGGCAATCGCAGCTCCGGCAAGCAGGGCTACGCGCTGGCGCGGGTCGCCGCGCAGCGCGGTGCCCACGTGACGTTGATCGCGGGCAATACGATCGAGATGGCCGCACCCGCCGCCGTCGATCTGGTGCACATCACCACCGCTGAACAGCTCAAGACCGCCGTCGAGAAGCATGCGCTCGGTGCGGACGCGGTGATCATGGCCGCCGCCGTCGCCGATTTCCGGCCGACAACGGTGGCCGCGGCCAAGATCAAAAAGGGTGCACACGAGCCCGATATGATCCCGCTGACCAGGACCGACGATATTCTCGCCGGGCTGGTCCAGGCGCGCCGCGATGGCCAACTGCCCGGAACCGCGATCGTCGGCTTCGCCGCCGAGACCGGTGACGAGCACGGCGATGTGCTCACGCACGCGCGGGCCAAACTGGCGCGTAAAGGCTGCGATCTGCTGGTCGTCAACGCGGTCGGCGAGGGCAAGGCGTTCGAGGTCGATACCAACGACGGCTGGCTACTCGGCGCCGACGGCACCGAACAGGCGCTCGATCACGGGTCGAAGGCGTTGCTCGCCAGCCGGGTGCTGGATGCGCTCGGTCCGCTGCTGCGCTGAGACCCGGTGCGGTGCTTGGAAATACCTGCACCGAAAACATTTGGTGGAAGCGCCGCCGATGCATGGTTAGGCTGGTGGTCGACCGCAACCCGGACTGGTCGACGTGTTGGAGGCTGGAGCCCCGGCCCGACACGTTGACGGATTCAATAGTCTGAGACAGTTGCCTGTCGTCAGCTCCATCGTGTCGGTGGTTTGGAATAGTCTGAGATGAAGGATTGTGTGGTGGACGCATCGCGTTACCGTCGCAATTCGATACGAGTAACCCGTTGAGGGAGAGGGAAGAACTGTGCCCACGTCTGGCAGCCGCCTTTTCACCAGTGAGTCCGTGACCGAAGGTCATCCGGACAAGATCTGTGACGCCATCAGCGATTCCATCCTCGACGCCCTGCTCGCGGAAGACCCGCGTAGCCGGGTCGCGGTGGAAACCCTCGTGACCACCGGTCAGGTCCACGTGGCGGGTGAGGTCACTACTTCGGCCTATGCGGATATTCCCAAAATCGTCCGTGAAAAGGTCCTGGAAATCGGATACGACTCGTCCGCAAAGGGTTTCGACGGCAATTCCTGCGGTGTGAATATCGCGATCGGCGCGCAGTCGCCGGATATCGCGCAGGGCGTGGACACCTCGCACGAGGCGCGCACTGCCGGATCCCATGACGAGATCGAACGACAGGGCGCCGGTGACCAGGGCCTGATGTTCGGCTACGCCAACACCGACACCCCCGAGCTGATGCCGCTGCCGATCGCGCTCGCGCACCGCCTCTCGCGTCGGCTGACCGAGGTTCGCAAGTCCGGTGTGCTGCCGTACCTGCGTCCCGACGGCAAGACTCAGGTCACCATCGAATATGACGGCGACCGCCCGGTCCGCCTGGATACGGTGGTGATCTCCACCCAGCACGCCGCCGATATCGACCTGGACAACCTCCTGGCACCCGATATCCGCGAGAAGGTCGTCGACGCGGTGCTCGCCGATCTCGACCTGCCCGCGCCGCTGGATGTCTCCAATATTCGTCTGCTGGTGAACCCCACCGGCAAGTTCGTGCTCGGTGGTCCGATGGGTGATGCCGGTCTGACCGGTCGCAAGATCATCGTCGACACCTACGGTGGCATGGCCCGCCACGGTGGCGGCGCGTTCTCCGGTAAGGATCCGTCGAAGGTGGACCGCTCGGCCGCCTACGCCATGCGCTGGGTTGCCAAGAATGTCGTCGCGGCCGGACTTTCCGACCGGGTCGAGGTTCAGGTCGCCTACGCCATCGGTAAGGCCGCACCGGTCGGTCTGTTCGTCGAGACCTTCGGCACCGAGAAGGTCGACCCGGCGCGCATTGCCACGGCCATCACCGAGGTCTTCGACCTGCGGCCCGGCGCGATCATTCGCGATCTCGACCTGCTGCGGCCGATCTACGCGCCGACCGCCGCATACGGCCACTTCGGCCGCACCGACATCGACCTGCCCTGGGAGCACACCGACCGCGCCGACAAGTTGCGCGCGGCTGTAGGACTGTAGGCACATCGGGGTCCGCGTGCGCGAACCCACAACGGACCTCTCCGCCATGGCTTCCGCCGACGCCGGTGCCGCAGTCATGGCAACGCACGATTCGATAACAGCGGGACATCCGATCGCACGGGTGCTCCCGCTGTTGTCGCCTGCGCACCTGGACCGCGACTTCGACTACCTGGTGCCCCCGGAACTGGACGAACTCGCCCAACCCGGCGTTCGGGTCCGCGTCCGTTTCGCGGGCCGCCTCGTCGACGGCTACATCCTGGCCCGCCTGTCGCACAGCGACCACACCGGGAAAATTGTCAAACTCGAACGCGTGGTCTCCGCCGAACGCGTCTTGACCCCGGAAATCCTTCGGTTGGCCACCTCGGTAGCCGCCCGCTACGCGGGCACCCGCGCCGACGTCCTGCGCCTCGCCATCCCGCCCCGCCATGCGCGCACCGAGAACGGTGGCCCGAAGAAGTCAGCCGAATCCAAAGAGCCGCAGCAGGATTCGGCCACGCCTCCGCGTCGAGCCGCCAAAACCAGCACCTTGCGCGCGCCGTTGGACAGCGAACTCGTCGACGATCCCACCGCGGAATCGAGTGCATCCGTCCCCGATGCGCCATCCGCCGCTGCCCGACGCGACGCACCGTTGGGTGCCGACCCGCAACGGGCCTCCTCCGATTCGGGGTCATCAGAGGCGGCCGGGACCGACTCCGCCCCCTCCGCCGTTGGAGTAGATGCACCAGCCGCGGTCACTGGTTCACTCGATGCGACGCCGAAGGCTGACGGCGGAGGTGCATCAGCGGGTGCGATCGATTCCGCTGCGGCGGTGAATGCGGTAGCGGCGCTGACTGATTCGCCGGATGCGCCCGCGACCGGCTCAGCACCGGGGGCGCCGCGAACCGACTCTGGCGTGGGGGTAGATGCCGCAGCGGCGGTCGGTGATTCCTTCGATGCGCGGCCAATGGGTGACACAGTGGGCGCACGGGCGGATGTGAGCGAGCCCGTTGCGCAGGTGAATGTGATGGCAGCGCAGGCTGGTTCGCCGGTTGCACCGGCGAGCGGTCCGGCGCTCGGGGCGGCGGGGACCGACTCTGCCGAAAAGGTAGATGCTGCAGCGGCGGTTGCTGATTCGTTCGATGCGCCGGTGGAGGCTGACGCAGGAGGTGTATCGGCGAATGCGAGCGAGTCAGCTGCATCGGTGAATGCGGTAGTGGCGCTGGCCGGTTCGCCGGTTGTACCGGTGAGTGGCCCAGCATCTGGGGTGGGGGCGGTCGACTCTGCTGCCGAAGCTGTGGGGGTGGATGCTGCAGTGGGGGTTGGTGATTCATTCGAAGGGCGGTCGGCGGCCGACGGAGAAGGTGCACAGGCGGATGTGAGTGAGTCCGTTGCGGTGGTGAATGTGGTGGCGGCGCTGGCTGATTCGCCGGATGCTCCGGTCGCGGGCGGACCAGTGTCCGCGGTGGCGGGGACCGACTCTGCCGATTCCGCCGTACGGGTGGATGCCGCGGCTGTGGTCGCGGAATCGTTCGATGCGTCGCTGGCGGCTGACGCTGTCGGTGCGGCGGCGGATGGGGTCGAGCCCGCCATGCCGGTGAATGCGGTAGTGGCGGTGACCGATTCGGCGGATGCTCCGGTGGCGGGCGGCGGGAAGGCACCCGGCGCGCACCGTTCGTCCGATACCGCGGTGGGCACAACCGTGGGGGGCAGTGTGGAACCGGATGTGCAGGGTGCTGGTGCGCGCCGCGAATCGGGGGGACTGTCCGGGGCTGTTGCGGTGAATTTGGATGCGTGGGAGCGGTATGTCCACGGGAGGGCGTTTGTCGGTGCGCTGGGGCAGGGGAAGGGGGTGCGGGCGGGGTGGCAGGCGGTGCCGGGGGAGGATTGGGCGCGGCGGTTGGCGGAGTTGGCCGCGGTGGTCGCGGGGCGGGGGCGCAGTGCGATTCTGATGGTGCCGGATCAGCGGGATCTGGATCGGGTGTTGGCGGAGTGTGTTCGGCTGGTTGGGGATTCGGCGGTCGGATTGGCGGCGGGGTTGGGTCCGGCGGCACGGTATCGGCGGTGGCTGGCTGCATTGCGGGGGAGCGCGCGGGTAATTGTCGGGACCCGGAGTGCGGTCTTCGCGCCCGCTCATGATCTGGGGTTGATCGCGATCTGGGATGACGGTGACGACACCTATGCCGAGCCGCGTGCGCCGTATCCGCATGCGCGAGAGGTCGCGATGCTGCGGGCGCATGAGACCGGGGCGGCATTCGTTGCGGGGGGATTTGCGCGGACGGCGGAGATCCAGGCCGTGGTGGACTCGGGGTGGGCGCACGATCTGATCGCCGATCGTGCCGTGGTGCGCAAGCTTTCGCCGCGGATCAGTGCACCGGGTGACTCCGATATCGCGATGGAGCGCGATCCCGTCGCGCGGGCCGTTCGCATTCCCGCGGTGGGATATGCCGCCGCGCGATCGGCGCTGAAGGAGGGGGCGGCGGTCCTGGTGCAGGTGCCGCGGCGCGGGTATATTCCGGCGCTCGCCTGTGCGAAATGCCGTACGCCCGCGCGATGTCGGCACTGCAACGGCCCACTTGCCCTGCCGGATGGGCGAGCCGGGCATCGCGGCGAGACCGCGCACAGTCCGGCATGCCGGTGGTGCGGTATCACCGAGGCCGCATTCCGTTGTCCTGCCTGCGCTTCCAGGGCGCTGCGCGCGGTGGTGATCGGCGCGGCGCGCACCGCTGAGGAACTCGGTCGCGCCTTTCCCGGCGTGCCGATTCGCGGATCCAGCGGCGGCGCGATCCTCGATACGGTGGAACCGGGCCCGCAGGTGATCGTCGCGACCGTCGGCGCCGAACCGGTGCTGCCCGGTGGCTACGGTGTTGCGCTGCTGCTCGACGGCTGGGCCCTGCTCAGCCGCGCGGACCTGCGCGCCGGCGAGGACACGCTGCGCCGGTGGATGTCGGCAGCGGCCCTGGTCCGCAACCACGGCCAGGTCATTGTCATGGCCGAACCCTCGCTGCCGACCGTGCAGGCATTGCTGCGCTGGGATCCGGTCGGCCATGCCCGTGCCGAGGTGGCGAGCCGCGCCGAGGTCGGCTTCCCACCCGCGGTCCGCATGGCCGCCATCGACGGCACTTCCGACTCGATCGCCGAACTGCTCTCGGCCGCAAAGCTTCCGGATAGTGTCGACCGACTCGGCCCGGTGCCACTCCCGCCCGGCGCCCGCAAACCCTTCGACAGCGGCGATTCTCCTGCCGAGGTCGAGCGCATGCTGCTGCGCGTCAACCGCGCCTCGGGTGCCGCCCTCGCCCGCGCCCTCACCGCCGCCCAGGCCATCCGCAGCACCCATCGCTCCGACGCCCCCCTCCGCGTCCAAATCGACCCGGTCGACATCGGCTGACACTCGCCCGCCATTTGCTGCGTGAACTGTCGCCGACGTGCCGACTTGTGCCGACCGACCGTGGTGCCGTGCCTGCTGTGGTTGAGTGGGGCGGATGATCACCAACTCGCTTCGCACCATCGCCACCATCTGCCTTGCGATCGCCACCGCCGCACTGTCAGCGGCACCGGCAGGCGCGGACCCCGAGCAGTCCGAGGTATCGCTGAGCGTCAGCAAGGGCGATGCGCAGAGTCCTAGTGCGGAGCAGGTCACGCTGACGTGCGATCCGGCGGCCGGTAGCCATCCCGCCGCGAGCGAGGCGTGTGCAGCGCTGACGGCCGCCGATGGCGCTGTCGACAAACTAGCGGGTTCTCCCGGCGTCCGCTGCATGAAGATCTACGCCCCGGTCACCGCGACGGCCGCAGGTACCTGGCACGGCCGAAACTTCCAGTGGCAGAAGACCTTCGGCAACAGCTGCGAACTACGCGCCGCCACCACCCCACTCTTCGACTTCTTCACCAGCTGAGCCGGCACCCCGCGCTAGGCCGCATCCCTCCTGCATTCCTCTAACTGCACAACGCGGCGTCTACCCGCCAGTGGTCGCCACGCATAGTGTGCAGCTTGCGCGCCGTGGCTGAACCGTGTGTGAGAGCTGTCGTAAGGCCTCCGCCAACCGACCGCTTTCGCAGGCCAGGCCACCGTTGGCGGCGCCGAACAGTCGCGGCCTGCAACCCGCGCATGGGAGGCCAGCGCACCGCAGCTGAACCGTGTACGAGAGCCGTTGCGGTGCCACCCCGCACCGACATCCTCCGACGAAAGCAGCTGCGGTCCGCGCCAACTGGGCATCATGGACTGCACGGCAGATTCGGGCGTGACCATGCGCGTGGACTGGCTGCTCGATGCGCCCGGCCTACCCCTTCGGCGGGGGTACTGCCGGTATCGGCGATCGGTTGCGCTAGCGCATATCCAGTGGTTGCCACGCATAGTGCAGCTTGTGCGTCGCAGCTGAACCGTTGCGAGAGCTGTCGTAGGACCTCCGCCGAGCGGCCGCCTTCACATGCCGAGCGACCGGCCCGCCGCACCCACCACCACGAGCGCCGGATAGCCGGTCTCGGCCGTCCGCCGCGCGCCAGTGTTCGTGCTCGCGCATGTCCAGCTTGGTGCCGCGCGAAGGCAGAACTTGTGTGCGGCGGCGACATCGTGTGCGGCGGTGCTGCCTTGGGCCTACGTCGGGTGGCGTCTTTGTCGGAATTTCTTTAACTGGCTGATCAGTTAATGATAGGCTCGACGCATGGCCCGCACCGTCGATCCGCAGCGTGTTGCCGAAAGGCGTTCCGTCATAACGCATGTTGCCGCTGAGCTGTTCGCCACGCAGGGGTACGAGCGGACTACGGCGGCGCAGATCGCGCGGGCGGCGGGGCTCACTTCGGGCAGCGTGTTCTATTACTTCCCGGATAAGGCCGCGGTCTTCCGATCGATCTTCGAGCTGTCGATTCCCGAGCACACCGAACTCGTATCGCGACATATCGACCGGAGCGATTCGCTGGACGCGGTACTCGACTTCGTCGACGCGCTCGCCGGTGAGGTACTCGATCCGGTCGCGCCGGGGCTGATGGTGGAACTGCTGCGGCGGATCGAACATGACCAGGAACTCGCCGCGGTGGTCATGGAGGATGCGCGCCTCAGTGCGGCCGCGCTCACCACCCTGCTCGAGCGCGGCATCGAACAGGGCTGCATCGATCCGGGGTTCGAGCCCGCAGAGACCGCGCGCTGGATTCTGTCGATCATCGACGCGGCCTTCCTCAATGCCGATCCGGATCGTCCGCACGATCCGCGACCGCTGGTGCACGCCACCGTCTCTCGCCTATTGCGCCCAATCGGATCGGAGGACCGATGACCACTACGTCCGCACCCACCGCCCTGTGCTTCTCCACCGTCTGGCTCTGGCTGTTCGCTATCGGTGGCCTAGCGCTCGGCTGCGGTATCGGTTTCGCCATACCGTCCGTGGGGCAGTGGCTGGTGGATACCGTGCACGCGATTCCCGGCCCGCTGCGCATCGCCATGACGGTGCCGCGCGTCTGGCTGGTTCCTGCCACCACCGTCATCGGTCTGATCGCCGGGCTCGCCCTGTTCGACACCGCGCGCAAAGAGAGCTTGGCGCTCACGGTCGCCGACGACCATGTCGAGCTCGCCCAGAACGGACGTGAGCAGCACGTTGCCCGCGCTGGCATCGCGGCGGTGTTCCGTGAGGACGCCGACTTGGTCCTCACCGACCGAAACCGCCTGCGGCTGGCCCGATTCCGCGCCACTGACCTGAGTGCCCGCGATATCGAGACCGCCTTCCGTCAGCACGGATTTCCGTGGGTCGACGAGAACGATCCCTTCAGCGGGGAATTCCTGCGTTGGACCGACGGGCGACCCGAAACCGGGCAGGTCATCGATGCGCTGATGCGCGCCAGGCGGCGCGCGGTGGCCGATAAGAAGCCGCTCGTCGTGGAGGAACTGGACGAAAAGCTGGTGGCGCTCGGAGCCGACGTCCGAGATCGTAAGGGCGAGCAGCAGATTCGGATCGTCAGCCGCTCGAACTGATCCGATTGGCGATCGGGGGACGGCACCACGTGGTGTTGGCCCCCCGACCGCCTGGCGGGAGCGTCGACCGCGGAGATCGCGGTCGACGCCGATGCGATCAGGCGAAAAGCGCGCGATTGCGCTGGACCCATTCGGCATACGAGGCCGCCGGTCGCCCGATGACCTGCTCCACATCCGAACTGACCTGCTGCTCGGCGGGTGTCGGCGTGCCGATAATGTCCAGCGTGCCATCGGCGACATCGCCGGGCATGAACCGCAGCATTCCCGCCCTGGCCTGCTCGCGAGTCAACTCGACGAACCGCAACGAAGTATCCAGGGCCGCCGCAACGATGTCCGCTTGCTCGCGTGGACTGATCGCGGCGGGCCCGGTCAGTTCATAGGTCGTGCCCGAATGTCCCTCTGTACGAAGCACATTCGCCGCGACCTCGGCGATATCGGCGGGGTCGATCGCGGGCAACGCCACATCCGCGAACGGTGCGGCGATCACCCCTTCGGTCCGGATCGACTCGATCCACGCGTAGGTATTGGAGAAGAATCCGGTGGGCCGCAGAATCGTCCAGTTCAGGTCGGACTGCCGCAGGGCCGACTCGAACGCATGCAGTCGCGCGTGTGAGGCGAGTCCGGGCCGGGTGCCGGTCGCCTGGGACGACAGCAAAACCAGCTTCTTGACCCCGCCCGCCGCGGCGACCTCGACGAATCGCTCCGGATCGGGTCCGGTCACCAGCTGCGGTCCGGTGAGGAGCAGGAAGAGGGCGTCGGCGTTTTCCGCTGCGGGGGAGAGGCTTTCGGGATCGGCGAGGTCGGCTCGCCGATGCTGGACGCCGGCCGGCAGTGCGATGTCCTGATTGCCGCGGGATACGGCCGTCACCTGCTCGCCCGCGGCGATGAGCTGCTGCACGAGGGTGCGTCCGATATTGCCGGTCGCTCCGGTCACTACGATCACTTCGACTCCTGAGTTAGTTGGCTGACTAAAACGAACGTAGCCGATGAGCGGTCGGCTTGTCTATAGTTAGTTGTATGACTAACTCAGTCGAAGGCCGGCGCATGACACCCAAGGCAGGCAAGCGGGAACGCCTCGCCGTCGCGGCCGCTCAGGTGTTCCATGAGCAGGGTGTCGAGAAGACGACGATCGCCGATATCGCGCGGGTCGCCGAGGTGCCGGTCGGCAATGTCTATTACTACTTCAAGACAAAGGATCAGCTGGTAGAGGCCGCACTCGGCGCGCATGCGCAGACCCTGCAGGAGTTGATCGCCGCGCTCGAACAGTACGACGCGCCGCAGGAGCGGTTGCGGGCGCTGGTGCGCGGTTGGGTCGACCGGCGCGACCTGGCCGTGCAATTCGGCTGCCCTACTGGCACTTTGGCCTCGGAACTGGGTAAACGTGACGACGGGCTGGAGCGAGCGTCCGCGGCGAGTATTCGCACCTTGCTCGACTGGATCGAGCAGCAGTTCACGGCGATGGGGCGGGCGGATGCGGACGAACTCGCCGTTGCGCTGTTCGCGGCCTACCAGGGGATCTCATTGCTCACCAATACGTTCCGTGATCCCGAGCTCATGGTGACCGAAGGTCGTCGGTTGGAGCGCTGGATTGATTCGCTTGCGCCATAGGGTGCGCATGAAAACTTTCGGCGCGCGAACAGTGGTCAGCCCGCCGGTTGCCCCAGGGGACGGGCCGCCCGCCCTCGGCCGCTGGATCGTCGACCCGGCCGACCTGCCTGGTACGCCCAGCTCGGGTGGTAAGTCGCATACGCGGGCCGCACATCGACCGATGTGCGGCCCGTTCGCATTTGGGGGCGACTGGTCGGTTCGTGTCACCCATCGCTCTTGCGTGCGATGCATTGTCGATATATCGTCGATAACGTGAGATACACACAAGAGCCCAAGGAGGCTGACATGGAAAACATCGAATACGGAGAATTCAGAGGTCGTGGCCGCTGGCGGAAGCCGGGCCGCGACGAGGGTGACGCGGGTCGTCGGCAGCATCGCCGCGGCGGGCGGCACGGTTTCGGTCCCGATTTCGGTCCGGGCTTCGGTCCGGGGTTCGGCCCCGGCTTCGGTCCGGGTTTCGGACGTGGACGCGGTCGCGGCGGCCGGGGCAGGCGCGGTGACGTGCGTGCGGCGGTGCTGTTGCTGCTCACCGAGCGCCCGATGCACGGCTATGAACTGATCCAGCAGATCAGGGAGCGCAGCGACGATGTCTGGCGCCCGAGTCCGGGATCCATCTACCCCGCGCTCGCACAGCTCGAGGACGAGGGTCTGGTGCTCATCGAGAAGGTCGCCGGTCGCAAGACCGCGAAGCTCACCGACGCGGGCGAGACCTACGTCACCGAGAATCGTGACGAGCTCGGCGATCCCTGGGCGGATGTCAAGGAAGACGTCGGCACTCAGGCGATGGATCTGCGGGCGCTCATTGGACAGCTGATGGGTGCGGCCGCTCAGGTCGCGGCGGCGGGTACTCCGCAGCAGGCGACCCGGGCCGCGGAGGTGCTGACCGAGGCACGCAAAGCGCTATACCGCATTCTCGCCGAGGATGACGCCCCCGAAAAGTGAGGGCAATGTGAAACACCGCCCGGGCGTGCACTTTTCGAGTCGATCGGGTACATCATTGTGATATGGAACAGCCGTTTGGTTCGTGGGGTTGGGGTAGTTCACAGTTCCGGCGTGTGGTCTGTGCCGGTATCGTCGCCGGAGCCGTGGTTTTCGGCTCCGGCACGGCGCCGATCGCCAGCGCCGAACCGGTCGATACCGCGCCGGTGAGTGCGCCGATCGTGGGATTCCGTCCGCCGGATATCCCGACCCAACCCGGTCCGGCCCAGTCGGATCATCTGGCCGCCGCGACCTATCTGAAGACGCACAAGAACGCGGTCCCGGTCGGCGCCAACAACTTCGACTGTAAGCCGACCGCGGAACATCCCCGTCCGGTCATCCTGGCACACGGCACCGATTCCACGGCCTACTCCGACTGGTCGGCCATCGGTCCGCAGATTTCGGCGCTCGGCTTCTGTGTCTTCGCCCTCAACTACGGCGGTGCTCCCGGTAAGGACACCTATGGCACCGAGGACATCGTGTTGAGCGCCTATCAGGTCGGTGCGTTCGTCGATCAGGTGCTGGCCGCCACCGGCGCCACGCAGGTCGATATCGTCGGATTTTCCCAGGGCGCCAATGTGACTCGCTACTACGTGAACAAGCTCGGCGGAGCGCCGAAGACCGGTCAGTGGATCGGTCTGGCGTCCCCGAGCTACGGCGGCGTGATGTACGGACTGGTGCCGGTTGCGGAGGCGATTCCGGGTGCGCTGCAGGCGTTCTCGATGGTCACCTCGCTCGCGGCGGTGCAGCAGGCGCAGGGGTCGCCGGTAATGGTCGAACTCAATGCGGGCGGTGACACCGTGCCCGGCCCGCATTATGTGACCATCGGCAGCCGGGTCGACGAGATGATCCAGCCGTTCAGCAATATCGCGCTGCACGGCCCGAGCGTTGAGAACATCGCGCTGCAGGATGTGTGCGCGGTCGACCAGACCGGTCACTTCCACATGGTCTACGACCCGTTCGTCCAGGAACTGCTGTTGCAGACGCTGGATCCCGCGCACGCGCCGACACCGACGTGCCGCGCGGTGCCGCTCGGTACCGGCATTCCCGAGGTCATCATCGCCGGACATTCCTGATCGTCGAGGCTCGCGACCGGGCGGAGGTTTGGACACTCCGCCCGGTTCTGCTGTCCTCGGCGGGCTGGACTTACGCTGTAGTCGGAGTCCGGAGGAAGGGGTTTGCGTAGGTGGCCACCGAAGTTGAGCCTCGAATCCCATTGAGCCGGATGCGCGTACTTTCCACGGCGATCGGCGTGGCCGATGAGGGTGGTATCGAATCGCTGACGATGCGTCGGCTGGCGGAATTGCTCGGTGTCGAGGCGATGTCGCTCTATCACCACGTGGCCAATAAAGAAGATGTGTTGGATGGTGTCGTCGACGTCATCGTGGGGGAGATCAACGAGGTGGTGGCCGGCATCGGTGTGCCCGCTGCGGGGGACGCCTGGAAGCAGGCTGTGCGGCAGCGGATTCTGGCGGCCCGCGAGGTGCTGCTGCGGCATCCGTGGGCACCCGCGGTATTCCAGACGCGGACCAATACGAGCCAGGCGGTCCTGCGCTACTACGACGGCCTGCTGGGGCTGATGCGCGAAGGCGGTTTCTCCTACGACCAGACCCATCACGCAATGCATGTGCTGGGCAGTCGGGCATTGGGCTTCGCCCAGGAGTTATTCGATCCCGGCGACGGACCGGTCGATGCCGAAGCCATGGCCGCGCTCGACGCAATGTCCGAGGCGCTCCCGAATCTGGTCGGGATGCTGCGGGAGGTCGCCCACGATGATCCGGACTCGACCTTGGGTTGGTGTGATGACCAGTTCGAATTCGAGTTCGCGCTCGATCTGATCCTCGACGGTCTCGACCGTCTGCGCGAGAGCGCCTGACCCGCAGCGACTTTGGTCGGAGTCGGTGTGGTCCCGGCTGCCATTGACCAGCCTTACGTCGTAAGGGTACCTTACGACGTAAGGCTCATGAGCGCGGTAGGCGGCTCGGTGCCGAGATCTGAGGAGAACACGATGAAGGCCTATGTCCTTCGCGCATTCGGTCCACCGGAGCAGCTGACTCTCATGGACATCGACCGGCCGGTACCGGCCGACGACGAGGTTTTGGTCCGGGTGCGTGCCACCTCGGTTCAGCCGTATGACTGGCATTTCATGCGCGGTGAGCCATATATCGCGCGGCTGATGGGGGGCGGTGTCGGGTTGCGCAAACCGTCGATTGCCATCCTGGGCGCCGATCTGGCGGGGGTGGTCGAAGGGGTCGGCAAGGCGGTGACGGGATTCCGGCCCGGCGATGCGGTATTCGCGATGATCAAAGGGGGTGGCTTCGCCGAGTACGTGTGTGTCCGGGAAAGCGAATTGGCGCCGAAGCCGAAGACCCTGTCATTCGAGCAGGCGGCCGCGGTACCGCTGGCGGCCAATACCGCACTGGTGGCGCTGCGTGATGAGGGACGAATCCAACCCGGGCAGCGCGTGCTGGTCAACGGCGCGTCGGGTGGGGTCGGCACATTCGCGGTACAGCTTGCGCACGCGTTCGGCGCGGTGGTCACGGGTGTCTGTGGCGCGAGGAATACGGAGCTGGTCCGCGGACTCGGCGCGGATGCGGTAATCGACTACACCGCAGCGGATTTCACGCGCGACGGGCAGCGTTTCGAGTTGTTGGTGGATATTGCGGGAAGTCGCTCGGTGTCGGCATGCCGCCGTGTGTTGACACCCAAGGGCACCTACGTCGCCGTCGGCGGGCCAGCGGGTCGATGGCTACAACCCGCTGGCCGGATGTTCGCGGCGTTGGCGGTGGCGCCGTTCGTCTCACAGCGAATCGCGATGGCGGAGGTGACCCGATGTACTCGGAACCGGGAAAACCTTATGGCGCTTACCGAATTCATCGAGGACGGAAAGCTCACCCCGGTCATCGATCGGACCTATCCCTTCGCCGACATCCCGGCGGCCGTGCGGTACCAGGAGGAGGGCCACGCCACGGGAAAGGTGGTCGTGGTCACCGACTAGCGCGAGTTCAGCCGCGCCTGCCACGCAGATAGTCACTGACCACGGCGGCGCCGAGACCGTCCAGATCCGGCGCCACCACCCGACCACCGCTGCGACGGGCCACCAGGTCGACGAATGCGGCCAGGCTGGGGTCTTCGCCGAGCATGAATACGGTGACCGACGCGCCCAGCTTGGCCAGGGCATCGACCTGGGCCATTGTCGCGGCGAGGGTGCGCCGTTCCGGCGGCCAGTTGAAGTACGCCGTACCGTCGGGTTCCAGGTGCGCCGTTGGCTCGCCATCGGTCACCACGAGTACGACGGGCACGGCGTCCGGATGTCGGCGCAGGTGCCGTCCGGCGAGCAATAGCGCGTGGTGCAGATTGGTTCCCTGTTCCCAAACGCCTTCCAGCGCTGTTAGTTCGCCGATATCGACGGTCGTGGCGTGTCGGCCGAAGGTGATCAGGCTCAGCGCGTCGGAGCGGAAACGGGTGCTGATCAACTGATGTACCGCGAGGGCGGTGCGCTTCATCGGCAACCACCTGCCCTCCTGCACCATCGACCACGATGTGTCGACGCAGAGCGCAACGACCGCCCGCGAGCGCTGCTCGGTTTCCATGATCTCGACATCGGATACGTCCAGCGTGACACTGCGACGGCCCACCGACATCGACCGCAGCACCGCATTGCGTACGGTCCTCGGCACGTCCCACGGTTCGGTGTCGCCGAACCGCCATGGCCGGGTGGCGCCCGTCGGCTCGCCAGCCGCACCGGCCAAGGTCGTATCCCGCTCGCCGCGACGGGACCGCAGCTGGCCGATGACGGCGCGCAGCGCGGTCTCGCCGAGCCGTCGTAAGGCCTTGGGCGTCAACCGAAGTGAGCCGTCCGATGCCCGTTCGAATATGCCCTGTGCGCGTAGTTCGCGCTCGAGTTCGGCCAGTCGCGCGGCATCCACGCTGGCGTCGTCGCCGAGTTGACGGGCCAGGGCGTCGAGATCGATGTCCTCGAGTCTGGCACCTGGGTACGACTGGCCGAGCTGTTCGGCCAGTGCGTCCAGTTCGGCGAGATCCTGCAGGGCTTGCGCGCCCGCGCCCAGGCCCAGGGGGTCGTCGCCGCGGAACCGCTGGGCGGAGTCCCAGTCCTCGCCCGGCCGCAGTGCGCGCAGGGTGGCGTCCAGGGCGGCGACCTGTTGGGCAATGCGCGGGTCGCCGAATGCCTGGCCGGTCAGCTCGGCCAGTTCGGCCTGCTGCTCGGCGGACATCGAGTTCAACATGCGTTGTGCGGCGGCGGACCTGGCGGCGAGCGCGTCGATCAGCTCGTCGGTATCGCGCGGATTCTCCGGGAAGAATTCGCCGTGTTCGGCCATGAATTCGGCGAACTGCTGTTCGGTGTTCTCGCCCCGCGCATGCGCCGCGAGCAGGTTGTTCAGGTCGGACAGCATTCGTCCGACGCGTTCGACATCCTCGGGGGTGGTATTCGCCAAGGCCTGTTTCATGCCCTGGAACCGGGATTCGAGCAGTTCCTGACCGAGCAGGTCGCGGATCTTCTGGTAGTTCTCCCTGCCGGTTTCGGATCGCCACTGGTACTCGGCCAGCTCGTTGACGGCGGCCGCAGTGCTCGGCGGCAATGCGTCCAGCTGTGCTTCGGCGAATCTGGCGTCGTCAGAGGGATCCGGAAACAGTTCGCGGCGCTCGGCTTTCAGGGCCTGCTCCAGCAGTTCACGGACTTGTTGCAGGGTGCCGTCGAGCCGGTGTCGTCGAGCAATCTCCGCGCGGCGCTGCCACACCCGCCGGGTGAGCTCATCGAGTCCCCGCGTTTCGCGCATACCGCGTCGCAGCAGCTCCTCCAGTGCCGTGCGGGGCGAGCTGCCCTCCATCACGTCGCGTCCGATCTGGTCCAGCGCCTCTCGTAGATCGAGCGGAGGTGCCAGTGGATCGGGTCCGTCGTGATAGGGGCCGTAGGCGTAGCGGTCAGGGATCGTCATGACGGCGTACCCGGACGAGATACTTCGGCGGTCATGAGCCGTACACCGCGACGCCGTCGTCGGAGTCCTTGGCTACCTGCCGGGCCAAATACAGCGCTTCCAGGGCGAATTCGACCGCCGATGCGATCCGGGTCGGCGGTTCGGTGGCGCCGACGCCGAGCCGATGCGCCACCTCGTGCAGGACGGGCAGCTCCGGCAGCGCCGAAAGGACATCCTGGCCGGGCACGCGCTCGCCGGTGGTGACCAGATGGCCGTCGCCGACCGCCTCCGCCAAGGGGCGCAGGTTCAGTCCGCCCAGCAGTGCACTCGCCGTCTCGGCGAATGCGCGCCGCAGCAGATGGGTCAGATGCTCCTGCTCACGGCCTTCTTCACCGGACTCGAACTCCAGCTTGCCGCGCAATACCGCGGGCACGGATTCGAGGTCGACGGGTCGCGCGACGGCGGGGCGCTCGCCGGTGAGCGCCGATCGGCGCAATGCCGCGGCGGCCACCGTTTCGGCGGCGGCGACCGCGAATCGCGCGGACACGCCGGAGCGCTGGTCGATCGCGGACGATTCACGCAGGTGCCGGACGAATCGGGCGAGTACTTCGATCAGCGGATCGCCCACCTCGGCCACCAGTTCGGCCTCCTGCTGGACCAGCGCCACCTCGGCCGCGACGCTGAGCGGGTAGTGGGTGCGGATCTCCGCGCCGAACCGGTCCTTCAGCGGTGTGATGATCCGGCCGCGGTTGGTGTAGTCCTCGGGGTTGGCCGTTGCGACCAGCAGTACGTCGAGTGGCAGGCGCAGGGTATAGCCGCGGACCTGGATATCGCGTTCCTCCATCACATTCAGCAGCGCGACCTGGATGCGTTCGGCGAGATCGGGCAGTTCGTTGATCGCGACAATGCCGCGGTGCGCACGCGGCACGAGTCCGAAGTGGATGGTCTCGGGGTCGCCGAGGCTGCGACCCTCGGCGACTTTGACCGGGTCGACGTCGCCGATCAGGTCACCGACCGAGGTATCCGGCGTAGCCAGCTTCTCCGCATAGCGCTGCGAGCGGTGCCGCCAGGTGACCGGCAGGTCGTCGCCCAACTCCTCGGCCAGTCGGCGGCCCGCCGGACTGATCGGTTCGAGCGGGTGCTCGCCCAATTCGGTGCCGACCATGATGGGTGTCCACTCGTCGAGGAGGCCGACCATGGTGCGCAGCAGCCGGGTTTTGCCCTGACCGCGCTCACCGAGCAGTACGACATCGTGGCCAGCCAGCAGCGCGCGTTCCAACTGCGGCAGGACGGTCCGATCGAAGCCGACGATGCCCGGCCAGGGATCGTCGCCGGAACCCAAACGGGACAGCAGGTTCTCGCGCATCTCGGTCTTCACGCTGCGCGGCAGATGGCCATCAGCGCGCAGTTCGCCAACGGTTGTCGGCAGGTGCTCTGGAACAATCACCCCTTCGACGCTACGTCGGTTCGGCGATGCGGTCGACGGGCAGCATCGCATGGAAACACGCCAGAAATAACCTTGACAAGCGTCGTCGGCGCCGGATCGTTCGCGAGTCGAACCCCTTCATTACGACTGAAGCCGACAGTACGATGAGCTACGGTACGGTGACGGCATGTCACGTGTGGTGAACAAGGAGCAGTACTTCGAGTACGGGCTCGGGATCCTTGCGCAGTCCGGTTTCAAGGGGCTCAACATCCGCGTTCTCGTCAACGGGTTGGGCGTCACCAGTGGTTCGTTCTATCACCATTTCGGCAGTTGGCAGGGCTATGTCGACGCGCTGCTCGAGTTCTGGGAGAACCGGCAGGTGGTGATCCTGAAGGAGATGGAATTCGGTTCCGGCACACCGGATTCCGATATCGAGAAGCTGCGCGAGCTGACCTTGGGGCTGCAGCACGGGGCCGAGGCGGCCATCCGAGCTTGGGGCGCGAACGACGAATCCGTGCGCGCCGCGCAGCGTCGCGTCGACGATGCCCGGCGCAAGACCGTGCAGAAGGCCGTCTACGGCGTCACCGGCGATGAGGAGAACGCCCGGGTCATCACTTCGCTCGGCATGGCGATGCTGGTCGGGTTCCAGCAGCTCGCGGCGGCCGGGCACCGTGACAACTTCGCCGCCCTGCTGGAGGAGTTCATTCGGCTGGTCTATTCGCGCGCCAAGGTCTGACGGCTTGTCTTAGCCGAGCTGCGATGGAGCTCTCCGCCGGTTACCACCGAGTCGTCGACGTGACCGATCCGGAGTCGATCCGCTCGTTTGCTGATGGCGGGGCCCAGATACCGCTCTGTCCATCGGCCGCGGCGCAGCGGTGGAAACAGAGTCACCATCTCCATCACAGCATGACGGGTCACCGGGCTCGTCATACGAAATGATGACGCACGCACCCGCCTTATGGCCGATGAATGGCATCCGACGCGGGCGGCAGGATTGCAGCATGCAGATACGACTTGGGGCCGGCTTAGGGGTATTGCTCGTCGTCGCCGGGGCAGCATTGTGGCTCTTCGCGCGGGACACCGAATTCGTCTGGTTCCGAGGTGGGCCACTCGGCGCCGTTCTCGTAGTGGTCGGGGTGATCGACATCGTCAGCGCGCTCAGGACGGACCGACGGAAGCTTTGACCGGTCCACGACCCTCGCGACATTGATTCATCCGAGTCCGGGCGTCGGGTCAGACACTGGCCCCGCGCCAGTTCAGCATTTCCAGCGCCACCGCAATAGGTACGACGTTGTCGTCCAGTGGTCGCGGTAGGAGCTCTTGGGCGCGGGTGAGTCGACGCAAGAGCGTGTTGCGGTGGGTGTACAGGCGTGCCGCGGCGCGTGCGGCGTTGCACCGTTCCTGGATGAAAACCAGCACGCTCGCCTGCAGGTTCGGGTCGGCTGATGCAAGGTTTCCCAGGGTGTTTCGGATGAATTGGTCGGCTTGGTCGGCGTCCCGGGTGAGCAGCGAGACCATTTGAACCGCCTCGAAGCTGGCCACGCGTTGTGCGGAGTGCAGGCGCGCCACCATGCGCTGGGTGGTCAGCGCGTCCAGGTGGCTGCGTCGGAAGCCGTCGACTCCTGTGCGGTAGGACCGATGGCGATGCGGACCATCGGGATGGCGTCCATCGCTGCCTGCAATTGGCTCGAGTCGGGGGCGTGCGGGCCGGGAATCCAGACCCACAGTGTCGCGGCGCTGGCGATCACGGTCAGTGGGCGTGCGGCTCCGGCCGCGCCTGCGAGGGCTTCGGCGGCGCGTTCCAGGTCCCCCGGATCAGCGGTGGGGTCGGGATTCCAGACGACGGCCGCAGTGTGGTTCTGGTCGAGGTTGTAGCCCAGGCGGGTTTCGGCGCGCTGACGCGTGATCGGGGCCTCATCCAGGACGGCCTCGCGTCGCTCGGCGTGATTGCCGCGGGTCAATTCTTCGCGCTCGAGCCGCATCTGGGCCCAGATGGCTGCGATCGTCGTGTCGAGGAACCCGAACACCGACCGGGCGGATACCTCGAGCATTTCGCACAACTCCTGGTGATCGGAGGTCGCTTCGAAAGCGGCGGCCATCCACCGGCGCCATGCGATGTTCTGGCCGACTCGGTAAGCGTCCAGTGTCGAGGCGTCGAGTCCGCGCCGCACCAGGTCTCGGGCGATACGCAGGGGCTCGGGATCGAGGTTGGGCGGTACCAGCAGCCCCGGATCGCGGATGTTCGCCGTCACCCAATGCAGCAGGTTGGCGCGGTTGAGCCGATTCACTCCGGCACGTAGCTCAGGGTCGTCGGCGATCGCTTGCATGTTCACCGCCGACAGCGTCGCGTCGTCCATTTCGGTGACCCACTCGGGCCAGGCGTTCAGGCCGGTCCGGGCGCATCGGCTGATCAACTCACGTGAGAATCCGCCGTCGCTTCTCGATCGAAGCTGGAAAGTACCAGCGGTCGAACAAGCCTCCGCATGACCGCTCGCCACCCGCTCGACCGTCTCCTCCTCAGTAGCTGGATGCTCGGCCAGCGCTGAGGGGGTAAGCCGCTCCTGTGACGTGTTACAGTGCGGCTCGTACACGTTCTCAGGGCGGGGTGGAATTCCCCACCGGCGGTAATGGCATCCGGATCGATCCGGAGCGCACGAGCCCGCGAGCGCCACGGTGTTCCCAAGATGCGGTGGGTCAGCAGATTCCGGTGTGATCCCGGAGCCGACGGTCACAGTCCGGATGAAAGAGAACGCGGCACCAGCTCCTACGCAGTGCGCGGAGGAGCTTGTTTCGCGTCGTCTTTGCCCTGGGTGACATCGCGAACAGGAGGATCATGTCACCCAATCAGAATCGCATCGCGATTGTTGCCGCCCGCTGGCACTCCGACATTGTCGACAGGTGTGTGGAAGCCTGTAGGTCCGGTCTCAACGACTGCGGTTACCCCGAGGTCGATGTGATAGAGGTGCCCGGGGCGTTCGAAATCCCTTTGTGCGTCAAGCGATTGGCGAACAGTGGCGACTACACCGCCGTCGCCGGATGTGCACTGGTGGTCGACGGCGGCATCTACCGGCACGATTTCGTGGCCTCGACCGTCGTGGACGCGCTCATGCAGGTGCAGCTGGACACCGATGTGCCGGTGTTCTCTGCGGTCCTGACCCCGCACCATTTCCACGAGCACGGTGAGCATCGCGCTTACTTCGCACGGCATTTCGAGGTCAAGGGTGCGGAGTTGGCGAATGCCATCGCAGCCACGCTGGCCCTGGACACCATCCGCGCGTAGAAACAGGGCACCGTGCCCGCATGTGCCGGAGGCGGCTTCCCATGCGGGCATGGTGTGGGGTGTGGTGTTGACCCGTGACGCGTGTGCGCTTTTCGACGAAGGGGTGGTGATCTCCCAAAAGGAGAACATGGACCTGCTGCTGTCGGATATCGGTATCGTGGTGGCTCTGCTCGGTGTTCTCGGCGCCGCATGAATGGCCTTCCTCGTCCTACGCGGCCGCAAGCAACTGTAGTGGCGATCCGTGGCCGCCCGCTGACTCCCGGTGAATACTTTGCTGCCCAATAGTATTTCGCGGTTCGATCACCTTGCCCCCTACACGGCCGGGCACATCCTGGGCGATCGTATGGCGAGAGCCAACGAGTGTGGAGGTATCACGCTATGTCCCTTGGTCTTCGGGTGATGGGTGCGGGCATCGGGGCTGTGGCAGCCCTCGGCGTGGTGTCGGCGGCTCCGTCGCCCGCGCGGGCGGACACCGGGGTAGCGCCGTCGGTGCTGACGTTGACCGTGGGTGACGGCGAGTCGCTGGACGCCGCCACTGATCAGCGGACCGTACTGTTGATCTGTTCCCCGCTAGCTCTGGGCACTCATCCGCAGACGACTCGGGCATGCGAGGAACTCTGGGCGGCGGGCGGGGACTTCGGTCAGCTTCGGGGTGAGCCGATGCGGTTCTGTCAGTTCATCTATAAGCCGATAACCGTTGCCGCTGAAGGTATTTGGAACGGCGTTTCGATGTCTTACCGCCGCACCTTCCCGAACCGGTGCATGGAACAGAACACCAACAGGTACGTGTTCGCGTTCTGAATGAACGTAGCAGCCGGTTGAGCCGCATAGCCGGACCAGCGTCCAGGACCAGGCGTGTGGAAGCCCTGCTCAGCACACGTGGATCGCGCTCGCTGCTGAGCAGCTCGTCCATGGTCGGCTCCGGGTGAAGGAATCCTCCGAGAGGATGGTCAGCTTTCCAGCGCTGCTTCCGGTGTCCTCGGTCCGGCGGTGATGATCTCGGGGACCGTGGCGACGCGTCGCGCCAGCACGGCTATGAGCACGATCATGGGAACGGCCGAGGCCAGGGTGATCCAGCCGGTGCCCAGGTTCAGCCCGTCGTTGTGGTCGGAAGCGAGCCAGTCGGTCAGCGATGCACCCAGGGGCCGGGTGACCACATAGGCGCCCCAGAAGGCGAGCACTGCATTGAGCCTGGCCCAGCGCCATGCCAGCGCCGGCACTGTGATCGCGACCGCGAAAAGCACCGACGAGAGCAGGAAACCCAGGTGTAGCGTCGCGGCGGTGAAGTCACCGGCGATGGTGCCGAGGGCGAAGGTGACCATGACCGTAGTCCAGTAGAAACCTTCGCGCCGACGGGTGTTGATGGTGTGCACATCCAGCGTCCTCTCGGCGCGGTACCAGAGCGCTAGGACGCCCGTGAGCAGCAGTAGGAACATCACGGTTGAGATCCCCAGCGGAATCCCGACCACGAAGTCGACGATATCGGCGACCATGGTGCCGAAGATGGCCACCATGACCACAGCGGTCCAGTAGATCCAGACGTGGTAGCGAGACGTGCGGAATTGAGCGACCAAACTGACTACGAAGGCCACAAGCCCACCGCCCACCGCCAGTAGCGGTGGCAGATGCATGACGAGGAAGTCGGAGAAAGTTTCTCCCATACCGGTGGAGAGAACCTTGATCACCCAGAACAGGCAGTGATCCGGGGAACTTTGGCGAGTAGTGATAGCGGGGACGAATCGGTAAGTGCCGCACGGTTTGTCACGCCGACACTATGCTCACCGGCCGCTGAGAAAACGCTGTGAACAAACCGGCTGCGGGACAGCAGATCGGTCTGCGAGTAGGCTGCGTTCCGCAGCGGACAGCAGAGGGCACCGGGCGAGTCGCGGATGTTCCGAATCGGTTGCCAGCGAGTCGATTTGGGCATGCATCCGGCCATTGTCGACGGGGACCGACGGTCGGCTCTCCCTTGACGACGGCCCTGCCGACGACAGACGCGATCGCCAAAGCGAGTCGGACGGCGAGGCCGGTCAGGTGGTGACGCCTTCAATACCTGTGTGACCATGGCGTTGCCAAAGCAAAGACGGCTCTGGCCTGCGGTGCTGACGGTGTCACCAGTACGCCGCTACTTTTGGTCGTGCGATGACGTATCGCGAATCGGTAGGTGAGCTGCAGAGACAGGGCAACCAGAGGTCGTCCACGAGGTCTTTCCAGGCGGCCGGGCGGGGGGATCGACACCCCGCCCGGACCGCACTGGAGTTTTACCAGCTTTTCCGCCTTCGGTCGGGGAGATCCGTGTGAACGGGGTCGCTCTCTAGAATGAATCGACCGTGTTCCTCGTTTTCGGGAGTCGCCGCCGTGACCATTCAGCCCGTTCGCCTCTTCGGCGATCCCATTCTGCGTTCGCGTGCGGCGGAGGTCACCGAATTCGATCGTGAGCTGCGGCAGTTGGTCACCGATCTGACCGACACCATGCACGATGACGGCGGAGTCGGGATGGCGGCGCCGCAGATCGGCGTCGGTTTGCGGGTTTTCGTCTACGACACCGAGGACGCCATGGGGCATCTGATCAATCCGACCTACGAGGTGGTCGGCGCGGAGGAGCAGGTCGGGCCCGAGGGCTGCCTGTCCATTCCGGGAGTGCGCTACGACACGCGCCGCGCGCTGCGGCTGCGAGCCACGGGCGTCGACGTAGACGGTCAACCGGTCGAATTCGCGGCCGGGGGGCTGCTGGCCCGCTGCGTTCAGCACGAAACCGATCATTTGGACGGTGTGCTGTTCATTGATCGGCTCGATCCCGCGCAACGCAAGGAGGCGATGCGCACCATTCGCGAATCCGATTGGTTCAGTGCGGGTATCACCGTGCGCAGTTCGCGCGCGCTGGGTTCGAGCCAGGCCGGACCGTTCGGACGGGGCCGCTGATGCGCATTGTCTTCGCGGGCACGCCGGAACCTGCGGTGCCGTCGCTGCAGCGTTTCATCGATTCGGAGCGGCACGAGGTGGTCGCCGTGCTGACCCGGCCCGACGCGATCGCCGGACGTGGGCGGAAGGTGCAGCGCTCGCCGGTCGGGCGCCTCGCCGATGAGCACGGCATTCCGGTTCTGACGCCCCGGCGTCCCGCCGAACCCGAATTCATCGAACAGCTCACCGCATTGGCGCCCGACTGCTGTCCGGTGGTCGCCTACGGTGCGCTGCTGCCGCAGCCGGTGCTCGACATTCCCCGCTTCGGCTGGATCAACCTGCACTTCTCGCTGCTGCCCGCCTGGCGCGGCGCCGCGCCGGTACAGGCGGCGATCGACGCGGGTGACGAGATCACCGGCGCGTCCACCTTTCAGATCGAGGCAGGCCTGGACACCGGGCCGGTCTTCGGTGTGGTCACCGAGAAGATCGCGGTGACCGATACCGCGGGCGCATTGCTCGACCGGCTCGCCGACACCGGGGCGATGCTCTTGGAGAAGACGCTCGACGGCGTGGAAGACGGTACACTGCACGCGGTCGCGCAGTCCCACGACGGCGTTTCCTACGCGCCCAAGGTGCCGGTCGAGGCCGGACACATTCGCTGGGACCAGCCCGCACTGGCAATCAACCGTCGCATCCGCGCGGTCACCCCGGCACCAGGTGCCTGGACCGAGATCAACGGCACCCGCCTCAAACTCGGCCCCGTCTCGATGGTCGAGGAGGTATTGCCGGAACGGACCATCGAGGTCCGCAAGTCCGGGGTCTTCGTCGGCACCGCGACCACCGCGGTTCGCCTCGATCAGGTACAGCCGCAAGGTAAGCGCATGATGGCCGCCCTGGACTGGGCCCGCGGCGCTCGCCTGCAGCCCGGCGCGGTGGTCGAGTGATGACGCCCGAGCGCCGCCCCAACGGTCGCAGTGCGGCCGCCGATCCGCGCAGTCGCAAATCCAGCAGGAAATCCGTCGACTCGGGCTGGCTCGCCCGTGCGACATCAGCGAAAAGTGGTGCACAGCAGAAGAATTCGCACTCCGAATCCGACCAGTTCCGCGGCAATGCGCCACGGGCCCGAGTAGAGCGGCCGAATATGACCGAACAACGTAAGTCCTCGGGGGGCGGTTCGCAGCGCAAGGGGGCGGCGCAAAGCAAGGGGTCGGCCCGCGGCGACTGGCAGGGCGACGCCGCACGCGGCGATCGCGGCGGTAGTCGCGCGAATGCCGGGCAAGGGAATCCGGCCGGGCGCGGCGGCGATGCAGTGCGGCGGTTCTCGGACCGGGACGACACTGCACGGACGAGGCAGTCCGAGGGTGGCCGACGCGAAGATCGCTCGGGGACTGCACGTTCCGAGGGAGCATCGGGCTGGCGGGATCGCGGTGCGAAGGACACCGGGGCCGCGGGCGGTGCGCGAAGTGAGAGTCGTTCAGCCGCATCGTCGGGCTGGCACAAAGGTCGGGACAACAAGGGGGCGGCATCGGCCGGTGAGCGGCGCGGGAGTTCGGCGAACCGGAGCGCCCGTTCGCAGGGCGGCGGCGGTGCAGAATCCGGCGAACAGCGGCGGGGAAACCGTTCGGATGCGGCGAAGTCCGATTCGTCGAGACGGCACGAGGGACGGTCGGGCAAGCGGGCCGCGAGCGGCGATGAACGCCGGTCGAATCGCGCGGATAGTGCCGCTTCGGGCGGGCGCGACGGGTCGGCTGCGGGTGGCTCGGCTCGGCGTGACACATCGAAAGGCCATGGCCGGCACAAGGATTCCGCCGTGGCCGCGGATCCGGTGCGGCTGGTCGCGCGGGATGTGCTTCGTGCGGTGCGGGAGCGGGAGGCGTACGCGAATCTGGTACTGCCGGGGCTGCTTCGGGAGCGGCGGATCTCGGGGCGAGATGCGGCATTGGCGACCGAATTGACCTACGGTGCCTGCCGTTCGCTCGGGTTGCTCGATGCGGTGATCGCGGCGGGGGCGGGGCGAGCGGTCGAGGAGATCGATGGGCCGCTGCTGGATGTGCTCCGGCTGGGGGTGTATCAGTTGCTGCGCACCCGGATCGGGGCGCACGCGGCGGTGGACACCTCGGTGGCATTGGCGCGCACGGAATTCGGGGCCGGTAAGGCGGGCTTCGTGAATGCCGTGCTGCGGCGGGCGGGGGAGAAGTCCGTCGACGAGTGGGTGGACGAGCTTGCGCCGCGAGATCCGGTGGGACGGTTGGCGTTCGAGTTCGCCCACCCGGTATGGATCGCGCAGGCGTTCGCGGACGCGCTCGGCGCCCGGGCCGGGGAACTGCGCGAGGTGCTCGCAGCCGATGACGCGCGTCCGATCGTGCATCTGGTCGCCCGTCCCGGCGATATCACCGCCGAGGAATTGGCCCTGGTGACCGGTGGCGAAGAGGGCAAATGGTCGCCATACGCGGTCTACCTCGACGGCGGCGGTGATCCCGGCAAGCTGGAACCCGTCCGCGAAGGCATGGCGGCCGTGCAGGACGAGGGCAGTCAGCTCGTCGCACTCGCCCTGACCCGCGCGGAACTGGTCGGTCCGGACAATGGTCGCTGGCTCGACCTCTGCGCCGGACCCGGTGGTAAAGCGGCCCTGCTCGGTGCCATCGCCGCAATCGATGGACACCGAGTCGACGCGGTGGAGCCGGCCGAACATCGCGCCGAACTCGTCCGCAAGACGGTCCACGACCTACCCGTCGACGTGCACGTCGCCGACGGCCGCGCCAGCGGACTCACGCCCGGCTACGACCGCATCCTGGTCGACGCACCCTGCACCGGTCTCGGCGCGCTGCGTCGCCGCCCGGAGGCCCGCTGGCGCCGCACCCCCGCGGATGTTGCCGAACTGGTCGTCCTACAGCGCGAACTCCTCGCCGCCGCATGGGATCTGCTGCGCCCCGGTGGTGTCGTCCTCTACTCGACCTGCTCACCCCACCTCGCGGAGACCGTCGCGGTGGTCGCCGATGCCGCCCGCCGAACCGGTGCCATCCAACTCGACACCCGCGACCTGCTCCCCGGCGTCACCGATATCGGCGACGGCCCGAGCGCGCAACTGTGGCCGCACCGCCACGGCACCGACGCCATGTTCCTCGCGGCATTGCGCAAACCGGTCGAATAACACCGTCCCCGGCACCGCTGAAGCGGGGCGGTGCCGGGCGATTCCACGGGCCGGGTTCCACGGCGGTGCCGCCTGCATCACCTGGCCTGCATGGCCTCCTGTTGGAGTGTTGAGCAACTGGTCCTAAGGAAGTGCGTGAAACTCAGGCGCGGGTGATTTCCTGGCGGGTTCCACGGTGGTGCTGTCCTGCGGCATGTGCCCTGCACGGTCGCCTGTTGGAGTGTTGAGCAACTGGTCCTAAGGAAGTGCGCGGAACTGAGGCGCGGGTGATTTCCTGGCGGGTTCCACGGTGGTGCTGTCCTGCGGCACGTGCCCTGCACCGCCGCCTGTTGAAGTGTTGAGCAGCCGCCCCAAGGAAGTGCGCGAAACGTAGGCGGTGTATCAGGCGGGGCCGCATCCGAAGCGACATTTGTCCAAGACTTCGGCGGGTCGACGCCGCAGACTGACCCCATGGCGATGACGTGGCAGCAGGTGGTGGCCCTGGCGACCGAACTTCCCGAGGTGGCGGAATCGACATGGTGGCGCAGCCCCGCGTTGAAGGTGGATGGCAAGGGGTTCGCGCGGCTGCGCTCGGAGGCCGAGGGCGGGCTCGCGCTGGTGTGCGAGATGGCGGAGAAGGAGGCGCTGCTCGCCTCGGGTGATCCCACCTTCTACACCACCCCGCACTACGACGGATATCCCCACATCCTCATCGATCTCGACCGGATCGAGCCCGATCAACTGCGCGAGATGCTCGACGCCGCATGGTGGCTGTCGGCACCGGCGAAACTGCGAAAACAGCGGGCGCGCTAATTCGCTGGTCACCGGCTCGCCGGTGCCGCCGCCGCGACCCGAGCTTTCAGTCGCGGGCTGACTGCTCACGCAGGCGGGCCAGGGTTTTCGCGAGAATGCGCGAAACGTGCATCTGCGAGATGCCCATGCGCTGGGCGATCTGGGTTTGCGTCATCGATTCGAAGAAGCGCATGGTGAGGATGCGGCGCTCGCGCTCCGGGAGTCCGTCGAGCAGCGGACGGATCGCGACATATTCCTCGACCCGGTCGAATTGGGATTCCTCCTCGCCGAGGGTGTCGAGCAGCGATGCCTCGGTATCGCGGCCGAGTGAGGCGGCGTCGATCGAACTCGGCTGGTAGGCATTGCCCGCGATGACGGCCTGGGTCACCTCGTCGGGATCCACATCGAGTTCGGCGGCGATCTCCTTCGCGGTCGGGGAGCGGCCCAAGGATTGCGAAAGCGAGTCGATGGCGGCGCCGATACGCAGATGTGTCTCCTTCACCCGTCTCGGCACCCGCATGGCCCAGGTGTTGTCACGGAAGTAGCGACGCACCTCGCCCATGATGGTCGGCACCGCGAAGGACAGGAAGTTCGAGCCACGGGAAATATCGAACCGGTCGACCGCATGCACCAACCCGACCCGCGCCACCTGGGTGAGGTCATCGAACGGCTCACCGCGACCGCTGAATTTGCGGGCGATGTGATCGGCGAGCGGAATGCAGCGGCTGATCAGCTCGGCGCGCAACGCACTGTGCCGTGCGCTGCCCGGTTTGGCGGCGGCGAGCTGCTCGAACAGCGCACCGACATCGTCGTAGCCCGCGCCGGATGCCTGCAGGGTTTCGACTTCCTCTGCGGCTTCTTCGGTCAGTACGGGTTCGACCTCATCGTCCTGCTCGGCATCGGACACGGTGTTTTCGTCCGCCACTACGCTTTCCCCCGGACCCGACGGAACTCCACCGTCGTCGGATATCCGGAAACGGCGACGTCGTACGGATCCTGTGTTGCTTGTACATCATCGGTGAGGGTACGCAGCACATGCCAGCCGAAGCTGCGCTGATCCGGCAGTCCTTCGGTGGCGGCGACCCCGGTGACCCGGACGAGTAGTTCGGTGTCGCCGACGGTGAACCTGCAGTGCAGGCTCGTCTCCGGCGCCGCGACCGCGATCAGCGTCGAGCACACCTCGTCGACGGCCAGCCGGATATCGGCCACCTCGTCCAGGGTGAAATCGCTGAGCAGCACCAGCGTTTCGGCGAGCCCACGCACGATCGGCAGCTGCGTCACCGACGCCGCCACCCGAATCTCCACCGGGGTGCTGTAGAGCCCCTGTTCCGCCGAAATGTTGATCACCCTATGCAGGCTACCCACTCTCGGCCGGGGCAACCCTAGGTACCGGTAAGCTCCCGCGATGTGTCCACTTCGACGTTTAAGCGCCCCACCACGCCGATGATCGCTCCGTCCATCTTGTCCGCCGACTTCGCGCACCTCGCTGACGAGGCAAAAGCGGTGCATGGCGCCGACTGGTTGCACGTCGATGTGATGGACGCACACTTCGTGCCGAATCTCACTCTCGGACTTCCGGTGGTCGAAAGTCTGTTGAAGGCCACCGACATTCCACTCGACTGCCATCTGATGATCGAAGATCCGGGCCGCTGGGCCCCGCCCTATGCGGAGGCGGGTGCGCATAACGTCACTTTCCACGCCGAGGCGACCGACGATCCGATTGCGGTGGCACGCGATATTCGCGCGGCCGGTGCCAATGCGGGACTTTCGGTGAAGCCGAATACGCCGATCGAGCCGTATCTGGAAATCCTGCGCGACTTCGACACACTGCTGGTGATGAGCGTGGAACCTGGCTTCGGCGGACAATCGTTCATTCCGCACGTGCTGGAGAAGGCGCGGATCGTGCGTCGGCTGGTGGACGCCGGTGAACTGCGTTTGATCGTGGAGATCGACGGCGGTATCAATGCCGATACGATCGAGGCGGCCGCGGAGGCGGGTATCGATTGTTTCGTCGCCGGATCCGCGATCTACAACACCGATGACCCGGCGGCGACCGTCGAGAAACTGCGGCAGCGGGCCGCTGCACTGCGCGCGGTCTGAAACCCTGACGGGCCGAATCGCCTAGCGGGCGGGCGCTTTCCGGCTGCCGAGCGCTCGCGTCGCCTCGATCACCGAGCTGAGCGGTGGCAGGTTCGTCGCGTTCTCCGGCGGCTGGATCCAGGTGCGATAGCCGGTGCGCTCATCATCGGGTGAGGGGAGCACAACCTGGCTACCGGTGCAGGCGACGGTCGCGTAGAGCCGGAACAACTCCGCGGAGACGGCCGCGCTGAGGGTGTCGGGCCGGGCCGGGCCGGTGATGAAGGTCCAGCGTCGTGCCCTCGGGTGGTGCACCACCGGCGCGGCGATCTGCGCCTGCGTCAGCTCTCGCTGCACCTGTTCGCCGAGATCGGCGGGCATCGTGATGGCGCCGTAATGGGTACCGATATGAAGTAGGATGCGGCGCGACGTCGGGTCGATCGATGCAGGCATATGAAATTCGCGCCGGTACTGCACACAGCGAACTTCCAGCGTCGAATCGACAAGAGTGGTCACGCGACACCCCCATTAGTGTCGAACTTGATTTGTCCCACTGTGCTGTTTCCTGGCTTCCTCGAGTGGTGGATTTCCTGGTCGAACTCGCCGGACTGCGTCGCAGACCCGGGGCGAACCGTTCCGCACTGAACTGCTCGGGACGAAGTTGAACGAGAGGAATCAGCTGCGTAACAATCTTGCGACCGTTTTCTCGCCCGCGCAAGGTTTCGGTGTAACTGTGTCGCCAGTGGGTACAACGTTATGTTCGACACTATGCGCGACGGATGAATTCGCGTTGCGCTGTTCCACAAATAGGAATGAACAATTATCGTCGGCGGGTAAACGGCGATATTTTCACACGTCCGTACATTATTTCGCTTCGAAAAATAATTGACGCTGGTTCGGTGCGTTCCGGGGTGCCCTGTGGTCTGCTTCTGGCTCGAGTTGCCGAGCCGCGGTTTCGACTGGCCGCTGGACGGAACCACGCTGTCTTCTACGACCCGGCGTCGTTACGCTGGGCAGGGACCGGTGCCGACGGGAATAGTCGCCGGACCCCGGCTGTTCGGCAACCGTAGAAACGACGCGACAGGGAGTCAAGGCATGTTCACAGGCATCGTCGAGGAGCTCGGCGAAATCGTCGCCACCGAGGAGCTGGCCGACGCCGCTCGTTTGACGATCCGGGGCAAGCTGGTGACCTCCGATGCCGGGCACGGCGATTCGATCGCAGTCAACGGCGTCTGCCTGACCGTCGTCGACGTGGTCGACGGCGATTCGTTCACCGTCGACGTCATGCAGGAGACATTGAACCGCTCCAGCATCGGCGGACTCGGCATTGGTTCGCGGGTCAATCTCGAACGCGCGGCCGCGTTGAACAGCAGGCTCGGCGGCCACCTGGTGCAGGGCCATGTCGACGGCACCGGCACCGTGCTCACGCGCACCCCCTCGGAGAACTGGGAGATCGTGCGGATCTCGCTGCCGGACGCGATCGCCCGATATGTAGTGGAGAAGGGTTCGATCACCGTCGACGGCATCTCACTGACCGTCTCGGGCCTCGGCCTCGCCGACGCACCCGCCGCCGACGGCAATCGCGACTGGTTCGAGGTCTCCCTGATCCCGACCACCCTGTCCATGACGAACCTCGGCACCGCCGCCGTCGGGACCAAGGTGAACCTGGAAGTCGACGTCATCGCCAAGTACGTAGAGCGCCTGCAACAACGCGGGTGAGCAGCGGGTAAACGCTGTGCTGGATCTGGCGTTCGCGCTCCGGCGACCACCACGGAGCGAGTCTTACGAGCGAACACGCAGCGCCGCAGGCGCTGCAAATCCAACACAGTAGTGTAGTGAGGCACCTATTTCGAGATGGAGCACAGCAGACGTGACCAGGTTCGACAGCATCGAGCGCGCAGTCGCCGATATCGCCGCCGGTAAGGCGGTTGTCGTCGTCGACGACGAGGACCGCGAGAACGAGGGCGACCTCATCTTCGCGGCGGAAAAGGCGACCCCCGAATTGGTCGCCTTCATGATTCGCTACACCTCCGGTTATATCTGCGTGCCGCTCACGGGTGATGACTGCGATCGTCTCGGCCTGCCGCCGATGTACGCGCAGAACCAGGACAAGCACGGCACCGCCTACACCGTTTCGGTCGATGCCAGGGAGGGCGTCACCACCGGTATTTCCGGCGCCGACCGCGCCACCACCATGCGACTGCTCGCCGATCCGAATGCCAAGGCCGACGATCTGACCCGTCCCGGTCACGTTGTGCCGTTGCGCGCCAAGGACGGTGGCGTGTTGCGCCGTCCCGGCCACACCGAGGCCGCGGTCGATCTGGCTCGGATGGCCGGACTGCAGCCCGCGGGTGTCATCTGCGAGATCGTCAGCCAGAAGGATGAGGGCCATATGGCTCGCACCGAGGAGCTGCGTGTCTTCGCCGACGAACACAATCTGGCCCTGATCTCCATCGCCGAGATGATCGCCTGGCGGCGCAAGCACGAGAAGCAGGTCATCCGGGTCGCCGAGGCCAGGATCCCCACGGCGCACGGCGAATTCAAGGCCGTGGGCTATCAGAGCATCTACGACGATGTCGAACATGTCGCCCTGGTGCGCGGTGATATCGAAGACGGCGACGATGTGCTGGTTCGGGTGCACTCGGAATGCCTCACCGGTGACGTCTTCGGCTCGCTGCGCTGCGACTGCGGTCCGCAGCTGGACGCTGCGCTGGAGATGGTGGCTCAGGAGGGCCGCGGCGTGGTGCTCTATATGCGCGGGCACGAGGGGCGCGGCATCGGGCTGATGCACAAGTTGCAGGCCTACCAGCTGCAGGATTCCGGCCACGACACCGTCGATGCGAATCTGGAGCTCGGCCTGCCCGCCGACGCTCGCGATTACGGCACCGGTGCGCAGATTCTGGTGGATCTGGGCATCCGGTCCATGCGCCTGCTCACCAATAATCCGGCCAAGCGGGTCGGACTCGACGGCTACGGGCTCAAGATCACCGAGCGGGTGCCGATGCCGTTGCGCGCCAACGCCGAGAACCTGCGGTACCTGCGCACCAAGCGGGACCGGATGGGCCACGATCTGATCGGGCTGGACGAGCTCGATCTGGGCGAGACGGCGCAGTGATTTCCTATCCCGAGTATTCGCACCCCGACACAGCCTGGAAAGGCGGTATTCGATGAGCGGCACCGGCGTACCCAGCTTCGAGCTGTCGGATGCCAAGGACCTCAAGCTCGGCATCGTCGCCTCGCGCTGGCACACCCAGATCTGCGACACCCTGGTCGCGAATGCGGAAAAGGTGGCCAAGGACGCGGGCGTCGAGCACATCACCGTGGTGCGGTGTGCGGGCGCGATGGAATTGCCGGTGGTGGCCCAGGAACTGGCCCGCTCCCATGACGCGGTGGTCGCGCTCGGCGTGGTGATCCGCGGTGGCACACCGCATTTCGAATACGTCTGTGACGCGGTGACCGCCGGTCTGACCCGGGTATCGCTGGATGCGGGCACGCCGGTCGCGAATGGTGTGCTCACCACCAATAACGAGCAGGAGGCGCTGGACCGGGCCGGATTGCCCGGTTCCGCCGAGAACAAGGGCGAACAGGCCGCCGCGGCAGCGCTCGACGCCGCGCTGACGCTGCGCGCGCTGCGGCCGTAGGCCATGCCGGTCGTGCGCATTTGGCGTAGGCGCCCCGGCGACGGGGCGGGTTCGGCTGCCGCGCCGGGACAAGGTGATTGGGAGCTCGAGGTGCGGCCCCGTCGCGCGGTTCGGACTGCATGGATCGTGGCGGTGCTGCTCGTGGCCGGTTTCACGGCAGGCGGCATCTGGTTGCGCCACGGTTCGACGGGCGTGAACTTCCGGTTCGCGGACCAACTTGCGATGATCGGCATCGGCGTACTCGGCGCCGCGGCAGTGCTGCTTTTGACCCGGCCGCGGGTGCGCGTCGGCAAACGCGGAGTCTCGGTGCGCAATATCCTGGGCGACACCGAATTTCCCTGGGAGTACATCCGCGGCGTCTCGTTCCCGGACCGAAAGTCCTGGGCCCGCCTCGAACTCATCGACGACGATTACGTCCCACTGATGGCGATCCGCTCCAACGACAAGGAACGTGCGGTCGAAGCGCTGGACAAGCTGCGGGAACTGGGCGCGAAATACACTGCCGCACAGGAGTGAGCAGCGACGTCAGCGGTTCGGGAGTATTACCCTCGCACTGTATGGCGTCCGAAGCCCGAGTCCGCGCCGAACGTTTCGGGTTCGAACGGCACAGTGACCTGGCGCTCGATGGCGGCCCACCGCGCTATCCGATGCTGCGGACCGGATAGCGCCACCGCAGTCGGTCAGTGGGTGTCGCCGAGGACGGCGCCTTCGCGCCTCGGGTCGGCGCCGCCGATCCAGCCGTCGGACCCGTCGCGCTGCAATGCGCTGAGGCCGCTGGATTGGGGAGCGACCGAGACCTGATGGCCGAGTTCGCGTAGGCGTAGCACGAGTGGGTCGTGATCGCCGTTATCGGTGGCGTTGATGGCGGGATGTTCGCCGCCGACGCCGGTCACCGGACCGTTTCCGGCGCCGAAGGCGACTCCGGAGACCGCCTGCTGCGGGTCGAGGCCCCAGTCCAGCACGCCGATCAGGGCTTTCACGACGAACTGGATGATCACCGAACCGCCGGGGGATCCGACGACCTGGGTCAGATCGCCACGAGAGCCGTCGGCATTGTGGTCGAAGACCAGGGTCGGGCTCATCGAGCTGCGCGGCCGCTTACCTGGCTGCACGCGGTTGGCGACCGGAGCGCCATCGGTGCCGAGCGGGTCGGCGGAGAAGTCGGTGAGCTGGTTGTTCAGCACGAATCCGTCGACGAGATGGAATGATCCGAAGGCCGATTCGACCGTGGTGGTCATCGAGGCGGCATTGCCGTACTTGTCGACGATCGAAATATGGCTGGTGCCGTGCTCGGGTGGCTGCGGGCCGACACCGAGCGGAACAGGACCGAAATCGCCGGGTTGGGCGGTGCCCATGCTGTGGTTGGGATCGATGCGGCCGGCACGCTGCTTCAGGTAGTCCCGATTGAGCAGGGTCTGCGGCGAATTACCCGGCAGCGGAATGAAATCCGTATCGGCGACGTACTTGTTGCGGTCGGCGTAAGCAAGCCGCTCCGCCTCGGAGATGAGATGCACCGCATCGGCCTTCGGCTTGCCGCCATTGCGATCGATATTGTCCGGGCGCAGTGCGGCGAGGTCGTAGTTCTCCAGGATGCCGAGGGTGGCGGCAACGGTAATGCCGCCCGAGGACGGACTCGGCATACCGCAGATCTCGTGCGTGCGATAGCTGGTGCACAGCGCGGTCCGCTTCTTGGCCTGGTATCCGGCGAGGTCGTCGACGGTCATCAGGCTGGGAGTGCGCCCGCCCGCGGCGGAGTCGGCCGCGTCGACGATGTCATGGGCGATCGCGCCGGTGTAGAAGGCGTTCGCGCCGTCGCTGGCGATGGCGTTGAGGGTCTTGGACATCGCCGGATTGGCCAGGACCGTGTCGGCCCGCTTCGGTGTGCCGTCCGGGTTGAGGAAGTAAGCCTTCGCGGCCTCGTCAGCGGCCAGATCCTTGGCCGATTCGGCGATCTGGCCCGCCAGGCGCGGACTGATCGGGAAGCCCTGATCGGCGAGGCCGATGGCCGGGCTGAACAGGTCCCGCCAGGTGGTCTTTCCATGGTCGCGATGCGCCATTTCCAGCATGCGTAGGACGCCGGGTACGCCGATCGAGCGTCCGCTCGCCCGCGCATTCGGCTTCGGCTCGGTGCGATCGGTATCACTGACCCAGCGCAGGTAGTTCTCGGTGGCGGCGGCGGGTGCGACCTCCCGGCCGTCGTAGGCCTCCACGCTCCTGCTCGCCGCATCGTAATAGAGCAGGAACGAGCCGCCGCCGATGCCGGAGGCCTGCGGTTCCACCAACCCGAGCACCGTCTGCGCCGAGATGAGCGCATCCGCGGCCGTACCGCCATTGCTGAGCACCTCGCAGGCCGCCTTGGTGGCCAGCGGATTGGCCGTCGAGACCGCGTAGGTCTTGGTGCGCACCGCCGTCATCCCGGACCGGTAACCGGTCGCGATCTCGGGATTGGTACTCAGATCCTTGGTCGCACCGGGCGTCGCACCCGCCGAGGTCGCGACCACCGGGGTGCCGTTCGGCGTTGCCGCACACGCCGCGTTCGCCGGTTTGTCCTCGGACGAACATCCGCTGACAACGCCGATGATGAGCGTGAGCGCCGCCGCGGCGCTGACCCAGGTTCCTCGCGTGCGACTCATGGACGGCACTGTATCGCCGATCGCCGACCCTCGCGGGAATTCCGGCGCTGTCAGCTCCCACCCGTGGTAAGCCGGATGCGCAGGTGCCGAAAATGCCTCGCGGACAAGTATTCTCCGCAGGTGTCCGCGTGAGCGAAGTCCCGCCGATGATCACGGTCGGTACGCTGGATCGAGTGGCGATCGAGGCGGTGCTGTTCGACTTCTCCGGCACGTTGTTCCGGCTGGAGCCCGATGAGACCTGGGACGGCATGGTCGGACTCGATGGCGAGCCCATGGACCAAGTCGCCATCCTCGAACGGATTACCCGGCCGGTCGGTGATGGCGCACGGTTCGACGCCGCGGGCCGGATTGCGTGGGAGCGGCGGGATCTGGATCCAGCGATGCATCGCAAGGCCTACTTCGAGGTGCTGCGGCAAGCCGGGGTGCCGACGCCTGCGCTGATCGAGCGCTTCTACGACCGGCTGCTGGACCCGCTGTCCTGGACGCCGTATCCCGACACCGGTGCCGTTCTCAAAACCCTGGCGGCACAAGATATTCCGGTCGCAGTGGTGAGCAATATCGCCTTCGATATCCGGCCGGCGTTCGCCACCAACGGCTGGGATCGGCTCATCGCGGCGCATACGCTGTCGTTCGAGGTCGGCGCGGTGAAACCGGATCCGCGAATCTTCCTGGCCGCGCTGGATCAGCTCGGCGTGCGCCCGGAGTCGGCGCTCATGGTCGGTGACAGCGCCGAAGCCGATGGTGGTGCCGTGGCCGCGGGCTGTGATTTTGCGCTGGTCGATCCCGTGCCGACGGCGGATCGTGCCGAAGGGCTGCTCGATGTCTTGCGGCAGTTCGAACTAACCTAGCGGTTGCTCTGTGACCTGTGACACACTCTCTGTGTCCTGAATGTCGATGTCCCCGCGCTGAATTAGCTTGCTGTGAGGCCCAACACATCGCGGGTGTGCAGGCTCGACGGGAGTGGCCATGGATGCTGAGGCGTATTTCGAATCTTCGACCGTGCCAACCGCGCGACCGATCGCGCTGCCCGAAGCGGTTCGGGAGGCCAGGGAGGCGGCGTCGGGACTCGCGGGCTTCGGCCTCGCCTATTCGGTTGTCATGGGCCTGATCGGCACGGACGAGGCGGCCGGATCCGCAGCCCTGCAATTCGGTTGCAGCTGGCTGCTCGCCCTCACCGTGTGCTGGTTCGGTCGTGGGCCGCTGGCACGTCGGGTCGCGATCGGGCTCGCGGTGCTACAGGCCGTCGCGGTGCTGCGGGTGCATGTCGAGGCGGTCCCGGATTTGGCGGGGGTGGTCGTCGTTCTCTTCACGCTGGGTGCGTCGGTGACGATCGTCCATCAGCTGTGGCAGCCGGAAGCCAAGGCCTGGTTCGACATTCGGGTCACCGTCGTCGAGCGCTGAACATATCGAATCACACCGGCCGTGCGGATGGCTCGACCGTCGCGACATCGGAGGATGCATTGTCGGATCGAGCGTAGCGCTGTGCGAGAACCGTGCAGGTCAATAGCTGGATCTGGTGGAAGACCATGAGCGGCAACACGATCAGGCCGACCGGATGTCCTGCGAACAGGACCGAGGCCATGGGGAGGCCGGTGGCCAGGCTCTTCTTCGAGCCGCAGAACACGACGACGATCTGGTCGGGACGGGAGAAGCCGAGGAAGCGGCTGCCGAAAGTGGTCATCGTCAGAACGGTGGTGAGGATGCCGGCGCACACCGCGACAGTCGCCAGCAGTGCCCGCGGCGAAATGCCGCTCCAGATATGTTCAACCATCCCCGCGCTGAAGGCGGCATAGACGACGAGATACACCGAACCGCGATCGACCGTCCTGGTCAGCGCGGCATGTCGCAGCAGCCGGACCATCCTGGACCGCAGCAGCTGACCGGCTAGGAACGGCAGCAGCAGCTGGACCACGATCGCGAGAATCGCGGCGATGGAGACGGTGGCGTTGCCGGTGGTGTCCATCAGCAGCATTACCAGCAGCGGCGTCGCGAAGATACCGATCAGATTCGACAGTGACGCGCTGACCACCGCACCGGCGACATTGCCGCGGGCAATCGAGGTGAAGGCGATCGATGATTGCACGGTGGAGGGCACCAGGCAGAGGAACAGCACGCCGGTGTAGAGGTCATCGGTCAGTACCGACGGCGCCAGGAGTCGCAGTGCCAGACCGATCAGCGGGAAGATCAGGTAGGTCGCGGCCAGAACCGCCGAATGCAGACGCCAATGCTGCAACCCGGCCAGCGCCTCGCGTGGTGCGAGCCGAGCGCCGTAGAGAAAGAAGAGCAGGCCGATCGCGATCTTGGTGATCCAGTCGAGCGCATCGGCCGCGGCACCGCGCGCAGGCAATAGTGCCGCCACTGCCACGCTGACCAGAATGCCGAGCATGAACGCGTCGATACGTAGTTTGGCGAAGAACCTCACCTGTCGACGGTATGGCGCTGGTGACTGATCGCGATAGGCGTTGGGTTCGATATCTGTAAACGCAATCGGTGATAATTGCGGTGTGTTCGAACCCGAGTTGCTGCGGACCTTTCTTGCCGTCGAACGCGCGGGTGGTTTCACTGCGGCCGGTCGCATCCTCGGCCTGCGTCAGTCCACCGTCAGCGGTCATATCGCCCGCTTGGAGAAGGCGGCCGGGCGCGAACTGCTCCGCCGCGACACCCGCAACCTCGCGCTGACCGCCGACGGCGCGGCCATGGTCGGCTTCGCCCGCACCATCCTCGACGCCCAGGGCCAGGCCGAGCGTTACTTCTCCGACTCGACCCTGACCGGCCTGATCCGCCTCGGCGCCTCCGATGACGTAATGGCCCGTGAGCTGCCCGACGTACTGTTCGAATTCCAGCGCACCCATCCCGGCATCGATCTGGAGCTCACTGTCGGCCTGAGCGAAAACCTCAAAACCCGGATGGAGACCGGCGAACTCGACCTCGTCGTCGGTAAGCGGCTGCCGGGTGAACGCCACGGCGAACTGCTCTGGCGCGACCGCCTGGTGTGGGCGGGCCGTTCGGCCGCAATCGAATTCGACGATCCGGTACCGCTGGTCACCTATCCGCCGCCCAGCCTCACCCGCCGCATCGCGCTGCAGGCCCTCGAACGCGACGCCCGCACCTGGCGGGTGACCTGCACCAGCGATAGCCAACTCGGCCTGCGCGCCGCCGTCCTGGCCGGTCTCGGCGTCATCGTGCACGCCGAAACGCTGCTCCCGGACGGCCTCGTCGTCCTGCCCACGCACCGTCTGCCGGAGCTCGGCGAACTCGAATTCGTGCTGATGCGCCGTCACACCCGCCTGTCACCACCGCAGCGGGCGCTGTGCGACGCCATCATCGCCAGTGCGCGCCGCTTCTCCTGAGCCGCGCCACCGCGACCGGCGCACCCGTGCGGACGTGTCGGGGGCGGTCGATAGGCTTGGATTCGTGGCAGATCCCGCGACCTACCGGCCGAAGCCGGGCACGATCCCCGTTGAACCCGGTGTCTACAAATTCCGGGACGCACACGGGCGTGTGATCTATGTCGGCAAGGCGAAGAGCCTGCGGAGCAGGCTGAATTCGTACTTCGCCGATGTGGCTTCGCTGCATCCGCGGACCAGGCAGATGGTCACGACGGCGGCGAGTGTCGAGTGGACCGTGGTCTCCACCGAGGTGGAAGCCCTTCAGCTGGAATACAACTGGATCAAGGAGTTCGATCCGCGATTCAATGTGCGCTATCGCGACGACAAGTCGTATCCGGTACTCGCGGTTACCTTGAACGAGGAGTACCCGCGGCTGTTCGTCTATCGCGGCGTGCGCAAGAAGGGGGTGCGCTACTTCGGGCCCTACGCGCACGCCTGGGCCATTCGGGAGACCCTTGATCTGCTGTTGCGGGTATTCCCCGCGCGCACCTGTTCCAATGGAGTCTTCAAGCGGCACAACCAGATCGGCCGTCCGTGCCTGCTCGGCTATATCGACAAATGCTCGGCCCCGTGTATCGGGCGGGTCGACGCCGATGAGCATCGGCGGATCGTCGAGGACTTCTGCGACTTCCTGGCCGGGCGCACCGATCGCATGGTGCGCGACCTGGAGCGGCGGATGCACGATGCCGCCGAGGAGTTGGATTTCGAGACCGCCGCCCGCCTGCGCGACGATGTCCAGGCGCTGCGGCGGGCACTGGAGAAGCAGGCTGTGGTGCTCGGGACCGGCACCGACGCCGATGTGATCGCCTTCGCCATCGACGAGTTGGAGGTGGCGGTGCAGGTCTTCCATGTCCGCGACGGCCGGGTACGCGGCCAGCGCGGCTGGGTGGTCGACAAATCCGGCGATGCCATCGACGGCAATGCGGCCAGTGGCGAGGTCGCCGCGCTGGTCGAGCAGTTCCTCACCCAGTTCTACGGAGAGCAGGTGGCACAGGCCGAACAGGGCGGGGACGAGCAACCGGCCACGGTGGTGCCGCGCGAGGTGCTGGTACCGGAACTGCCTGCCGACGCCGAACAGGTTCAGGAGTGGCTGAGCAAACTGCGCGGGTCGGCGGTGCGGCTGCGGGTACCGCAGCGCGGTGACAAGAAGGCACTCGCCGAAACCGTGCAGCGCAACGCGATGGAGGCGCTGGCCCAGCACAAGCTCAAGCGGGCCGGCGATCTGACATCGAGATCGGCTGCGCTGCAAGACATTCAAGATGCCCTCGATCTGGACAGCGCACCGCTACGAATCGAATGTGTGGATATCAGCCACGTGCAGGGCACCGATGTAGTGGCCTCGCTGGTGGTGTTCGAGGACGGCCTGCCGCGCAAGTCCGAGTATCGCCACTACACCATCAAGGAGGCCGCAGGCGAAGGCCGCTCCGACGATGTCGGCAGCATTGCGGAGGTGACCAGGCGACGGTTCTATCGGCTACGTCGCGAACGGGACGAGCTGGCGGCCGAGGAGCTGGCATCCGGTGCGGAGAACGGACCCGCCGATGAATCCGGCGGCGACCTCGAACTCACCTCACTGCCCGGTATCGACCCACGCACCGGCCGGCCGCGGAAATTCGCCTACCCGCCCAATCTCTATGTGGTCGACGGCGGCGCACCCCAGGTCGCGGCCGCCGCGGAGGTCCTCGACGAACTCGGCATCACCGATGTCGCGGTGATCGGCCTGGCCAAACGACTCGAGGAGGTGTGGGTGCCGGGGGAGAGCGATCCGGTGATCATGCCGCGCAATAGCGAGGCGCTATATCTTTTGCAACGGGTGCGCGACGAGGCGCACCGCTTCGCCATCACCTTCCACCGCAGCAAACGCTCCCGAAGGATGACCGCGTCCGCACTGGACTCGGTGCGCGGTCTCGGCGAGTCCCGCCGGACCGCGCTGGTCACCCACTTCGGGTCGGTGGCCAAACTGAAGGAGGCCACGGTCGAGCAGATCACCGAGGTGCCCGGCATCGGTGTGGCCACCGCGAAGGCCGTTTTGGCCGCGTTGCGGGAGGAATAAGACACCTACGTTGTGTGTCTGCGCCCGATACCGAAACCGGTGCGGGATGATCGACAGGCACCCTGACACAGATCCGGTAGGACATGACACGCGTCGAATCGAACAACAGTGCGGGCAGCCCGCGGTCGACCGCTGGGCGGACCGGCCCCGCGGGCTCCCTCGGCGCACCTGTCGAACGTGGCGACGGCAATCCGCCCCAGCCGCAGGTCGAAGTGGTGATCGTGACCGGCCTATCCGGCGCGGGCCGCGGTACCGCGGCCCGCGTACTCGAGGATCTCGGCTGGTATGTCACCGATAACCTGCCGCCGGAGCTGATCGGGCGGATGGTCGAGCTGGGCGCCTCCGCCGATCCGCCGATCCGCAGGCTCGCCCTGGTCATGGATGTGCGAAGTCGCTTCTTCACCGGCGACCTCTCGGCCGTCACCGAGCAGTTGCAATCCTCGGGGGTGCCAACCAGGATCCTGTTCCTGGAAGCCTCCGATGACGTGCTGATCCGGCGTTTCGGCTTCGCCCGCCGCCGTCATCCGCTGCAGAGCGAGAGCGCCGACGGTACGCTCTCGGCGGGCATCGCCGCCGAACGGATTCGCCTTTCCGCCGTGAAAACGGCGGCCGACCTGGTCATCGACACCACCGAGCTGTCGATCCACCAGCTGCACCGCAAGTTGGAGGAGGCCTATGGCGGCGGGGCGCCGACTGCGCTGCAGCTGACGGTGCAGTCGTTCGGATTCAAGTACGGGGTTCCGCTCGATGCGGACATGGTGTTGGATGTGCGTTTTCTACCCAATCCGCATTGGATACCGGAACTCCGTGAACATTCGGGACAGGAGACCGTGGTCAGCGAGTATGTATTGTCGCGTCCCGGCGCGGCCGATTATCTGAGCACTTGCCACCACCTGGTCGACCTGACGACGAATGGTTACCGCCAAGAGGGGAAGCGATACATGACGGTGGCAGTGGGCTGCACCGGAGGCAAACACCGCAGCGTGGCGATAGCCGAAGCGCTCGGCGAACTCATCGGATCACAGACCGCCGAATCCGGACCCGCCGATGTCGTGCGGGTCGTGCATCGGGATCTGGGGCGCGAATGACGGGGTGGGAATCGGATCCCGCCATTGTTGCGCTCGGTGGCGGGCATGGCCTGTATGCGACGCTCACCGCGGTGCGCCGGCTCACCAGGAAGATCTGCGCCGTGGTCACCGTCGCCGACGACGGCGGTTCGTCGGGCAGGCTACGGTCCGAACTGGGGGTGCCGCCGCCCGGTGATCTGCGCATGGCCTTGGCGGCGCTGGCCGCGGACAGCGACGATGTCTGGACGCGCACCGTGCAGCATCGATTCGGCGGCACCGGTGCGCTGGCCGGACATTCGGTCGGCAATCTGATCCTCGCGGGTCTGACCGAGGTGCTCGGCGATCCGGTCGCCGCGCTCGACGAGGTCGCCAAGCTGTTGCGAATCACCGGTCGCGTGCTGCCCATGTCGCCCATCGCGCTGGATATCGAGGCGGATGTCTCTGGGCTGGAAGCGGATCCGCGGGTGAGCCGCTGCATTCGCGGCCAGGTTGCCATCGCGACCACACCGGGTAAGGTGCGGCGCGTGCGGCTGATTCCGTCCGATCCGCCCGCCAGTCCGGAGGCAACCTCGGCCATCGAACACGCCGATGTCGTTGTCCTTGGCCCGGGTTCCTGGTTCACCAGCGTGATTCCGCATGTGCTCGTGCCCGAATTGCGTGACGCGCTGGTCTATACCAGGGCGCGCAAGGTGCTGGTGCTGAATCTCGCCGCTGAGCCCGGAGAAACAGCGGGTTTCTCCGCAGAGCGTCATTTACATGTATTGTCCCAGCACGCACCGGAATTCGTGGTCGACGAGGTACTGGTCGATTCCGGGTCCGTGCCGGAGGGTCGCGAAAGAGAACATGTGGCCAGGGCTGCCGAACAATTGCGGGCACGAGTAACCTTTTCCGATGTCGCCGAAGCGGGCACCGACCGGCATCACCCCGGAAAGCTTGCCGCCGCACTGGATCAGCTGATCCGGCAACCTCGGCCACATATGGCAGGGCTTCGAGTCGAGGGACGGCACATGGGCCAGGATGTGCGTTCCGGGTTGGGTGGAAAGGAGCGCGTCTCGTGGCGATGACAGCCGAAGTGAAGGACGAGCTGAGCAGGCTCACGGTCTCGCAGGTGAGTTCTCGCAAGGCGGAACTGTCTGCGCTGCTGCGGTTTGCGGGCGGCCTGCACATCGTCGGCGGGCGGGTGATCGTCGAGGCCGAGGTGGATATGGGCTCCATCGCGCGCAGACTGCGCCGGGAGATCTTCGAGTTATACGGCTACGGTTCCGATGTGCACGTGCTCGGCGCGGGCGGCCTGCGCAAGACCTCGCGCTATGTGGTGCGGGTGTCCAAGGAGGGTGAGGCGCTGGCCAGACAGACCGGGCTGCTCGATGTGCGCGGCCGTCCGGTGCGCGGCCTGCCAGCGCAGGTGGTCGGCGGCAGCATCGGCGATGCCGAAGCGGCTTGGCGCGGAGCGTTTCTCGCGCACGGCTCGCTCACCGAACCGGGGCGCTCATCGGCACTCGAGGTCAGCTGCCCCGGTCCGGAGGCGGCGCTCGCGCTCGTCGGTGCGGCTCGTCGGCTCGGCATTACGGCCAAGGCGCGCGAGGTGCGCGGCACCGATCGGGTCGTGGTGCGCGATGGCGAGGCGATCGGCGCACTGCTGACCCGTATGGGTGCGCAGGATACCCGGATCGTCTGGGAGGAGCGCAGGCTGCGCCGCGAGGTGCGGGCCACGGCGAATCGCCTCGCCAATTTCGACGATGCGAATCTGCGCCGTTCGGCCCGCGCCGCGGTCGCCGCGGCGGCGAGAGTCGAACGCGCACTGGAGATCCTGGGCGATGAGGTGCCCGACCATTTGGCCGCGGCGGGCAAGCTGCGGGTGCAGCACCGCCAGGCGTCGCTGGAGGAGCTGGGCCAGCTCGCCGATCCGCCGATGACGAAAGACGCTGTGGCGGGCCGGATTCGGCGGTTGCTGTCGATGGCGGACCGCCGGGCCAAGGAGTTGGGGGTACCCGATACCGAATCGGCCGTCACCGCCGAACTGCTCGACGAAGCGTAAGCCGAATCGCCGCCCCCAGGGGCGGCGATTCGCTTTTTCGGAGACCGGGCTGTCCACCCGGCTGAACATTTCCGAAGTTCCGCGCGGTGGCCCGTGTCGGGACCCACTAGGGCGTATGTGGCTGGGGTGAGCACCGGATTCCATGGTGCGCCGAAACAAGAGCACGGACCGCGGATTTGTACGCCGAAACCATACGTGCGGCTGTCTGCGCAGGTCCCGCGTCCTGCGGAATGCCAGGTGCGTGTCGGAGAGGTTACGGTCGGGCACTACTGTGGTTGTGGCATCGGAATGAATCCGCTTGAAAGCTGAGGAGCGATAACGTGACTGTCCGGGTAGGCATCAACGGCTTCGGTCGTATCGGACGTAACTTCTTCCGGGCGGTGGAGGCGCAGAAGGCGCTCGGCACCACCGACATCGAGATCGTCGCGGTCAACGACCTCACCGACAACGCGACGCTGGCCACTCTGCTCAAGTATGACTCGATCCTGGGCCGCTTGCCGCAGGAGGTATCTCTGGACGGCGACGACACCATCGTGGTCGGCGACCAGCGGATCAAGGCGCTGGCCATCAAGGAGGGCCCGTCCGCCCTGCCGTGGGGTGACCTCGGCGTTGACGTGGTCGTCGAATCCACCGGCATCTTCACCGACGCGACCAAGGCGAAGGGCCACATCGCCGCGGGCGCCAAGAAGGTCATCATCTCCGCGCCCGCCAAGGGTGAGGACCTGACCGTCGTCATGGGCGTCAACGACGACAAGTACGACGGCAGCCAGAACATCATCTCCAACGCGTCCTGCACCACCAACTGCCTCGGCCCGCTGGCGAAGGTGCTCAACGACAGCTTCGGCATCGAGCGTGGTCTGATGACCACCATCCATGCATACACCCAGGACCAGAACCTGCAGGACGGTCCGCATAGCGACCTGCGCCGCGCCCGCGCCGCCGCGCTGAACATCGTGCCCACCGGCACCGGCGCCGCGAAGGCCATCGGCCTGGTGCTCCCGGAGCTCAACGGCAAGCTCGACGGCTACGCGCTGCGCGTGCCGGTCCCGACGGGCTCGGTCACCGACCTCACCGTGACCCTGAGCAAGTCGGCCTCGATCGACGACATCAACGCTGCCTACTCCGCCGCCGCCGAAGGTGCGCTGAAGGGCATCCTGAAGTACAACGTGGACCCGATCGTCTCCAGCGACATCGTCACCGACCCGCACTCGTGCATCTATGACGCGCCGCTGATCAAGACCATCGATGACCAGGTGAAGGTCGTCGGCTGGTACGACAACGAGTGGGGCTACTCCAACCGCCTCGCCGACCTCATCGGCCTCGTCGGCAAGTCGCTCTGACGCGCATGGCAGTCAAGACACTCCAGGATCTGCTGAACGAGGGTGTCGAGGGTCGGGGCGTGCTGGTGCGCTCCGACCTGAACGTCCCCCTCGACGACAACGGCCAGATCACCGACCCGGGTCGCATCATCGCCTCGGTGCCCACGCTGCGGGCGCTGGTCGAGGCCGGTGCCAAGGTGGTCGTCACAGCGCATCTGGGCCGCCCGAAGGGTGAGCCGGATCCGAAGTTCTCCCTCGCCCCGGTCGCGGCGAAGCTGGCCGAGCTGCTGGACCGCAATGTCCAGCTGGCCGGTGACGTCGTCGGCTACGACGCGCTCTCGCGCTCGGAGGGCCTCACCGACGGCGACGTGCTGCTGCTCGAGAATGTGCGTTTCGACGCGCGCGAGACCAGCACCGACGATGCGGAGCGGGCCAAGCTGGCCGCGGCGCTGGTCGAGCTGGTCGGTGCTGACGGTGCGTTCGTCTCCGACGGCTTCGGTGTCGTGCACCGCAAGCAGGCCTCGGTGTACGACGTGGCCAAGCTGCTGCCGCATTATGGGGGCACGCTGGTCGCGGCCGAGGTCGACGTGCTGGCGAAGCTGACCGAGAACCCGCAGCGGCCGTACGCGGTCGTACTCGGTGGTTCCAAGGTCTCCGACAAGCTGGCCGTTATCGAGGCACTGGCCCCCAAGGTCGACACCCTGGTGATCGGCGGCGGCATGTGCTTCACCTTCCTTGCCGCACAGGGCCTGCCGGTGGGCAGCTCGCTGCTCCAGGAGGAGATGATCGAGACCTGCAAGGGGCTGCTGGAGCGCTACGCGGACGTCATCCACCTGCCGCGCGATATCGTCGTCGCGAATAAGTTCGCAGCCGATGCGGACTCGAAGGTGGTGCCCGCTAACGAGATTCCGGACGGCTGGCTGGGGCTGGACATCGGTCCCGAGTCGGTGGACCGGTTCGCGGCACTGCTCACCGAGGCCAAGACGGTGTTCTGGAACGGCCCGATGGGTGTATTCGAGTTCGAGAACTTCGCCGCGGGCACCCGTGGCGTCGCCGAGGCGATCGTGACCGCGACCGGTAAGGGTGCGTTCACCGTTGTCGGCGGCGGCGATTCGGCCGCGGCCGTGCGCGCGCTCGGGCTGCCCGAGGACGGCTTCTCGCACATCTCGACCGGTGGCGGTGCCTCCCTGGAATACCTCGAGGGCAAGGAACTGCCCGGCATCGCGGTATTGGAGGACTGAACCATGGCACGCAAACCGCTCATCGCGGGCAACTGGAAGATGAACCTCAATCATCTCGAGGCCATCGCCCTGGTGCAGAAGATCGCATTCGCGCTGCCGGAGAAGTACTTCGCGAAGGTCGATGTCGCGGTCATCCCGCCGTTCACCGATATCCGCAGCGTGCAGACCCTCGTCGAGGGTGACAAGCTGCTGGTCACCTACGGTGCGCAGGATGTGTCGACCCATGACGAGGGCGCCTACACCGGTGAGATCAGCGGTGCCATGCTGGCCAAACTGGGTTGCACCTTTGCGGTCGTCGGCCATTCGGAGCGGCGCCAGTACCACTCCGAAGATGACGCCACCGTGCTGGCCAAGGCCAAGCAGGCGCTGAAGTATGGGATCACCCCGATCGTGTGCATCGGCGAGGGGCTCAATGTCCGCGAGGCGAAGACGCACGTGGAATACAACCTCGAGCAGTTGCGCGGTTCGCTCAAAGGTCTGACGGCCGAAGAGATTTCGAAGATCGTCATCGCCTACGAGCCGGTCTGGGCCATCGGCACCGGTAAGGTCGCCACCCCGGCCGATGCGCAGGAGGTCTGCGGCGCGATTCGCGCGGAGCTCGCCCAATTGGCCTCGCCGGAGGTCGCGGCGGGTGTGCGGGTGCTCTACGGCGGTTCGGTGAATGCCAAGAACGTCGGCGAGTTGGTCGCGCAGACCGACATCGATGGTGCGCTGGTCGGCGGTGCGTCGCTCAAGGGCGAGGAATTCGCGACGCTGTCCGCTATTGCCGCGGGTGGTCCGCTGCCCTGACGGGCGAACACTCGAATCAGCCCGGCATCACGCCCGATCGCGTGGTGCCGGGCTGATTTGCTTTCGGTGGTCGGTCGGGACTTCCTGCTCGGGGCGAGCCGTGCCAGCGCCGGGTACCGACGACCGCTACCAAGGTGGACGGCGTGACGCCGATGATGATGACCTATAAGCGCGCGAAGGCCAGCGGCGGTGCCGCCATTATCGTGATGGTCGGGAGTTCACCAACCCGGGTGTGCTGGGTCCGCAGTTCGTCGTAAAGACGATTCCGATGCGGTCGGCGATCGAGCTGTAGTCGGCCGATCAGGCGACCATGGCGATCTACTTCGCGCCGCCCCGGGAGACCGAGCAGATCGGGTGATCCTGATGCGGAAGTAGACGACGTCATTGCTTGCCGGGCACCGGCATTCGGGATCAGGCGGTGTGGTTGCGCACCGTGAAACCGGTGGCGGTGAGTGCCAGTTCGAACGGTTCGTCGCGCGGGTCCATCGTTACTTCGGCGGTCCGTACGTCGGGGTAGTACACATGTAGTCGGTACAGGGTGCCGCGGAGCAGGTGGGCCAGGTCGGCGGGTTGCTCGGTGGCGTGCACGACGTACAGCCTGGCCGTGGTATCGGAGATGCCGACCGAGCATTCGGCCAAGAGCGCGCCATCGGGGTCGATATAGCCCAAAGAGAATGTGGTGTGCAGGAATTCGTCTCGTTCGGCGAGTACCGCCAGGATGGCGTCCGCATCCCAGCGGCCGGTTTCGTCACGGCGGATAAGTCCGGCGGCGCTATAGAGCTCGGCGTAGCGGATGAGCGTTACCGATGACGGTGGCGCGGGCAGCTTCTCGATATGGGCCGACGGGAGGTCCGGCCACGGGCCGAGTTCGACCTGCCAGGTGCGGCCGACCGGACGGCGGAAACCCGGTGTGCGGGAATTGTTTCGGTGCTCGGCCACGGTTATGCCGCGCGCAGTGTCAGGCCGAAGCCGTTGGTGTTGCGCAGGATCAGGATTTCCGCGTCGATCGTGGCCGTTGTCTTGCCGTCGAGGGCCTTCAGGACGGCCTGCTCGACCTCCATGATCTCCGGGGCGCACATTGTCTTGGTGGTGCCGATCTGGAAGGTGACATCCGGCCCATCGGCGGCGGGCGACGGCGTGGCGTGTCCGGTGATGCGGTTGCATCCGGCGCTGCCGGACACCGCGCCGTCGGGTGCGATGGTGAGTGTCGGTTTCACCTCGTCCAGGGTCTGTGATCGGATCTGGGCGTCGGGCGTCATCAGGGCGCTGACGATCCAGGTGGTGCCGATGAGCGGCTGATCGGGCTGCGCGACCTTCTTGTCCAGCAAGGTGACGGTGGTGTCCTTGCCGGTCAGCGTCAGTGTCGACTCATCGAGTCGCCATTTCGGCAGCGAGGTCAGTACGTTGTCCTGCCAGCTATCGGCTTGGCCGTCCTCATCTGGACAGGCCATGAGGGTGCTGGCGAGGGCGCCGACGTGCAGAATGCCCTCGGCCAGGTCGACGGTGCCGGTGGCGGTATTGCAGCCCGAATTGGCCGTGATCTTGCCATCGGCGAAGGTGAGCGTCATCGGTCCGCCGCCCGGTATCTGCTGACCTTCGACTCCGATCGAGACGAAGGTGTGGCCCATCGGCGTGGCCGCTGGTTTGTGTTCACCCCTGTTGTCGTTCGAGCAACCGGCCAGCAGACCCGCCGCGATGGCCAGGAAGATTCCGACGCGCACCGTTGTAGCCGACATGTAGCCGATGGTACGGCGGCTGCCTGTGGAAACCGGTTAACCGGAGACCCACCGGACCTGTTCGAACTGGTTAACCCGTGTGGCGCTCGCGAGCGCGGGCCGACCCGGACGATGTCGGGCTCGGCCGGACCGGCCGGCCCGCACCAGGCCCTGCGCGAGAGCACGCCCGCATCGAATCAACTGTCGGGTTGTCGGCGGTTTCCGACCGTTGGGTGACCGGAACCGAAGCCACCTTGGTGGGCTCGAACCACTTCAGGGTGCTTTGCCGTGCACCCTGGGTGTCCTTTCGGCGCGGTCCGGCGTCGATGAGGCTGGACCGCGTCACCACGACAGCGGGACCGCCCCGCCACACGAACACGAAGGAGGACACTCACATGACCACCAACCAGCGCTCGACCCGCCGCACCCACCGTTTCGCTCGCGCCGTGGCGATCGCCGCGGCACCCGCCCTGCTTGGCGTGGGCCTGGTTACGGCCGGCGTGGCCCAGGCCGGTCAGGACCCCACCCTGCCGACCTGCTCCTGGCCCAACCTGGTGTGCGGCCCGCAGACCAATCTGACCCCCGGCGGCCAGACCAACCTCACCCCGGGCGGCCAGAACAACCTCACCCCCGGCGGGCAGACCAATCTCACTCCCGGCCGCTGATCACGGTGCCGGTGATGTGGCCCCGCCGCACTGGCAGCGCCGCATCAAAATCGGCACCGCCCCGACCTCGCCCCATCCTGCCGACCCTGATCGAAGACACGCTCCGCATCTACGCTGAATCCCTGCGCGCCTAGGCTTGGTGATACCGACGCCACCGTGGTCCCGCAGGCCCCGAAGCTAGTGCCAACGCGTCGATGATGCGGATCACACCGTGTGGCATGCGGCACATTGTCAGCGGCCGTCCGTCTCCGGCTACGGCTGGCAGTCATGCTCAATTCGCCCTGCCCGACGTGCTTTTCGATCTTGATGATCGAATCGGTCGCGGGCCTGCTCAGCAGTGTGTGGGCGGGATGGATGCGTTCAGCGATGGTGAGGTGCGATGAGTCGCCGCTACTATGCTCGGCCGCGTGACCACCGCTGATGCCACTGCTCCGCTATCTACCTGGGCGCCGTTGCGGTCGCGGATCTATCGGGCGCTGTGGACGGCGCAGTTGGTGTCGAATCTCGGGACCTGGATGCAGACGGTTGGGGCGCAGTGGATTCTGGTCGATGCGCCGAATGCCGCGACGTTGGTGGCATTTGTGCAGACGGCGACGACTTTGCCGGTGATGCTGCTGTCGATTCCCTCGGGGGTGCTCGCAGATCTGCTGGATCGGCGCAGGTTGTTGCTCGGGGCGCAGTCGGCGATGGCGGTGCTGGCCGCGGTGCTCGCGGTGTCCACGGCGACCGGGCATACCACTCCCGGTGTGCTGTTGACCTTGCTGTTCCTGCTCGGTTGCGGGCAGGCGCTCACCGGTCCGGCGTGGCAGGCGATTCAACCGGAACTCGTTGCGCGCGAGCAGATTCCGTCCGCGGCGGCGCTGGGCAGTATGAATATCAATATCGGACGTGCGGTCGGACCCGCGATCGCGGGTGTGCTGGTCTCGCTGTCGGGGCCGACCCTGGTATTCGCGCTGAATGCGGTGTCGTTCGTCGGCATCGTCACGGTACTGCTCAGCTGGCGCAGGCCGACGAAGGAACGGAAGCTGCCCAGTGAGCGGCCGCTGGCGGCATTGCAGGCGGGCACCCGGTTCATTCGGGCCGCGCCCGCGATCCGCCGGGTGCTGCTGCGTTCGATTCTGTTCATCGCTCCGGCGAGCGCGGTGTGGGCGCTGCTTCCGGTGATCGCCCGCGATGAACTCGGACTGTCCTCATCGGGCTACGGTCTACTACTCGGTGCGCTCGGACTCGGCGCGGTGACGGGTGCGCTCGGTCTGGCGCGGGTCCGTGCATTGCTGACCCCCACCCAACGGTTGACCGCGGCCGCGATCCTGTTCGGCACGGCCTCGGTGGGTGCCGCGGTGCTGCGCAGCGTGCCGGTGGTGCTGGTGCTACTCGTCGGAGCCGGATTTGCGTGGCTGCTCGCGATGTCGACGATGAATTCGACCATGCAGCTGCTGCTGCCCGCGTGGGTGCGGGCGCGGGGGCTGTCGGTCTACATGTTGGTATTCATGGGCGGCCAAGCGCTCGGCTCGCTGATGTGGGGTCTGGTCGCGGGCGCGGTGGGACCGGTGGCCGCGCTGCTCGCCGCCGCGGTGCTGTTGGCCGGATCCGCGGTGAGCTCGGTCTGGCTGCCGATCCGCCACAACGCGGAGGAGCTGGACCTGAGCCCGAGCGCCTTCTGGCCCGAACCGCAGCTCGTCGTCGAACCGGATCCCGAGGACGGTCCGGTACTGGTGCTGCGCACCTACGACGTTCCGCCGCAAAAGGTCGAGGAATACCTGGCCGCCATGGTGTTCGTCGGACGGTCCATGCAGCGCACCGGTGCGATGGAATGGCGGTTGTATCGCGATGTCGGCGTGGTCGACCGTTATGTGGAGGCCTTCGTGGTGCGCTCCTGGTCCGAGCACATGCACCAGCATCAGGTGCGGCTCACCGCCCAAGATCAACTGCGGGAACACGCCGTCGCGGAATTCATGATCGGCCAGGACACCACCACGCACCTCGTCGCGGTGGACACCCCGTAGGTCGTCTCCACCCGGGGTGATTATGCAGGTACGGATGCACACCCATAGACTGTCCGGCATGCGGATGTTCCTGGATATCCTCCTGATCATCACCAGCGTGCTGCTGGTGCTGCTGGTGCTGCTGCACCGCGCCAAGGGTGGAGGTCTGTCCAGCTTGTTTGGTGGCGGCGTGCAGTCCAGCCTGTCGGGTTCGACCGTCGTCGAGAAGAACCTCGACCGCATCACCATCTTCACCGGCCTGATCTGGCTCATCGCCATCCTCGGCATCGGCCTGGAGATCAAGTTCGCTTGAGTTGTTGCGCGATATCGTTTCGCGCCAACCGCGAGCACACGATGACGGCCGCAACCGTCGCCGCGACCAGCACGGCGGTCGCGATCCCGAACGCCAGCGCATAACCGTCGCCGATTACCGGCGCGACCACCAGGGGACCCAGCATCTGCCCCGCGCCGTAGCCCGCGGTGAGCGTGGCCGCGGCCCGGTGGCCGGTCAGTTCGGTGCCGAGCCGGATCGCCACCATGGTGATACCCATGAACGTGCCACCGAACAGTGCCGCCGCGATAATCGCGGGCCAGGTGTTCGTCGATCCGGCGAGCAGTGCCGCCGCCGCGCACTGCGCGAGTAGTGCGAGGACCAATGCGGTCGCCGGGGACCAGCGGCGCGCGACCAAACCCCAGAGCACTGCCGGTGCGGCGGCCACCCCGACGATCACCCATATTGCCGAGCCCAGGGCCGCGCTGTGTGCGCCGACTGCGGCCACCAGGAATGTGCCGATCACGATATAGCCGACGCCCTCGAGGGAATAGGCGATGAGCAGCGCCCGCCAGGCCGTGCTCGGGCGATCGGTGCCGACCACCTCGGCGGTGCGAATGCCGTGGATATCGAGTCGGAATGCGGGGAGCAGCAGTACGGCGGTCAGTCCGGCGGCGCCGAGCCACAGCCCCTGCCATGACAGCACCGGCCGCGTCGCCAGCACCAGCAATCCGGTGAGAGCGATTCCGAAACCGACCCCACCGAAGGCGATACCCGCCCCGTGCCCGCCGAGCCGCGCGATCGCACCCGCACAGCCGACGAATATCACCGCGCTGGCCACGCCCGCGATCAGCCGCAGCAGCGCGGGAAGCAGGGTGGGACCTGGCAGCACGACCAGCGCCTCGCTGACCACCAGTGCTCCGGCCGCGACGCGAAAAGAGCTGCGGCGGTTGAGTTTCGGTCGCCGCGCGAGCAGTACCGCGCCCGCGAGATAGCCTGCGTAGTTGGCGGCGGCAATGAGCGCGCCGTCGTGGGCATTGATGCGGTGCGCATCCACCATCGCGGGCAGCAGCGGCGTGTAGGCGAAGCGGCCGACACCGACGGCGGCGGCGAGACCCGCACCGGCGGCGAGCGCTGGTCCGAGGGTGCGGCGCGGGGTGTCGAGCAGAGCTGATCCGGTCACAACCTCCGACGGTATGGTTCGGCGGCAAGGCTGTGAAATGCTTTCTGTGCACGATGTATACGCTCAACGCATGGATATCGAGCTGCGGCACCTGCGGGCGTACCTTGCACTCTGTGAGGAAACGAACTACACCCGCGCCGCCGCCCGGATGCACCTCAGCCAGCCTGCGCTGACCCGAACCATCCAGCAATTGGAGCGCCTCGTCGAATGCCGGTTGATCGAACGGACCTCCCGGCGCTTCGAGCTGACGGAAGAGGGACAGGAGCTGCTCGAGCACAGCAGGCGGATCATCGGCGATATCGACTCCGTCCAGGCGGATCTGCGCAGGCGCGCCACGATCGAGGTCGGGTTCTCCTGGCTGCTGCCCGATGCCTGGTTCGCTGCGACCCGCACCCGATACGAGGCCCTCGGGGGCCGTATAACGCTGCGGCGGGTGGAGGATCCGATGGCGGCACTGGACGACCGGTCGATCGATATCGCCATCCACCGCAACGATATCTGGCTGCCACATCACCTCGAATCCCGCGAAATCGGTTCCGAGCAGCGGGTATTGGCGGTTTCGGTGCACTCGCCGCTGGCGCATGCCGGCGAGGTGCGCTGGGCCGAACTTGCGCACTATCCGTTGGTGGCCAATACCGTCTCCGGCACCACCAGCGCCGAATCCTGGGATCCGCCCGATCCGAACCGGACCGTCATTACCTGCACGAATTTCGACGAGTGGATCGAACTCGTCGCGGCCGAACGCGGTATCGGGATCGTGCCCGTGCTGGCGCGCACCCGTGCACCGCATCCGGGCGTGGTCTATGTCGACATTGTGGATGCCCCGCGCTCGCATATCTATCTGACCTGGCGGGTGAAGCCGACGCCATTGCGCTCGGTGCAGCGCTTCCTCAGCGTCGCGTGAGCGGTGTCAGTCGCTGCGCGGGATCCGCCCGTCGACGTCGGTGAAACCGTAGTCGTCGGCGAGATCCGCTATGCGCCAAGCCGATCCGGAGCGATCACGGCGATCCGGGTCGGCGGCAAGTGCGACCACGGCGCGGCCGGGAAAGCGCGGGGATTCGGCGGCGTCGAGGTCGTAGGTGCCCTCGCCGGGGAGGGTGACGATACGACGGCCGTCCGCATTGCGCGGAACCAGTTGCAGCAGTTCGGTATCGACGATGCCGGGCCACAGCGATACCACCGTGACGTTGGTGTCGGCGAGATCGTCGGCCATATCCGAGGTGAGGCGGTCCAATGCGGCTTTGGCGACGCCGTACACCGCGTTGTGCATATAGCGCTCCGCGCCCGGGGACGAGATGTTGGCGATAAGTCCTGCCGATTCGATCAGCAGAGGAGCCGCGAAAAAGCTTGCCGCGTAATGTGATCGGACGCCGATATCGAAGGTTTCGTCCCAGGCCTCCGGCGGCACCTCCCAGAACGGTTTGCCGAGCCAGCGTGCGGCGGCGGGGGAGTTGTAGACATTGTTCACCAGCACGTCCAGTCGGCCGTGCTCGGTGCGGATGCGCTCGAACAGGCGCTCGACCGCATCGTCGTCGCGGTGATTGCAGACGACCGGAATGCCCGTGCCGCCGAGCGCGTCGATCTCCGCGGCGGTCGCGTGCACGGTCCCCGGCAGGCGTCCGGGGGTGGCCGAGCGCCCGGTGACGTACACCGTCGCGCCCGCTGCGCCCAATTCCAACGCGATGCCCTTGCCGATGCCGCGGCTCGCGCCGGTCACCACCGCGACCTTGTCGCGGAGAACCTGAGGTATTCCGTCCACGATCCTGGGACACTACCGTGAAACAAGAACACGTTCTAGGTTTTGGAGGTCGTTGTGGACTTGATTCATCGGTTCGTGACGGGGGGCGGCATCCGCATGCACGTCGCCGAACAGGGCGAGGGGCATCCGGTGATCTTCTGTCACGGCTTCCCGCATACCTGGTTCATGTGGCATCGCCAGCTCGAGGCCGTCGCCGCTGCGGGTTACCGGGCCATCGCACCCGATTTGCGCGGGTATGGGCGCACGGCGGTGCCCGCCGATATCGAGGACTACACCAACCGGGCCGTGATCGGCGATCTGCTCGGCCTGCTCGATGACATCGGAGCCGAACAAGCGGTTTTCGTCGGCCTCGACTTCGGGGCGGCCCTGGTGTGGGAGCTGGCACTGCGCGCACCGGAACGGGTCAGCGGCGTCATCGTGCTCAATAATCCGTACGCCCCGCGCCCGCCCCGCGCGCCATCGCAGCTGTGGGCCAAGGCCGCCGAACGCCACTTCCTACACCTCGACTATTTCCAGCGGCCCGGTGTCGCTGATGCCGAACTCGGTGGCCGCACCCGGGAATTCCTGGCGCGCGTCTACTTTTCCCTCAGCGCCGACTATCACTACCTCGACACCTGGCGCTTTCCCGCCGAAGGGACCGGCTACCTCGACGTCCTCCCCGAAGCGCCGCTGCTGCCATGGCGCTGGCTCTCGATCGACGAATTCGACACTCTGGCACAGGATTTCGAACACACGGGCTTTACCGGCGGCCTCAGCTGGTACCGCGCCCTCGATCGGAACTGGGAGCTGACCGCCGAATTCACCGACGCCCGGGTCACCGTCCCCACCTATTTCCTCTATGGCGACCGGGATCCGGATATGGAGGGCTTCAGCGGCCGAGACCCGCTCGCCACCCTGCGCGCCAATGTCACCGATCTGCGTGCCGTCACCAAGATCGCAGATGCGGGACATCTCGTTCAACTGGAACGCACCGACGAGGTAAATACGCTGATCCTCGACCACCTGCGCGATCTGGTTCCGAACTCCGCGGACGTCGTCGCGTAGCCGTTACCAGTACCGACAGGTAACCCCGCCCGTTCGAAACTCGAGCGCAGCCGCCAGGTCAGCGGTATTCGTTGGTGAGTTCGGGGTAGTCGGCCCAGGACGGCAGGGGGCGACGCTCGAGGTAGGCGGTGAGGCGGTCCAGGAGGTATTGCCAGCGGGGGCCGACGGAACACGCGTCGGTCGGGTTGACGTGGCGGCGGATCAGTTCGACGTTGGTGATGACGCCGACCTGGGTCATATGCAGTTCGAGAATGCCGCCGTCGATGTGGATGACCAGATCGTGCGGTGCGCGGCAGTCGTCGACACGGATCGCGATGGGACCGGGGACCGGACCGTCGGTCGGTTCGATGGTCAGATTGCCGTTGCCGCCGGATACCGCGCCGAACCAGCGGTCGAGTTGACGGCGTTCGGCGCAGGCGGACCATACATCGAGCACGGGCATTCGGAAGGATCGGAGAAAGTGCAGGAGCACGAGCTCTGGGTCGATCGCCCGATCATGTTCGGGTCGTACCTCGCCGAGCATGGACATCATGGTCATAGCCGTGCCCTTCCGCTGCTGGTCACCGTGCGTTCTACTGTATTTCCCCATTGGCGCCGCCGAATCCGATTCACCGGAAGTGGGGCTTGCGCGTGTCGGATCCCTCGGTGTCCGATTTGTCGGGTCGACGGAAATAGTTGGCCCTGGCCATCCCCCGCAAAGACGGGCAAGGGCGGTTCAGCGGGCGGTCAGCAGTTCGGTGGCGGCCGATTCGATTCTGGGTTCGTCCAACAGGACGGTGGCGGCGGCGGGGCCAAGGGGGATGAAACTGTCTTGGCTGGTTACGCGGGTGATGGGACCACTGAAGCCTGCGTCTACCAGGGCGGCGCAGATGGATTCGGAGATGCCGCCGGTGTGCCGGGTTTCATCGGCGATGAGCACGCGGCCGGTGGCGCGGGCGTGATGGAGGAGGTCGTCGAGGGGGAGCGGGTTGAGCCAGCGGAGGTCGAGAACTCGGGCGTCGACGCCCCGTGCCGAGAGGCGTCGCGCCACGCGCAGACTCATGGGGACGCCGTTGGCGAAGGTGACGATGGTGAGGTCGCGGCCGTCGCCGTAGACGCGGGCGCTGCCGATGGCGATGTGATCGGTCTCGGAAGTTGGTGCGAGCCAGGCGTTGTCGTCGGGGTGGTACAGATCGCGAGTGTGATACAGGGCGATGGGCTCGAGGTAGATGCAGACCCGGCCGTCGACCCGGGCTGCGGAGACACAGGTGCGAAGCATGGCGGCGGCGTCATCGGCGCGGGCGGGGGAGGCGATGATCAGACCCGGGATATCGCGCAGTGCCGCAATGGAATTGTCATTGTGGAAGTGACCGCCGAACCCCTTCTGGTAGGCGTATCCCGCGATCCGGACGACCATCGGATTCCGGTATCGCCCCTGCGAAAAGTACGACAGGGTGGCGGCTTCCCCGCGCAGCTGGTCGGCGGCATTGTGCACGTAGGCGAGATATTGAATCTCCGGAATCGGCACGAATCCGGCGAGTGCGGCCCCCAAAGCCGTTCCGAGCACACTCTGTTCATCGAGCAGCGTATCGAATACCCGCCGCGCCCCGAACTGCTTCCGCAGTCCTTTGGTGACGCCGTACACGCCGCCCTTACGCCCGACATCCTCGCCGAACACCAGCACATCGGAGTCGCGCGCCAGCAGATCTGCGAGCGTCTGATTGACCGCCTGAGCAAAGGTCACCGGGGCGCGATTGACTGTTGTAGGTTCCATCGTGTCCTGGGCGGACGTGTTGTCACTCTCGGTGTCGTACGCGGCTGTGGTGTCGTGAGTGGTCATGCGGTTCAGCATCGTTTCGCTGGCGGCGCGGTCGGCGACCGGCGTGGCGGTGACCGGTTGCCCATTGCCGAGCGGCTTTTCGTCGCGCTGACTGGGCCGCGCACCGTTGGGAACAGCGGACCGGAGCGAACCTTGACCGAAGACGTCGGCGCGCACCAGGTCCGGGTGTAGCGGCGCCAACGGTGCCATGACCTCCGCCGCGGATGTCAGTTTCGGTTCGCGCCAGACCGATTCGGCCGTGGCGGTGACCCGCGCGCCGATATCGTCGTAGCGTTCGAGGACTTCGGCTGGGGTAGCGATGCCGGCGGTGACGAGTAGGCGCGCGGTGGCGGTAACCGGGTCGCGCAGCAGGTCGGCGGTGATATCGGCGGGGCTGCGGTAGGCCGATTCGACGTCGGATCCGGCATGGCCCAACAGGCGAACGGTTCGCAGGTGGAGGAAGGCAGGCTTACGGTGTTCGCGAACCCAGTCGGCCGCCTCGACAGCGGTCAGCGCGGCGTCGAGGAGGTCGCTGCCGTCGGCATCGAAGTACTGCAGGCCGACGCGGATGCCATAGGCCTGTTCGATCCAATCCAGTGGCGTCGGAACGCTGATGCCGATGCCATTGTCCTCGCAGACGAACAACAGCGGCAGCGGAACCCCTTGGTGCGCAGTATGAATTGCGGCATTGATGGCACCGGTGGCCGTGGAGTGATTGGCCGAGGCGTCACCGAAGCTGCAGAGCACCACCGAATCCGATGGCCATTCGCAGGCGACGCCGAGCCGCGCCGCGCGTTCGATCGCGAAGGCGAGTCCGACGGCGCGCGGCAGATGCGAGGCGATGGTGGATGTCTGCGGTATCACCGACGCCGGTTTGCTGCCGAAAACCTTATGTCTGCCACCGGATATCGGATCGGCCGCCGCGGCGACCACACCGAGCAGCACATCTCGGATGGGGTCGAGGCCGGGCACCTGCCTGGCCCGGTGCACGAAGAACGCCCCGGAGCGATAGTGCAGCAATGCCGGGTCGGTGGGGCGCAGGGCCGCCGCCACCGCCGCATTGCCCTCGTGGCCGGAGGACCCGATGCTGTAGTAGCCGCGTTTCGCACTGCCCAAACGGCGCGCTGCCAGGTCGAGATGCCTACTCGTCGCCTGTGATTCGAACAGCTCCAGGCACTGGGTTCCGGTCAGCCCGCTACCCGGCTCGAGCGGCTGCTCGACGGGACGGCTCGGCTGCGGTGTCAGCGCCGATAGCTCGGCACGAAACCGCTCATCAAGGTCGACTCGCTGTTCGCTCACCGTGCGATCATCTCCGACGAACACCACCTCAGGTACCGCATTTGGACCGTATTTCTGAAAATATTTTGATCACTGCGGCAGCAATAAGGAACTTTTCCGCGAGCATGCTACCTTGAATCCCGGATTTGTCGGCGATAGCCGGTACGGCTGGTCAACCGGGGCGAGTGCGCGGCGGCCGACCCGCGGCCCTCAGCGCGACTGTTCCGTTTCCAAGATCGTGCGTCGCAGCACATCGCGGGCTGCATCCAACTCGGACGCGCGCCGATCCAACTCCGCCAGTCGTTCCTGTAGCGCGGGCAGCACCCCGGGACAGGCGCGCAACGCACCGCCGCCACCGGTGCACGGCAGCACCTGCCCGATCATCCGCGTCGAGAGCCCCGCGGCGAGCAGTGCGCGAATCCGCGCCACACGCTCCTCGGCACCCTCGTCGTACTCGCGATATCCGTTATGGCGGCGCTCGGCCGAGAGCAGTCCGACGCGCTCGTAATACCGCAGCAGCCGTTCGCTGGTACGCGTGCGGCTGGCGAGCTCACCGATCAACATGACTTGACCTTCTCATGGTGTCAGGGATCAACACTGGGCGTCGCAGCTCGATTCCTGAGGAGAACCGTTGATCATCGACGCACACAGCCATGTACACGACCCGCTCATCGACCACATCGCGCTACTCGATGAGGCGGGTGTGGACAAAACCGTGCTCTTCATGACCAGACCGCATCCCGAACGCGCTCGAGATCTCACCGAACTGCGCCAGGAAATGGACCGCCTGCATCAAGCGTTGGCTGGCGGCGGCAGCCTCGGCCGTGAAACGGCTCGACGCGAACTCGATGCGGCACTCACCGCGTACCCGGACCGCTTCATCGGCTTCGCCTCGGTACCGCTCGACGCACCCGATATCGAGGTCATTGTCGACCGCGATGTGGTCGGCCGCGGACTGCGCGGTATCGGTGAGTTGACCCCGCCGCCCGACCAGGCCGCCGTGATCGAGCCGGTACTCCGTGCCGCCAACGATCACCATGGGCTCCCTGTCGTCGTCCACGGCGCTGCGGCCACCACCGCTGCCGACCTGCGCACCCTGACCGAGCTGGCACGACGCTACCCACGCGTACCTCTCGTGGTGTCCCAACTCGGCGGAGCGCACTGGATGGACGCGATCGAACTGGTCCGCGACACCCCGAACATGTACCTCGAACTGTCCACTGCCAGTATCGTTTTCGCGGTCCGCCTGGCCATCGCCGAAATACCCGAGCGCACCCTCTTCGGCTCGGACGCTCCCTACGGTGACCCGGTCATCGCGCGCACTACCGTCGAACGAGCCACCCGCTCCCCGCAGGTGCGCGAACTCGTCCTCGGCGCAACGATGCAGCAGTTGCTGAACTAGCCGGGCGCTACGGCAACGCGGCGGCGGCGTCCCGATTCAGCAGCCACGTCGTGGATTCCGACCCGATAGCGCCCGCCGCGGGGATTTCCACCGGGTCGGCACCCGCGAGGGCGGCGGCCACGGCGTCGGCTTTGGCCGCACCGCCGACAACCAATACGACATGCCGCGCATGCCGAACCGCGGGCAGCGTCAGCGTGACCCGCACCGGTGGCGGCTTCGGTGAATTCGCTACCGCGACAGCGAGTTCGTGCTGTTCCCGAACCGCATCGGTGTGTGGGAACAGCGAATTCACATGCCCCTCACCACCCATACCGAGCAGATGCAGATCGAATGCTCCGTGCTCGGCGAGATGCGCGTGCACCGCCGTCGAGTACTCCGCGGCGGCCTCCACCGGATCCGGATACTCACCGTCGGATGTGGCAACAGGATGCACCCGGGACCGATCGACCGGCACATGATCCAGCAGCGCCTGCTGTGCCTGCAGATCATTGCGCTCCGGATCGCCCGCTGGCACGAATCGCTCGTCACCCCAGAACACATCGAGCCGCGACCAGTCGATATCCCCTGGCGACTTGCGAACCAGCTCCAACAGCCCGATCCCGGTCCCGCCGCCGGTCAGGACGACCGATGCGGAGCCACGTGCGGACTGCGCGGCCACCACGACCTCGACGAATCGCGCCGCCGCGGCGGCGACCAGCGCGTCGGTATCATCGTGCACCAGGACCGCGGGTATTGCCGAGTCCTCACTCATAGGTCACCCTCTCGATTCCGGCGAGTGCCTCGGCGTAGATGTCGTCGGCGTCGAGCCGTCGCAGCTCTTCGGCGAGGCAGTCGCGAGTTTCCCGGCGCGCCAAGGCGATTCGCTGATCCGGATCGCCCGTGCGGGTGAGCGTCGCGGTCCGGCCGGTCTGCGGCCGCTCGATCGCGATCGACACCGTCGGGCGATGCACCTCCACCCGCAACGCACCGGAACGCCGCCGCACCGGGCATTCGAGCCGGGCGGCCAGCCATCCGGCGAGCATATCCAGCGCCGGTTCGTCACGCAGTCCGGAGACGATTACCGAATCCACCGGCTCGAACGGTGGTTCGTCCATGGCGGCCGCGAGCAGCGCCCGCCAATAGGTGATGCGACTCCACGCCAGATCGGTATCCCCGGAGGCATGGCTACTGAGCCGCTTCTTGATCGTCGCCTGCGGATCGGCGGCGAAGGTGGCATCGGTAATGCGTCGAGTCGCCAAGCGCCCCACCGAATCCTTGGACGGGAATTCCGGGGCCCCGCGCGGCCACCAGGCGACCACCGGGGTGTCCGGCAGCAGGAACGGGATTACGACGCTGCTCTCGTGGTTGATCAGATCGCCCTGTAGCCGCAGCACTATCACCTCGGCCGCGCCCGCATCGCCGCCGACGCGGATCTGGGCGTCCAGCCTGGTCTCGGCCTCCCGATCGCCGCGGGCCAGCACGACCACCCGACAGGGATGTTCGCGACTGGCGTCATTGGCAGCATCGATGGCGTCCTCGGCCTCGGAACTGTCCAAGGTGCATACGACCAGGGTCAGCACCCGGCCCATGGTGATCACGCCATTGCTCTCGCGCAGCCGCACCAGCCGCTTGGTGACCTCGCCGGTCGTGGTCTGCGGCATATCCACGATCATGGCCGCCGCCATTCGCGCCCGGTGCGGGCGAGCATTTCGTCGGCCGAGGCCGGACCCCAGGTCCCCGCCTCGTACTGTTCGGGTTTGCCGTCGGTGGCCCAGTGCTCGAGCACCGGATCCAAGATGCGCCAGGACAATTCGACCTCCGCGTTCACCGGGAACAGCGACGGCACCCCGAGCAACACGTCGAGGATCAGGCGTTCATAGGCCTCGGGAGAGGATTCGGTGAACGACTCACCGTAGCTGAAATCCATATTGACGTCGCGCACTTCCATGCTCGACCCGGGCACCTTCGAACCGAACCGCGTGGTAATGCCCTCATCGGGCTGTACCCGGATCACCAGGGCGTTCTGCCCGAGATCCTCGGTCATCGTATTATCGAACGGCAGATGCGGCGCCCGCTTGAACACCACCGCGATCTCGGTCACCCTGCGGCCCAAGCGTTTTCCGGTGCGCAGGTAGAACGGAACGCCCGCCCAGCGCCGGGTGTCGACCTCGAGGGTGATCGCCGCATAGGTCTCGGTGCGCGACTGCGGGTCGAAGCCCTCCTCGTCGAGCAGCCCGACCACATGCTCGCCACCCTGCCAGCCCTCCGCGTACTGGCCGCGTGCGGTGGTTTCATCAAGGGGTTCAACGAGTTTGGTCGCCGAGAGCACCTTGATCTTCTCGGTCTGCAGCTGTTTGGGCTCGAAGCTGATCGGCTCCTCCATCGCGGTCAGCGCGAGCAGCTGCAGCAGATGGTTCTGGATGACGTCGCGGGCGGCGCCGATGCCGTCGTAATAGCCTGCGCGCCCGCCCAATCCGATGTCCTCGGCCATGGTGATCTGGACATGGTCGACGTAGTTGGCGTTCCAGATCGGATCGTAGAGCTGGTTGGCGAAGCGCAGCGCCAGGATGTTCTGCACCGTCTCCTTGCCGAGATAGTGATCGATGCGGAATACCGTCTCCTCCGGGAAAACCCGGTTGACCAGCGCATTGAGTTCGACCGCGCTGTCCAGATCGTGTCCGAACGGCTTCTCGATCACCACTCGGCGCCACGGCTTGCGGCCCTCGGCGTCGGTCGTTGTCGGTTGCGCGAGTTTGTGTTGGGAGAGCTGATCGAGCACCAACGGGAACATATTCGGCGGAATCGACAGGTAGAAGGCGTGATTGCCGCCGGTGCCGCGGTCCTTGTCCAGCTTCGCCAGGGTGTCGGCGAGCTTGGCGAAGGCGGCATCGTCATCGAAGGAGCCCTGCACGAACCGGATGCCCTCGGCCAGGTGGTCCCAGACCTCCTGACGGAAGGGCGTGCGGGCATGGGCCCGCACCGCCTCCAGCACGACCTTCGCGAAATCCTCATCCGCGTAGTCCCGGCGGGCGAAGCCGACCAGTGCGAAACCCGGGGGCAGCAGCCCCCGGTTCGCCAGATCGTAGATGGCTGGCATCAGCTTCTTCCGGGACAGATCGCCGGTGACGCCGAAGATCACCATGCTGCACGGCCCCGCAATGCGGGGCACCCGCTTATCCCGCTCGTCGCGGAGCGGGTTCTTCCAGGTATTCGTCTGTGTGCCAGCCATCGGGTCAGTTTTCCCCGGACTTGGCGAGTTCGCTTGCCGTGGCGGTGAGCAGCTCCTCCCACGACTTCTCGAACTTCTCCACGCCCTCGCGCTCGAGCACCTCGAACACATCGTCCAGGTCGATACCGACCGCGCTGAGCTGGTCGAAGACCGCCTGCGCCGCCGCGGCGGTACCGCTGACGGTGTCGCCGCGGATCTCGCCGTGGTCGGCGACGGCCTCGAGGGTCTTCTCCGGCAGGGTGTTCACGGTATTCGCCGCCACCAGCTCGGTGACATACAGCGTGTCGGAGTACTCCGGATTCTTCACACCCGTCGAAGCCCACAGCGGCCGTTGCCGATTCGCGCCCGACGAGGCCAGGTGCTGGTAGGTCGAGGTGTGCGCGCCACCATCGAAGACATCCTGGTATTCCGCGTAGGCCAGACGCGCGTTGGCCGCACCCGCCTGCCCGCGCAGTGCCAGCGCCTCCGGCGTGCCGATGGCCTCGAGCCGCTTATCGATTTCGGTGTCCACCCGCGAGACGAAGAACGAAGCGACCGAATGGATCTTGGCCAGATCGTGGCTGGCGCCCTTGGCATTGCGCAGACCGTCGATGTAGGCGCCCATGACCGCGCGGTAGCGCTTGACCGAGAAGATCAGGGTCACGTTGACGCTGATGCCCTCCGCAATCACCCGGGTGATCGCGGGCAGGCCCGCCTCGGTGGCCGGAATCTTGATGAACAGGTTGGGCCGGTCCACCGTCTTCCACAGATCGATGGCCTGGGCGACAGTCCCGTCGGCATCGAAGGCCAGTCGGGGGTCGACCTCGATGGAGACCCGGCCGTCGACGCCGTTGGAGGCCTCGTAGACCCCGGCCAGCACATCGCAGGCCGCACGCACATCGTCGGTGGTGATGGTGCGGATGGCGGAATCGACATCCGCACCATGGGCGGCAAGCTCTTTCACCTGTCCGTCGTAGGCGTGGCCCTTGCTCAGGGCGCCCTGGAAGATAGTCGGATTGGTGGTGACGCCGACGACGCTACGGGTCTCGATGAGCTCGGCGAGGTTGCCGGACTGGATCCGGTCCCGCGACAGATCATCGAGCCACACCGATACCCCCGCGGCCGAGAGAGCGGCGAGATTTTCGTTCTGTGCCATGAGCTCTTATCCCTTCACGTTTTCCAGGGTGCGCTGCGCGGCAGCGACTACGGCTTCCGCGGTGATCCCGAACTCGCGGAACAGGGTCTTGAAATCGGCCGAGGCGCCGAAATGCTCGATCGACACGATCTCGCCCGCATCGCCGGTGAACCGGTACCACGGCATTGCGATACCGGCCTCGACGGCCACCCGAGCGGCGACCGCGGGCGGCAGCACCTCGTCCCGGTAAGCCTTGTCCTGCGCGTCGAACCACTCCACACACGGCATCGAGACCACCCGGGTTCCGATGCCCTGCGCCTCCAGCGTAGTGCGGGCGGCCACCGCGAGCTGGAGCTCGGATCCGGTCGCGACCAGGATCACCTGCGGGATGCCGGTGGACGCTTCGGCCAGCACGTAGCCGCCCTTCTTGACACCTTCGTAGCTGGTGCCCTCGAGGATCGGCAGATCCTGGCGGGTGAGCGCGAGTGCGGACGGTCCGTCCTGGTGCGCGGGCTCGGAGACCGAGAAGTGCGAGGTGTGCTCGCTGCTGTCGCGCTCGAGGATGGTGCGCCAGGCGTAGGTGGTCTCGTTGGCGTCGCCGGGGCGGACCACATTGAGGCCGGGGATGGCACGCAGTGCGGCCAGATGCTCGATCGGCTGATGGGTCGGGCCGTCCTCGCCGAGGCCGATGGAGTCGTGGGTCCAGACGTAGATCGCGGGCACCCGCATCAGCGCGGCCAGGCGCACGGCCGGACGCATGTAGTCGGAGAACACCAGGAAGGTGCCGCCATACGGACGGGTCGGTCCGTGCAGGGCGATGCCATTGAGGATCGCGCCCATGGCGTGCTCACGCACACCGAAGTGCAGGGTGCGGCCGTACGGGTTGGCCTTCCACATACCGGTGGAGATCGACTCCGGACCGAAGCTCGGTGCGTCGGGCATGGTGGTGTTGTTGGATTCGGCGAGGTCGGCCGAACCGCCCCACAGTTCGGGCAGAATCGGCGCAAGTGCGGCGAGCACCTTGCCGGACGCCTTGCGGGTGGCCATCCCCTTCGGATCCGCCGCGTACGTCGGCAGATTCGTTGCCCAGCCCGCGGGCAGCTCACGCTTGGCGAGCCGATCGAACAGGGCCTTGCGCTCCGGGTTGGCGGCGGCCCACGCGTCGAAAACCTGCTGCCAGGCCGCATGCGCCTGCCGTCCGCGCTCGACCACCTTGCGGGTGTGCGCGATGACCTCATCGTCGACCTGGAAGTTCTGCTCCGGATCGAAGCCGAGGATCTTCTTGGTGGCGGCCACCTCGTCGGCGCCGAGTGCGGCGCCGTGCGCGGCGCCGGTGTTCATCTTGTTCGGGGCCGGGTAGCCGATGATGGTGCGCAGCACGATGATCGACGGCTTGCCGGTCTCGGCCTTGGCCGCGGCCAGCGCCGCCTCGATGGCGACGACATCCTCGCCGCCCTCGACCACCTGCACGTGCCAGCCGTAGGCTTCGTAGCGCTTGGCGACGTCCTCGGTGAAGGCGATGGTGGTGTCGTCCTCGATGGAGATCTTGTTGTCGTCGTAGATCACGACCAGGTTGCCCAGTTGCTGGGTGCCCGCGAGCGAGGACGCCTCTGAGGTGACGCCCTCCTCCATATCACCGTCGGAGGCGATCACATAGATGAAGTGGTCGAACGGACTGGCACCGGGCGCGGCGTCCGGATCGAAGAGTCCGCGCTCGCGTCGCGCCGCCATCGCCATACCGACCGCGGAGGCCAGACCCTGCCCCAGCGGGCCGGTGGTGATCTCGACGCCGTCGGTGTGGCGGAATTCGGGGTGGCCCGGGGTGAGCGAGCCCCACTTGCGCAGGTGCTCGAGATCGTCGAGCTCCAGACCGTACCCGGCCAGGTAGAGCTGGATGTATTGGGTCACACTGGAGTGACCGCAGGACAGGACGAAACGGTCCCGGCCGACCCAGCTCGGATCGCTCGGGTCCAGATGCATGGTGCGCTGGTAGAGCGTGTAGGCCAGCGGTGCGAGGCTCATTGCGGTGCCGGGGTGCCCGTTCCCGGTGTTCTGCACCGCGTCGGCGGCTAGGACCCGAACGGTGTCGACGGCCTTGGTGTCCAGATCCGTCCAGTCGTCCGGGTAGTTCGGCTGAGTGAGGGCGCGGATGTCGTCTGTGACTGACACGACCGAGGTTCTCCTGACATTGGTTTCGTCGACGGTGGTGGGAGGGTGCACGCGCGGCGGCGTGGAATGCGAACCGGGTTTACCCCAACTACCCTAGATGTGCCCGGTGACCGGCATGTGAGGAACCCGGCTTACTCCGGTTACGTGTCGTATTTCGTTTCCCGTCGCAGACCACGGGGTTACCCATTCGTGGCCGGGTACCGACCGGTTGCGGCGGTGGTGCGGAATCGCTGCCGCGCCGGGCATGAGCGAGGGGCTATGGAAAGAACGCTGTGCGGCTGGGTCTACCATCGTGTGTAGTAGTAGTCGCGCCGCACCAGCATGAGCAGGGAACAGCGCGCTGCTGTTCCATGCCGGATGCGATGCACAGCGTGCGAGGAGAGACAGTGCGGATTGGGCAACAGCCGGGTGGCAATGGCGCACACGGCTCCTCCGCGACGGCGCTGGCCGACCGGTTGACCGGCGATGGCCTGCTGTCCCGACTACTGCGGCGACCGCTCGCCTATATTGCGCTGACCAAACCGCGCGTCATCGAACTGCTGCTCGTCGCGACCATTCCGACGATGCTGCTGGCCGACCGCGGCCACGTCGATATCCGCCTGATCCTGGCGACCCTGTTCGGCGGCTGGATGGGTGCCGCCAGCGCGAATACGCTCAACTGCGTCGCCGACGCCGATATCGACAAGGTGATGAAGCGGACCGCGAAGCGGCCGTTGGCCCGTGCGGCCGTGCCCATCTCGCATGCCTTCGTCTTCGGTGTGGTGCTCGGCATCGGCTCGTTCGCCTGGCTGTGGTGGCAGGCGAATCTGCTCAGCGGCGTGCTGGTCATTGCGACCATCCTCTTCTACGTCTTCGTCTACACGCTCGGGCTCAAGCGTCGCACCTCGCAGAATGTGGTGTGGGGCGGCGCGGCCGGATGTATGCCCGCCCTCGTGGGGTGGTCGGCGGTGACCGGCACCATCGGCTGGCCCGCGATCGCGCTGTTCGGCGTCATCTTCTTCTGGACACCGCCGCACACCTGGGCGTTGGCCATGCGCTACAAGGAGGACTACCGCGCGGCCGGGGTGCCGATGCTGCCGGTTGTCGCCACCGAGCAGGCCGTCACCAAGCAGATCGTCATCTACACCTGGCTCACCGTGCTCACCACGCTCGCGCTGGTTCCCGCCACCGGCGTTGTCTACGCCGCCGTGGCGCTGGTGGCCGGAGCCTGGTTCCTGCTCATGGCGCACCAGCTGTACTCCGGTGTGCGGCGCGGTGAATCGGTGAAGCCGCTGCGACTGTTCCTGCAGTCCAACAACTATCTCGCGGTGGTGTTCTGCGGACTCGCCGTGGACTCGGTGCTCGGCTGGGATACGGTCGGCAGCTTCTTCGGCTAGTCCGATTGGTGGGCGGCGGTGGCGATATAGCCGTCCGGTCGGATGTGCACGGTGGTGCCGGGGACCGCTTGGTAGGCGGCGTAGGCGTGGCCGTCGACGTCTACGACATAGCGTCCGCTCGAGTGGTCGCTGGGGCGAATCACCTCGTACCGCTCTACGCCGGGTTGGTCGGCATGTTCGTTGCTCGCACCGAAGGACAGCACGGTGGAATGCGGTCCCCGGAACAGGTCGAAAAGTCGGATCGGTTGCCCCGCCTCATCTTTCAATGGGGCATCGGGGGCACGGTCACCCGCGACCAGTGCACCCCGATCCGCGGGATCCCGGTAGCTGATATCCAATTGGCGGGTCTGCTCGCCGCGCTCCATCGCGTCCGCATGACCGTCGACCAGCTTGTCCAGCAAATCGGTGCTGATACCGAGCACCCGGGCGGCCACCGTTCGCCGCTCGGATTCGTAGCTGTCCAGTAGTGATTCGTCCCCAGCCAGGGCGGCGGCGAGCTTCCAGCCGAGGTTGTAGGCATCTTGGATGCTGGTGTTCATACCCTGACCGCCGGTGGGCGGATGGACGTGTGCGGCGTCACCGGCCAGGAATACGCGTCCCTCCCGGAATCGCTGTGCCAGGCGGATATTCGGCCGCCAGACGGTGGCCCAGGTGAGATCGGTGAGGACGATATCCGGATTTCCGGAGTACTGGTCGACGAGCTGCTGCAGCACCTCGAGCGCGGGTTCGACGTCCTCGCGCAGCGGTGCGCCGAACTGGAACTGGCTGCCACCGGGCAACGGGGACAACACGATTCCCTCCATCGGGCGGCCTTCCGCGGCGAACCAGTGGCCGTAGGCGTGATCGAGCGCGTCCGCGCTGACATCGCCGAGCAGCATCCGGATCGAATCGTCGGTATTGCCCTCGAACGGGATGCCGAGCTTTTTGCGGACCGTGCTGCGGCCGCCGTCCGCGCCGACCAAGTAGGCGACACGCACGGTCTCGGTGCCACCGACGTGCGCCAATTCGGCGGTGACGCCTGTCGCATCCTGGTCGAAAGACACCAGCGCCGTTGCCAGTTCGACCCGCACGCCGAATTGCGCGAGCCGGTCGCGCAGAATCGCCTCGGTCCGCGACTGACCGAGCACCCAGAGGTTGGGATAGGGGACCGCGGGCGTCGGCTCGACCGGGTCGGCCATGCGATGTTCGCCCGCGAATTCACCGCCGAAGTACGCGCGCATCACCGGTGCCGGTGCCCCGGCGGCGTGCACCGCGTCCAATACACCGAGATCGTCGAAGACCTCGAGGGTGCGCGGCTGGATGCCGTCGCCGCGCGAGCCCGCGAAGAATACGGTGGCCTGGTCGATGATGCGCACCGGGACATTGCGGCGGGCCAGGTCGATGGCAAGGGTCAGGCCGGTGGGTCCGGCACCCGTGATGAGCACCTGAGGATGGTTGTGGATGTGGTCGTGCACGATATCTCCGAACTGAATCGACTTGGTGGGCTGCGCAATTGCGGCCCACCTGAACTTTCGACAGGTGTCGCGGACTAGTCCGGGACCACCACGACCCGAGCGGCGCCGAACTGTGCGGCCGCCCACGCGTCCTCGATCTTCGACAGCGGGAACTCCTGCACGGCGATCTCGACCCGGCCGTCGGCAATGAACTGCATGTACTCCGGAATTGCGGCCAGGATCGACTGCACCGAAGCGGATCCGGCGCCACTGCCGGAGATGGTGATGTGACGGCTGCGCAGCAGCGCGGCCGGGACCGCCGCCTCCGCGCCCGCCATGGAACCGATCTGGACATAGGAGATATCCGCGTCGTCCTCGGTCATGCCCTGGCGCCTGAGCGCCGCGAAAGCGGCTTCGGCCGGTGCACCCCAGACATAGTCGAGAACGAGACTCGGTGCCTCGGAGCCGATCGCCTCGGCCAGTGCCGCGGCGGTGGCGTCCTTGTTGTCCTGGAGGGTGACTGTGATCGCGCCGTATCCGGCCGCGCGCTCGAGTGCTTCCGGATTGCGTCCCGCCGCGATCACCCGATCAGCGCCGACCAGAAAGGCGTTCTGCACGGCCAACAGACCCGCGGCCCCCGTGGCGCCGAGGATCAGCACGGTGCCGAGCGATTTCTCGCCGCCCGAGGCGCGCAATGCGTCGCGCCGCTCGCGCAGGATCAGCCAGGAGGACAGCCCGGGGTTGAGACCACCGGCGATCCGCGCGGGATCGGCGTCGGCCGGGAGCGGAATCCGCATCCGCGATGGCACCGCCATGCGCTCGGCCAGCGTGCCGTAGGGAGCCTGCAGGAAGCCGGTGTAGACGAGCGCGCCGTCGGCGGTGCGGGCGACGCCGTCGATGCCCGGGATCAGCGGGTAGGCGTCGGTGCTGCCGTAGTGCGTACCGGCCGCCAGCGAGCGCACGATCGGATGAATTCCGGCCGCGACCAGGTCGACGAGTTCCCGACCCTCGGTCACCTGCGGTTCGTCGAAGTCGGCGTACGCGGGAACCTCGCCAGCGCTGCGCAGGACTGCTGCCTTCATGATCTCCACCATTCTGAATTGAAATTCACTGAATCTGAATTCAGTATGGAGGTTGATAGGTTTTCTTGTCAAGGAGGTGGGTGCGAGTGACGTCGAGTCGCCGGGAGAGGTCAGCAGAGACCGAACAGGCACTGAAGGAGGCGGCGCGGCGGGTATTCGCCGAACGCGGCTACTTGAACACCAAGATCACCGATATCACCGCGGCGGCAGGGCGGGCGGCAGGGTCGTTCTACAACCACTTCGCGAGTAAGGAGGAGCTACTCCAGGCGCTACTGAACGATCTGGCCTCGGCGGGGGATGAGCGCGCGGAGCAGCCCGAGCACAATCCCGATTTCAGTGATCCGGCGGCAGTGCGGTACCACATCGCCGGGTACTGGACCTTCTCGCGGGAGCACGCCGCCGTGCTGCGCGCGATGAGTCAGGCGGCGATCGTCAGCGCGGATTTCGCGCGCGTCATCGGACAGTTCGGTGTCGAGCAGCGCGCGGATATCGCCGACCATCTGGATGGTCTGGCAGACAAGGGATTACGGCTTCCCAGCACTGTCGATGCCAGCCTGGCGATGATGTTCCAGGTGGCTCAGGGCATGCTGACGGCGGTCGAGGACGGGACCGTCCAGTTGACCGATGAGCAGGCGATCGAGGCGCTGACGCGGTTCATCTACCGCGGGCTGACGGGACAGGACTACTGATCCGTCGGTGGCCCGGATAATGCTGACTGGCAATGGATTCCGGCCCAACGGCCGCGCCGGTGCGCGGCCGTTGGATACGGGTCAGGGCAGCAGGACGATGGACCCGGTGGTCTTGCGACCCTCGAGATCGCGGTGCGCCTGTGCGGCCTCGGCCAGCGGGTAGGTCGCGCCGATCCGGATATGCAGCGTGCCATTGGCGATGGCGGTGAGAATATCGGTTGCGCGCCAGAGTAATTCGGTGCGATCGCGGGTGTAGTGCGCCAGCGTCGGGCGGGTGACGAACAGCGAGCCCGCGGGGCTCAGGCGCTGCAGGTCGAACGGCGGCACCGGGCCGCTGGCCGCGCCGAAGAGGGCGAGCATGCCGCGGATGCGCAGTGCTGCGAGGCTGGCCTCGAAGGTGGCCGCGCCGACGCCGTCGTATGCCGCGGCGACACCGACGCCATCGGTCAGCGCGCGGACCCGCTCGGCGAGGTCGTCGGTGTAGCGCAGCACCTCGGCGGCGCCCGCTTCGCGCGACAGTTTTTCCTTCGCATCCGAGGAGACGGTGGTGATCACCCGGACGCCGCGCGCGGCGGCGAGCTGGGTGAGCAGCAGGCCGACACCGCCAGCGCCCGCGTGCACGAGCACGGTTTCGCCGGGTTCGGGCTTGTAGATCGATTCGAGGAGGTAGTGCGCGGTCATACCCTGCAGCAGCGCCGAGGCGGCAACCGGTGCGTCGACACCATCGGGCACCTTGATCGCGACCGCGGCCGGTACCGCGACCCGCTGGGCGTAACTGCCGGGCGCCGCGGCCCAGGCCACCCGATCGCCGATGGCGAATTCGGTCACATTCGCGCCGATCTCGGCTACCACACCGGTGCCCTCGGCACCGGGGACATAGGGAACTGCCTGCGGGTAGCGGCCGGTGCGGATGTAGGTGTCGATGAAGTTGATGCCGATCGCTTCGGTATCGACGAGCAGCTGATCCGGACCGATCTGCGGATCCGGCACCTCGACAAAGTTCAGGACTTCGGGACCGCCATGTTCGGAAACCTGAATGGCATGCATGAGATCTGTTCTACACCCACGCGGGGTGGCCCCGAACGTACCGGCCAGTAAACTAACCGCCATGAGTTCTGATGTCGCCTTGGCCCCAGAGAAACTATCGGGTTCCGTCGTGGATTCGGTCAAGGGATTCGTCGCCGAGCACGGCGGCTCCGCCACCGCCGTCCTGCAGCCCATCGGCCGCCTCGGCGTGCGCGTCACGCTGGTCGGCTCCGACGGCATTCTCGGTGACCGCGTGGTCGCGGACCTGGCGACGGCCAAGGAGTTGGTGGCCACCGTCAACGGACTCACCGAGGCCGACGAATGGGACCGCGAGCTGACCTCGATCGTCACCCCGCGCACCGGGCACTGGGCCAAGATGGCCGGTTGGGTCGCCCGCCAGACCCGTTTTCCGAAGGCGCGCAACGAGCACTGAGCCGCTACGCTCCCGCGCTCTCTAATCCACCGGCGCGGCGCGGGTGTATGCGCAGGGCCAGCCGCACGACCGGGCCCGCGAAGATGCCCGCGAGCCGGGTGTAGGGCCAGATCCCGATGATCAGCAGCAGGATCAGGCCGCGCCCCTGGTGGATGAGCGGGGCGTACCGCATGGCCTCGGGATGTGGACTGATCGTGAACAGCGAGCGGAACCAGGCGAAAAGTGTTTCACCGGTTCGATATTCGCGCGTCGATGCCGGATCGAAATCGATGAGCACCCCGGACAGCAATGCGGCGACCAAGGCCGGGAAGGTGATGCGATCGAGCGGGGTGATCAGCGGGTGCGCCGGGCCCGCGATCAGGTCGGGCAGGAACAGCAGCACCGCGCCGATCACCGCCGCCGTGCCGCCGGCGAGCAGCACGATCGTGATGACGATATGGATCGCACCGGCCGGGTGGGCGTGCGGTTGCGCGGCGAGCATATTGCTGACGCGTGCGATGACGATGAGGCATACCCCGTACCGGAACGCGGTCGTCCCGAAGCGCTGTTCGCGGTCCACCTCCGGGTCGCTGGTGTAGCTGCGAAAGCCATCGCGCCGGTAGCGCCACACGTGCCCCAGGATAAACGATATGAACGCGCCGTAGGGCAGCGCGATCCATAACAGCGATGTCACGGCGAGTTCGCTTTCCGCTTACCGACGATCGGACGTATCAGATTCGCAGAGGCGCCGATGCCGAACAAGGGACCAACGGCCCTTACCGGAAGGTACGTCGCAGGTCAGCGGCGAGTCGTCGGGGGCTCGCCGCGCACGCACCGCTACTTCTGGAGTTCGACCTCGCCGTTCTGCTGTCCCTTCGTGCTGAGATTCATTGCGGGAAGAAGGGATTCGCGTGCGATCGAGGTGAGCGCACCGGCCTGCTGGATGATCTCGGCGAGCGCCGATGTCACGCCCTGCGCACCGTTGAGCACCGTGAATTGGTCGACATGTTCGAATGGGGCCGCCGCAGCGGCGACGATCTGGGGAAGTTTCTCGGCGATCTGCTGCGCGATGACGGCCTCCTGGTTCTGGCTCATCGCCTCGGCGCGCTGCTGGATACCCGCCGCTTCGGCGGCCATATGCGCACGCACTGCATCGGCCTCGGCCAGACCCCTTGCCTTGATGGCGTCGGCTTCGGCCTGACCGGTGAGTCGGGTGGCCTCCGCCTGCGCTGCGGCGCGCAGTTTGATCGCATCGGCCTCGGCCAGCGCCTGCATCTTCGTCTGTGCCGCAGCGGCTTCCGCGCGCAGGCGGGTCTCCTGGGCGTCGGCCTCGGCCTGGCTGATCCGGGCATCGCGGCCCGCCGTGGCCAGGGTGGTCTGGCGATAGGCCTCGGCGTCGGCGGGCTTGCGGATCTCGACCTGCAGCTGCTGTTCCTTCTGCTGCGCCTCGAGTTGCGCTACCCGCGTTGCCATTTCGACGACGGCCTGCCGGGCGGTGGCATCGGCGAGCGGACCCTGCTGGGCGGCCTCCTGACTCGCGCTGTCGACCTCGGCCTGATATCCGGCCTTCTTGATCTGGGTGTCGCGCACCGCAAGTGCGATCTGCGCCTGTGCGGCCTGTTCCTGTTCGATGGCCTCGCGCTCGGCATTGGCGCGGGCGATGCGCGCCTTCTGTTCCACCGCCGCCTGATGCGGAATCGCAAGGTTGGCAATGTAATTCGAACCGCTGGAGATGGACTGGATCTGAAAGCTATCGATGACCAGCCCGAACGATTCCATCTCCTGGGAGCAGCGGTCGCGGACCTGCTCGGAGAATTTGTCCTGATCGCTGATCATATCCTCGACCGTCATCGAGCCCGCGATCGCGCGCAGATGGCCAACGAAGACATTCTGCACCTTGGTTTCCAGCTCTTCGGCCGGTCGGTCCAGGAAGCGGCGGGCCGCATTCGCGATGGACCGGTAGTCGTCACCGACTTTGTAGACCACCACACCCGCCAGTTGCAGACTGATCTTCTGCTGACTCACACAGGGCACGGTGATCTGACTTTCGTGCGCTTCCAATGAGATTCGGCGCACCTTGGTCAATCCGGGTGCGACCATACTGCCGCGTCCGGTGACGATCCGGAACCCCATGCTCTCGCCGAAGGCCTGTCCTTCGCCCGCGCGGAAACCGGAAATGATCAGCGCCTCATCGGGTTCGGCGACTCGCCAGGAGAGCCGGAACAGGATGGCGGCAAGGAATAGCACCGCAACGGCGATGCCGACGACGACCACGAGCAGGACGTCCATGATGAACCTTCATTTCAAGGGAGTGACTTCAACTGTTCGACCACCCAGGCTCCCGACCACGAGCACCTGGGTGTGCCTCGGAATGGTTGTCTCCCCGTCAGCAGGACGCGCGAGGAATCGCTCTGTCCCCGCCCGCACCTCGATCAAAACCTCGCCGAGATGGTCCGGCTTGATCGTCGCGGTCACCCGGGCGATCTTGCCGATCACGTCTGTCGCCACCGACACCTCCCTGCCGCGGTTCGACCACTCCACGGTAGACCTGGCGAAATTCGCCAGCCGGTCGCGCAAGCGATCTTTACGAATCCCTTATGCCTTCCAGTCTCGCGCCCTTGACGCCAATTCGCACCAACTGAAATTCCCGGGTTCATCCGGCCGTGCGAGGCGGGGGACCAAGATCAGGTCGAACTGCTGGCGGGCCGCTTTCGGGCGATGTCGCTTGGGCATCCCTATGATCTTGATAGGCCGGCGGTGGACAGCCGTCCATCGAAACATTAATGGGTCATCAAACGAGTGACATCGGAATGGTGATGGGTGCCTGGTCTCGTGTTCGGCTCGTAGAGTAGGTGACGATGAACGCGGATAAGGCGAGTGAGCTGGCGGCTCGGCGGGTCGGCGCCGCACACACCGACGCACACCAGCGTGTCGCGCTGGCCGAGAGCTGCTATCCACCGGAGCTGCGCGGCTACGGCCGCGCCGAAATCGCTTTCCTGCGTTGGGAACTCGCGCGCGGCGTACTCGATCCGGAGACCGGCAGCCCATGGTGGCGCGCCATCAACGACCGTCTGCTGCACGACAAACTAGAGGCGGCCCTGCTCCATCGGGACGGTGTCCGCGACGCGTCGACACCTGGTGCCCGGCTCTGGCTCGAATTCCTCATCGCGCCTTCTCCCGCAGCGTGGTACCGGGCGCACAACCGCAGCATTGTCTCCGGCTATCTGGAGCATCAGGAGTTGGCCGAGGCCGAGCTGCCCGCCGAGCGACTGATGATCAACGTGACGCTCATGCGGGTGCTGTTCACCCACGTGCTGGTGGCGCGGCCGACGCTGGCGCTGGGCCGGTTCGGCCGCCTCGGCGGCTGGTCGGCCGATCCGCGGCGCAGCTCGGTTCGCCTGTTCCTCGACCTGCGCAATGTATTTCCCGAGGTGTATCCGCTGACGGAATTGTCGGTCGACGCGGTACTCGCGCTGGAGGGCCGTGTCGCGCGGGCGCTGGACTACGGACTGATCGTCCCCAAGCTGGAGCGTGTATACGCCTTCGCCGCGGAACATCTGGACGAGCCGATGATCGTCGGTCTCGTCGAGAACGGAGACCCGTGCTACGCGGGATTTCGCATCCAGCGCGCGCAGCTGGCATCGGATGCGCTGATCAGGACGCTTGCGCGGGTTACTCGGCCGCGGCCGTGATCTGTCCGGCGACCCATCGGCGCTGATCGTGTTCCAGGCTGTCAGTAGTCTCCGCGCACAAGGTTTTTCGGAGGTTCCCCGGCCGCGTATCGGGTGATTTCCGCAGCGACGACGGCGTAGGCACGTTCGAGACTGCCCCTGCTGCTACCCGCGACGTGCGGCGTCAGCAGTAGACCGGGCGCTGTCCACAACGGGTGATCGGCTGGCAGCGGCTCCGGGTCGGTGACGTCCAAGGCGGCGCGTAGCCGCCCTGACTGGAGTTCGGCGAGTAGTGCTCGGGTCTGCACTACGGGGCCCCGCGCGACGTTCACCAATATCGCGCCATCGGCCATCGCGGCGAGGAATTGCGCGTCGACCATGCCGATGGTCTGGTCGGTCACCGGAACCATCAATACGACGGCGTCGTAATCGCCGAGCAGTCCCGGTAGTTCGTCGACGCCGTGCACCCCGTCTCTGGCCGTAGTGCCGACCAGCGTCAAGGTCGCATCGAAAGCCTCCAGCCTGCGACGCAATTCGATAGCGAGATCACCCGCGCCGATGCCGAGAATTCGCTTGCCGGCCAAGGTGTCGGTCTGATGGTAGTGCCAGTGGCGCTGCCGTCGGGCATCGTCGAATTCGACCAGGTCGCGATAGATCGTCAGCAGTGCCGCCACAACCCATTCCGCGGAACTGCCACCATGCGCGCCACGGGCATTCGACAGCATGACCCCGTCGGGCAGCCGACCGATCCACCGTTCGGTCCCGGCCGTGAGCATCTGCACCAGTCGCAGCTTCGGCAGTCCGGCCGGATCGATCGATTCGGGCCCGGTCAGAAACGCCGGAACCAGCACCTCCGCCAATTCCGCTGCGGCGGGCAATGGTTCACCAGGCGTGTACCGCACCGGGTGAATCCCATCGAGCCGGGCCAGCACGCCGACTCCGTAATCATCTGGCACAAGGACGGTGACCGGCATGTCTGCCAGACTAACCGCGCCCGCCGTTGCGGGCACGATTGCATCCGATCATCGGATCTTTGATATCAACCCCGGGCTCCGCCGAAGAATCCCGATGAACTAATTCATCACCGCTGCGGTATCCGACCCGGCTGCGCTCATGCCCGCTCCTGTTATCGACGACGGCTTCGCCACTCCGGATGCCCCGGCAACCTGTGGCCCAATGCCAGCTTGCCTGTCGAATGGGATTCACTGCTCGCCACTGCACAACGTGATATTAGGCATCCAGCCACTACCTCGGTGCGCCAGCAGCGGTCGTGGAGGGCGCGCCGGGTTTCGCATCCCTGTGTCGATGGGAGTTCGGCGCGATACGGGGCCGCGGGTTCGTACCGACTATGCCGACTGTTCGGCTGGGTTCGGGATCGGTGCCGAGATGTGTTCGCGAGTGCGCAATGACGCCCACAGTGCTGCGGTGGCGGCGGTGCAGGCGGCTGCGCCGCCGACGTGGGTGGCGACCAAGGCGGCCGGTACGTCGGTGAAGTACTGCACGACACCGACCAGGGACTGTGCACAAACCAGACCGAGCAGTACGAACAGGCGGGTGCGCACGGCGGGGGTGATGCCGACCGCGAAGAGGCCGAAGGTCAGGCCGATGAGCAGCGCGAGATAGCCGACCAGCAGTTGTGAGTGCAGGTGGACCAGGGTGACGATCTCGACCTGGAGGCGTTCGACGGGGCGCTCGATGCTCTTATCGCCCGCATGCGGTCCCGCGCCGGTGACCAGCGTGCCCGCGATGAGGACGGCGGCGAGTGCGATACCGCTCAGTCCGGTGAGCCAGCGCAGCGGTGTGGGTGCCTGGGTCACCTCGATGCCGTCATCGGGTTCGCTGACCTTCGCGAACATGACGACCGAGACCCACACCATCAGCATCGACGCCAGTAGATGCACCGAGACCGTCCACCACAGCAGTCCGGAGCGGACGGTGATACCGCCGATGACCGCCTGCAGCACGGTGCCGCCGGGCATGAGCCACGCGTACACCAGCACCTCGCGGCGGCGTCGGGCCCGGGTGACGGCGAGCACGATGAGCGCCGCGCACAGGGTCACCGCGAAGCTCAGCATGCGATTGCTGAACTCGACGGTCTGGTGCAGTACCGGAACCTCGGCGACGCCGGTCGGGGTGAAGCTGCCGGGGAAGCACTGCGGCCAGGTCGGGCAGCCGAGTCCGGACGCGGTGACGCGCACGATCGCGCCGGTGACGGCGATACCGGCCTGGGAGACGATGACCGCAACGGCGATCAATCGCTGCACTCGCAACGAGGGCAGCGGGAGTAGATCGACGAGTCGCAGAAATGCGCGATACAGCACGCAATGATGGTAGCCGGGGCGGTTGGACCGCCTGCAGGCGGTCTACTACATATCGTCGTTGCGAGCCCGAACTGCGTCGGGCCTGCACTTTCGAGGAAGCCGATCGCCGGATTCGACTCGAACGCGCGGCCGGGTCCGACCTCAGTCGAAACGGAAGAAACGCGTCGCGAGGAAGCCGCTGACCGCGCCCCACGCGGCGAGCACTGCGATACCGAACCAGTCCACGCTGCTGCGCATGGCGTCTTCGAGAGTGACCGCCAGCGCCCCCGAGGGCACCAGCCGCACAAGCACATTCACCGCCGATGGCAGATCCTCGGATGCGAACACCACGCTCGCAATGCCGAGCATGGCGAACCACAGGATATTCGCCAGCGCCAGCACGATCTCCGCCTTGAGCGTGCCGCCGAGCAGCAGCCCCATTGCCGCGAAGGTGGCGGTGCCGAGCGCGATCACCAGCGCGCCGAGCCCGAGCCCGGCGAGGTCGGGCCGCCAACCGAGCGCGAATCCGATGGCGCCCAACAGGATTGCCTGCAGCACTACGACGATCAGGACCGCGGCGCTCTTGCCCGCCACGATGCCCCAGCGGGGGAGCGGGGTGGCCCCGAGGCGCTTGAGCGCGCCGTAGCGCCGGTCGAATCCGACCGCGATGGCCTGTCCGGTGAAGGCGGTCGACATGACCGCAACCATCATTACCGCGGGCACGATCTTGTCGACCCGGTCGGTACCGAGGTCGCCGAAGGGCAACAGGCTGAGCCCGACCAGCAGGGTGATCGGTATGAACATGGTCAGCAGCAGCTGTTCGCCATTGCGCAGCAACAGGATCAGCTCGAGCCGGGTCTGTGCGGTCATCATCGCGATGCGGCTGCTCGGGCGCGGATCGGGGGTGAAGGTACCCGGTGCGAAGCGGTTCTCGACGCGATCTGGCTGGTTCATCCGCGTAGGTCCCGTCCGGTCAGTTCCAGGAAGACTTCCTCGAGGCGACGCTGATCGATCCGGATATCGGTGGCCAGCACATTCTGCTGTGCGCACCATGCGGTCACCGTCGCCAGCACCTGCGGGTTGATCTCGCCCTCGACCAGATACGATCCCGGCGTCGTCTCGCGCGGCGAGAAGCCTTCCGGCAGTGCGGTTTTCAGCAGCCGCAGATCGAGTTTAGGTGGGGCGGTGAAGCGCAGCTGCCCGGCCGCGCCGTGTGCGGTCACCTCGGCGGGCGTTCCGGAGGCGACGATCTGCCCGTGATCGATGATCACCAGCTGGTCGGCGAGCTGCTCGGCCTCGTCCATCATGTGTGTGGTGAGCAGTACGCTCACACCGTCGCGGCGCAGCGCGTCGATCAGCTCCCAGACGATCAGCCGGGCCTGGGCGTCCAGGCCCGCGGTCGGCTCGTCGAGGAAGACGATCTCCGGCTTCCCGACCAGCGCGCAGGCCAAGGCCAGCCGCTGCTGCTGACCGCCGGAGAGGCGACGGTAGGGGGTGCGCCGGTTGTCCTGCAGGCCAAGGGTTTTCAGCAACCAGTCCGGATCGAGCGGATCCGCCGAGTAGGCGGCGACCAGATCGAGCATCTCGCCCGCCCGCGCGCCCGGGTACGCGCCGCCGCCCTGCAGCATGACGCCGATGCGCGGGCGCAGCCGGTCGGAGTCGGCGATCGGATCGAGTCCGAGCACCCGGACCGAACCCGCGTCCGGAGCGTGGAATCCCTCGCACATTTCCACGGTCGTGGTCTTGCCCGCCCCGTTCGGCCCGAGCAGGGCCAGCACCTGTGCCCGTTCGACAGCGAAGCTGATCCCGTCGACCGCGGTGGTCTCGCCGTATCGCTTGACGACGCCGTCGATACGGACGGCTGGTCCCGAGGCTGCGGTCACCATCGCGCCTCGGTGCTCGGCTCCGTCGCGTCCAAGGGTGCTGTGCCCATTGTGCGCTCGCTTCGCTCCCTCACGGTGTCACACCGTAAGCGGTCGACGGATGTGACCGGGACGACACCCCTGCCAAGTCAGCTCGGTGGTCCGGCAGGACCGACCGCGGCGGCCGCGGAGTCGGTGCCGGACTGGTGCATCCGCCATGGCAGTGACTTGCGGGTTGCCAGGATCATCAACGCACATGTGAGGACCGTGATGCAGGCCGCATAGATAAGGACGAACGGGGGGATTTCGCTACCCGACGGCATGAGCATGACGCTGATCGCCGCCGAGGCGATCGTCGCCGGAACCCGGAAGGCGGGTCGGCTGGCCCAGGCCGCCAGCGGGACGATGCCCCAGAGCAGATACCAGGGCTGCACCACCGGAAACAGCAGGACAACCGCGCCGAAGGCGACACCGAGTGCACCGACCGGATGCAGCCGACCGCGCCAGGTGGCCACCATCAGCCGCACCACGACCAGTGTTGCCGCGGCCGCCGCGATCGGGCGGGTAATGCTCAGCAGGGCGGTGGTGTGGTCGCCCAATCCCAGCAGGACGCCCCCGAATCCGGTGGCGACGCCGAGTGCGGTGGGCAGCGACATCCAACTGCGCACCGAGTTGGCCATGGTCAGGGTGTCTATCCACCCGAATCCGAGACCGCTGCCGAGACAGACCGCGAGCATGACGGCGCCGGTGACGCAGCCGAGCAGCAGTGCCGAACTGAGTACGGCGCGCATATCGCCGCCCCATTTTCGGCTCAATGCCATCCACACGAACGCCAACGCCAGCATCGACGGGATCTTGACGGTGGTGGACAGCGCGATCAGGGTAGTGCCCGCTAAGAGCAGCACGAGTGTGTGTCCGCGCATCGGGCCGGTATTGCTCAGGGCCGCCAGGCAGTATTCCAACCCGACCAGCATCAGGCCGAGCATCATCGCCTCGTTGTGCACACCGGATACCAGATGGAATATCACCAGCGGATTGACCGCGCCCAGCCACAGTGCGGCGACGGGTGATACTCGGCACCGCTGTGCCAGTCGGGGCAATGCCCAGACGATGCAGGCGACACCGATGAGCGCCAGCATCCGGTGCAGCAGTACCCCGGCGAGCATATTGTCGCCGACGATTTCGGCGATGCCCTTGCCCAGCCAGATTGAGAGCGGTCCGTATGGCGCGGGCGAATTCTGCCAGATATTCGGGACGCTGCGAGTCAGAATATGGTCTTGGCCGAGGCCCTGTACCGGACCCACGTCGTAGGGGTCGAGCCCGTTCGCCGCGATCTCCCCCTGTGCCAGGTAGGAGTAGACGTCCTGGCTGAACATCGGCGGCGCGACCGACAGCGGGATGATCCAGAGCAGCAGAGTGCGGTCCAACTGCGAACGGCTGATCCGGCGAATGCGATTGGACTGCAGGCCAAGAGCGAAGCGTCCGAGTAGCAGCCAGGCCAACATCACGATGACCGTGCCGACCATGGTCGTGGCCAGCCCGGAATTGTGTACCCGCGCGGGCAGCCCCAAAATGGCCCGGCCGTAGGTCGGATTCTGCAGCGTGGGCTGGGCGCCGAGCCCGAGGGCGCCGATGGCCATCATGACCGAACCGGTCGCGCCGAGCAGCCGGACCCGGCGCAGTTGCGCTGTCTCCTGCGGGTTGAGCTCGGCGGCTTCGGGTTCGTTGACGTGGAAGGTGTCGCCGACGGTGTGGTCCGGCGGCACATCGAGTCCGATGATGCGACGACCCAGCGAAATGGCGGTGTTGATCGGTGCAGTCCGGCGCAGTCGAATCAGGGTGCTCGAGGTGTCCGACCGGCGTTCGACACCTTCTTCGCCGTGCTCGCCTGACATCACGCGGCCAGCGTAACCGATGCGACCGGCAGTTCCGGTGCTCCGCGGAACCGACCGGGGAGCACGTTCTCATGACGATCGGACCCGGGGCGCACCCTCGGCTGCCGTGCGCTGAACAGTGCCTCAGGATTTTGATCATCGAGGTGTGTCCTAAATCGCACTGGCAATTCTGCCGGACGCGAAGGTCTGCCGCGATGCGGGAGGCGCAGGTGGTGAACTTGGTGCAGTCGCCTGTCCGCCGCCGAAGTGCTCCCGCGCAGGTCATCGGCAGGGCAACTCAGGGCACCCTTATTAGATTCCGGGAAATAATTCCGTCACACTGGTGTTGTGAAAACCGTGGGTTTGCCGCACGACGAGGATGGAGGCACCGGTCGCCGTACCGGTGCCGCCTCTTCGGCTGCGCCTGCGAGCCTGGTCACGAGCGGTGAGGGGCACACCAGAGCCGCCGTAGTCCAACTGCTGCTCGAAGAGGGGCCGATCACCGCGACCGCGATCGGCACCAAGCTCGGCCTGACGCCGGCGGGTGTCCGTCGGCACCTGGACGCGCTGATCGAATCCGGTCAGGCGCGGGCGAGCCGCTCGGCGCCGTGGCAGCAGAAGGGCCGCGGCCGTCCGGCCAAGCAATACCAGCTCACGGCCGTCGGCCGGGGACGGCTCGGCCATGCCTATGACGATCTGGCCGGGGCGGCGATTCGGCAGCTCGGTGAGGTCGGCGGCGAGCAGGCCATCACCGAATTCGCGCGCAGGCGGGCCAGGACCGTCGTCAAGGGCATCGAACCGGTCGCCGAGCACACCGCGGAGAACACCACCGCCAAGGCGGAGGAGATCGCGGACGCCTTTACCGACGCCGGATTCGCCGCGTCCACCCGCAAGGTAGGCGCTGGCGTCCAGATCTGCCAGCACCACTGCCCGGTGGCGCACGTCGCCGAGGAATTCCCACAGCTGTGCGAGGCCGAACTCGAGGCCTTCCGGGACCTGCTCGGCACCCACGTACAGCGACTTGCGACGATCGCCAACGGTGATTGCGCGTGCACGACCCATGTGCCGCTGTTCGTTCTGCCTATTACCGATACCGAGAACGCTTCCCATAAGGCCGCTGCACAGTCCGCAGCGGTACGTACGAACGACTCCGGAAGGAGTGCCGAATGACGACGACCACCGACCAGGTGCAACCGCTCACTCAGGAAGAAACCATCGCTTCCCTGGGCAAATACGGTTACGGCTGGGCCGATTCGGATGAGGCCGGTGCCAGTGCGCAACGAGGCCTGTCCGAGGCTGTCGTCCGCGACATCTCGGCCAAGAAGAACGAGACCGAGTGGATGCTCGAGCACCGGCTCAAGGCATTGCGCATCTTCGATCGCAAGCCGATGCCGAGCTGGGGCTCCAACCTCGACGGTATCGACTTCGACAACATCAAGTACTTCGTGCGCTCGACCGAGAAGCAGGCCGAGAGCTGGGAAGATCTGCCCGAGGACATCAAGAACACCTACGACAGGCTCGGCATCCCGGAGGCGGAGAAGCAGCGCCTGGTCGCCGGTGTCGCCGCGCAGTACGAGTCCGAGGTCGTCTACCACCAGATCCGTGAGGATCTGGAGGCCCAGGGCGTCATCTTCCTGGACACCGACACCGGTCTGCGCGAGCACCCGGAGATCTTCGAGAAGTACTTCGGCACGGTGATCCCGGCCGGTGACAACAAGTTCTCCGCGCTGAACACCGCCGTATGGTCGGGTGGATCGTTCATCTACGTGCCGCCGGGCGTGCACGTCGACATTCCACTGCAGGCCTACTTCCGGATCAATACCGAGAACATGGGCCAGTTCGAGCGGACCCTGATCATCGTCGACGAGGGCGCCTACGTGCACTACGTCGAGGGCTGCACCGCGCCGATCTACAAGTCGGATTCGCTGCACTCCGCGGTGGTCGAGATCATCGTGAAGAAGGGCGGCCGCTGCCGCTACACCACCATCCAGAACTGGTCGAACAACGTCTACAACCTGGTCACCAAGCGGGCCAAGGCGGAGGCGGGCGCGACCATGGAGTGGATCGACGGCAATATCGGCTCCAAGGTCACCATGAAGTACCCGTCCGTGTGGATGATGGGTGAGTACGCCAAGGGCGAGGTGCTCTCGGTCGCATTCGCTGGCGAGGGCCAGCACCAGGACACCGGCGCGAAGATGCTGCACCTGGCGCCGCACACCTCGTCGACCATCGTGTCCAAGTCGGTGGCGCGCGGCGGCGGCCGGGCCTCCTACCGCGGCCTGGTCCAGGTCAACAAGGGTGCGCACGGTTCCAAGTCGACCGTGAAATGTGATGCGCTGCTTGTCGATACGATCAGCCGCTCCGACACCTACCCCTACGTCGATATCCGCGAGGACGACGTGACGATGGGCCATGAGGCCACCGTCTCGAAGGTGTCAGAGGACCAGCTGTTCTACCTGATGAGCCGCGGCCTCACCGAGGACGAGGCGATGGCGATGGTCGTGCGCGGCTTCGTCGAGCCGATCGCCAAGGAACTCCCGATGGAGTACGCGCTCGAGCTGAACCGCCTGATCGAACTGCAGATGGAAGGAGCCGTCGGCTGATGGCAGCCCTGGATAACGTTGCCGCGGCCGCTGAGGCTCGCATCCCGGCAGTCAACAAGGGGGAGGTATTCACTTCCTTCGACGTCAATGCCTTCGAAGTGCCCTCGGCCAAGGATGAGGCGTGGCGGTTCACCCCGCTGCGCCGCCTGCGCGGCCTGCAGGACGGCACCGCCGTCCGGGACGGCGCGGTCACCGTCGAGGTCGCCCCGGTCGCCGGTGTGACGGTGGAAATGGTGGCGCGCACCGACTCTCGTCTCGGTGCGGCCGGTGTGCCGTCGGATCGGGTTGCGGCCCAGGCATATTCGGGTTTCGAGCAGGCGACCGTGATCTCGGTCGGCGCGGAAGTCGAAGTCGCCGAACCGGTTGCCGTTACCGTCACCGGTCCGGGCGAGGGTAAGACCGCATACGGCCACCTGCAGGTCCGGCTCGGCAACTTCGCGGTCGCCACCGTGGTCATCGACCAGCGGGGCAGCGGAACCTACGCCGAGAACATCGAATTCGTGCTGGGCGACAGCGCCAAGCTGATCGTGGTCGCGATCCAGGACTGGGCCGACGACGCCGTGCACGCCACCGCGCACCACGCCCAGCTCGGACGCGACGCCACGCTGCGGCACACCTCGGTCACCCTCGGCGGTGATCTGGTGCGCCTGACCGGCAATGTCCGCTACGCGGGTCCCGGCGGCGATGCCGAACTGCTCGGCCTCTACTTCGCCGACGCCGGTCAGCATTTCGAGCAGCGCCTGCTCGTCGACCACGCGGTCCCGCACTGCAAGTCCAATGTGCTGTACAAGGGTGCGCTGCAAGGTGATCCGCATTCCCCCAAGGGCGATGCCCGCACGGTATGGGTCGGCGACGTGCTCATCCGCGCGGCCGCCGAGGGCACCGACACCTTCGAGGTGAACCGCAACCTGGTGCTCACCGATGGCGCGCGCGCCGATTCGGTGCCGAATCTGGAAATCGAGACCGGCGAGATCGTCGGCGCTGGCCATGCGAGCGCCACCGGTCGTTTCGATGACGAGCAGCTGTTCTACCTGCGCGCCCGCGGTATCCCGGAGGACGCTGCCCGCCGTCTGGTGGTGCGCGGTTTCTTCCACGAGATCATCCAGAAGATCGCGGTCCCCGAGGTCCGGGAGCGGCTGGAGTCGGCCATCGAGGCCGAACTCGCCGCAATCGGCGCATGACCAACCAACCCCTTTGTCAGTAAGGAATCCGAATTCGATGACCACCCTGGAAATCAAGGACCTGCACGTCGAGGTCGCCAACCCGGACGAGACCGCCGAGCCCATCAGGATCCTCAAGGGCGTGAACCTCACCATCAAATCCGGTGAGACACACGCGATCATGGGCCCCAACGGTTCCGGCAAGTCGACGCTGTCCTACGCGATCGCCGGACACCCGAAGTACACGGTGACCTCCGGCTCGATCACTCTCGACGGCGAGGACGTCCTGGCGATGTCCGTCGACGAGCGTGCGCGTGCGGGTCTGTTCCTGGCCATGCAGTACCCGGTCGAGGTTCCCGGTGTCTCGATGTCGAACTTCCTGCGCACCGCCGCCACCGCGGTCCGCGGCGAGGCCCCCAAGCTGCGCACCTGGGTCAAGGAGGTGAAGGAGTCGATGAACGAGCTGGAGATCGACGCCGCCTTCGCCGACCGCAGCGTGAACGAGGGCTTCTCCGGCGGTGAGAAGAAGCGCCATGAGATTCTGCAGCTGGGTCTGCTCAAGCCCAAGATCGCCATTCTGGACGAGACCGACTCCGGCCTGGACGTCGACGCACTGCGCATCGTTTCCGAGGGTGTGAACCGGTACAAGGAGCGCGAGCACGGTGGCATCCTGCTGATCACCCACTACACCCGCATCCTGCGCTACATCCAGCCCGAATTCGTGCACGTATTCGTCGGCGGCCGCATCGTCGCCGAGGGCGGCGCCGAGCTGGCCGAAGAACTCGATGCGAACGGCTACGTCCGTTTTACTCAGACCGCTACCGCTGGAGCCTGATATGACCGCCACGGTCCGTACCCTCGACGTCGCCCGGATCCGGGCCGACTTCCCGATCCTGAGCCGCACGGTTCGGGACGGGAAACCGTTGGTGTACCTGGACTCCGGCGCGACCTCGCAGCGTCCCCTCGCCGTGCTCGACGCCGAACGCGAATTCCTCGTCGAGCGCAATTCGGCCGTGCACCGCGGTGCGCACCAACTGGCCGAGGAGGCCACCGACGCCTATGAGGGCGCGCGGGCCGATATCGCCCGGTTCGTCGGTGTGGACGCCGATGAGATCGTGTTCACCAAGAATGCGACCGAATCGCTGAATCTGGTGACCTACGCGTTCTCCGACAACCGCTTCCCGTACCACGTGGGTCCGGGCGACGAGATCGTCATCACCGAGCTCGAACATCACGCGAATCTCGTGCCGTGGCAGGAACTCGCGCGCCGTACCGGTGCGACCCTGAAGTGGTACGGCATCACCGATGATGGCCGCATCGATCTCGATTCGCTCGAATTGTCGCCCGCCACCAAGGTTGTCGCGTTCACGCACCAGTCGAATGTGACCGGCGCGGTCACCGATGTCGCCGAAATGGTCCGCCGGGCAAAGGAAGTCGGTGCGCTGACGGTGCTCGACGCCTGCCAGTCGGTGCCGCATATGCCGGTGAACTTCCGTGAACTCGGTGTCGACTTCGCCGCGTTCTCCGGGCACAAGATGCTCGGACCGTCCGGTGTCGGCGTGCTCTACGGGCGGCGGGCGCTGCTCGCGGAGACTCCGCCGTTCATCACCGGCGGTTCGATGATCGAGACCGTCACCATGGAGGGCACCACCTACGCGCCGCCACCGCAGCGTTTCGAGGCCGGTGTGCCGATGACCTCGCAGGTGGTCGGATTGGGCGCGGCCGTGCGGTATCTCGAAGCGATCGGCATGGAAGCCGTTGCGGCACACGAACATGCGCTCACCGGTGCGGCGCTGGACGGACTCGCTGCGATCGCGGGCGTGCGGATCATCGGCCCGGTCGAGAATATCGACCGCGGCGGCGCGGTCTCGTTCGTGGTCGAGGGCATTCACGCCCATGACGTCGGGCAGATCCTGGACGACGAGGGCGTCGCGGTGCGCGTGGGCCACCACTGCGCGTGGCCGCTGATGCGCCGCCTCGGCGTGCCGGCGACGGCCCGTGCGTCGTTCGCGGTTTACAACACCCTGGACGAGGTGGACCAGCTGGTAGCCGCCGTGCGGAAGGCCCAGAGCTTCTTCGGAGTTGCATAAGACATGCGCATGGAGCAGATGTACCAGGAAGTGATCCTGGATCACTACAAGCACCCGCATCACCGCGGGCTGCGGGAGCCGTTCGGGGCCGAGGTGCACCACGTCAACCCGACCTGTGGTGACGAGGTGACCTTGCGCGTCCAGCTCGACGACAACGGCGATGTCGCCGATGTGTCCTACGACGGCCAGGGCTGCTCGATCAGTCAGGCCGCCACCTCGATCCTCACCGACCAGGTCATTGGACTGCCGGTGCAGCAGGCGCTGAAGGTCGTCGACTCCTACAACGCGATGATCTCCAGCCGCGGCACCGTCGAGGGCGATGAGGACATGATCGGCGACGGCATCGCGCTCGGTGGAGTGTCGAAGTATCCGGCGCGGGTCAAGTGCGCGCTGCTGGGTTGGCTGGCGTTCAAGGATGCGGTGATTCGGATAACCTCCGCCGAAGAGGCCAAGCGGACTATGGGCAGCGATATCTCCACGAATGGAAAGCCGGCATGAGTGAGACACCAGTGACCGAAACGACCGAGCAGATCGAACTTTCGGCCGAGGCCATCCAGCAGCTCGAGGATATCGAGGAGGCGATGCGCGACGTCGTCGACCCCGAACTCGGCATCAATGTCGTCGACCTCGGACTGGTCTACGGTATGAGTGTCGACCAGGACAATATCGTCACCCTCGACATGACCCTCACTTCGGCGGCCTGCCCGCTGACCGATGTCATCGAGGATCAGTCCCGCAATGCCCTCGTGCGCTCCGGACTGGCCGAAGACCTCAAGATCAACTGGGTCTGGATGCCCCCGTGGGGCCCGGACAAGATCACCGAAGACGGCCGCGAACAACTGCGCGCCTTGGGTTTCACGGTCTAGACCGCGAATACGCTGCCGCGCCGAACCCGCGGCGCGGACCGTGACGAGACGGCCCTGAGACCAGCGCGCGGGTCAGCACTGCTGTTGGAATGGGAAGCACGTTGCCGCAGGTGGCGCGGATGGGGGTGCGGGTTCCGGCGGCCCAGTCGGCTCGGTGCTCGATCCCGGGCGTTGCTCGACGACGGTGGTAGGGGTCGGGTCCATACCTTCGGAAATAAGCAACCAGGTCGTGCCGACTATTGCCCCGACCACCACCACCGTCGCGAGCAGTTGCGGCAGGCCCGAGATGAGCTTCATCCCTTTGGCGCACACAGTGGCAACACCGATACGCACCGCGGAAGCCAGCCGAGGAGCCGAAACCCGGTGCGTTGGTTCGGCGGCGGGTGTGCTGTCCGGCCACACCAAGGGCATAGGTTGCGGCTCGGCCCTCGTCGGCGGCGGTTCCAATGCAACCGTCGATGAAGGCAGTGGCTCTTCCTGCGAAATAGGCTGCGCCCCAACCATTGCCGAAGGCTGGGCCGGTGCTGTCGCCAATGTCTGCGGCTGAATCTCCGACAGAGACTCCGCCGCCTCCTCGGTCCAAAGCTGCCGCGTTTCCATCGATCGACTTCGACGGTCGAGGTCACGGCGGAACGGAAGCTCTTCCGACGACCTATCGGGCTCGATCCACGACGACCATTGGCCAGTGAAATCCGACGACAACTGCAGAGCCGACCGAGTCGACTGCGGCCGTAGCGCATCCGGACGGTCCATCGGCTGCGGCTCCGGCGGCGCCGCGGATACCTGGGTATGCGCCCCCGTAGCGGCACCGACGTCGAACCGCGAGTGTGCCACGCCTGTCAACGGCTCCTCGTCGATGTCGGTCGGGAGCCATGGCGGGTGTGGAGTACTGGAATGTGACAGCTCCGACGACCGGCGACCGTCGTCGGGAAGTTCGATGGCGCGGAGCGCGGCCGACGCATGCGCTTGCACCAGCACCTTCGATGCGGGGCGCGCAGGTCGCCTGGTTTGCGACGGAAATCCCTCGGCCACAAGCTCTTCGATCGTGACCACATGTGCAAGGCTGAGCTCGCCGAGCAGTGCGTGGGCCTGCTCCGCGGTCCAGATCAGCTTCCGGTTCGCCGTTCGAAGGAACCAGGCCCGCAACCCCGCCGACGAGTCGAGGACCACGGTACCGCCGGGCTTTCGCGATTCGGTGTCCAGTGTGATGGTCGCTTCTCGGGGCGGCACGACCACGATCAGCCTGTCCACGTGTGCGTCCGGTTGTCGCCTGCGCACCATCTGGCTCAGGAGGTTCGCATTGCTCGCCACCTTGCCGAATGGGTCACTGTCGCGGAGGGGAACCGGCTCCCCATCGATTCCGGAAAGCTGCCAGCGCCCGTCGGCCCCCATCGACAGCACCCCGCCGGTCGCCTCGGCAGCGATCTCCTGCACCTCGATCACGACCACAGCGCGCGGAGTAATGACCACCAGGTCCATCTGCTGCGTCGCACCACCTGGGTCGCTGTCGGGGATGGGATACCCCGAAACAGCAAGCCCCACAATGACATATTGGCCGTGCCAAGTCCGTAGCCAATCGAGCACACACTGTTCGGATCGTTGCGCCGACCCTTCATAGACAACCAGCATCGAGTCACTCTTCCGTCTCGCCCGCCCAGTCGACTCCACAACGGTATTCATCGCAGACACCCTGTGAGAATGCGAAAGGCATACAAAGAGCAGGGTTTTGGCGACAAAAGGTGTGACTACATCGGTGCGTCGGCAGATGGGAGTGTCACGGCGGCCAGCATACCGATCCCGCCATGGGGTGAGCACGGCGGCGTGCGGGAAGGTGACCCCGCGCTCATCGCCCACCTGCGAGATCAATGAAGGCCCCCGCAGCGGCGCCACTGGGTCGCATCCGAGACGGGACGCGCTGTGGCGCTGTGGGATCGCTGATTCCCGTCATGTCGGGTCGCAGTGCTAGAAAGATTTGGACAATTCGGATCGGACCGGTCCGGATCTCGATCCGAAGCGACTTTCAGAACTGGGGAGATATCACATGTCACTGTCGTCCAAGGCTGCCATGGGTCTGGTGGCCGCATCCGCTGGTGCCTGCATCGCCGCTGGTGCCGGTGCCGCACAGGCGGATGAGAGCCTCTACGGCTCGCTGGCGATCTCGACCTCGCCGCGGGGCGATGCGACCCTCGGCTGGGCGTACAACTACTCGAACTATGCCGATTCGGATCGCGCCGCGGTGCAGCAGTGCGGCCTTTCCAGCTGCCATGTCATCGTGCAGTTCGCCAATGCGTGCGCGGCCGTGGCCCGCAACGGCGATGACCACCTGGGCTGGGCCTGGGCACCGACCCGGGCCGAGGCCGAACAGCAGGCGATTGCCAATGCCGGGCCGACCACACCGCCGCCGCTGCTGAACTTCGGCAGCTCGGCGCCGCGCGGACCGCGCATTGTCGATTCGCAGTGCACCGCGAACGCGGGCTGACGTCCTGACCGACCGAGTGCGCTCTCGACGCGATTCGCGTCGAGAGCGCACGTTTTCGCGAGGCCAAAGGCCGAACACTCAGCGGCGCAGCACCTTTCGTGCAACGAAATTGCCGAGGAACTGAATCCCCTGCACCCCGACGATAATGATCAGCGTGGCCACCAGCGTCACCTGCCAGTCGAAGCGCTGATATCCGTAGACCAGCGCGAAATCGCCGAGCCCGCCGCCGCCGACCGTGCCCGCCATGGCGGACATATCGACAATGGCGATCACCACGAAGGTATAGCCGAGGACCAAGGGCCCCAACGCTTCCGGGATCAACAGCGTCAGAATGATCCGCAGCGGACCGGCCCCGACGGCCCGGGCCGCCTCGATAACGCCCGGATCCACCGTGACCAGATTCTGTTCCACGATGCGGGCGATGCCGAAGGATGCCGCCACGATCATGACGAAGGCCGCGGCCTCCGTGCCGATCGTCGTCCCGACCACTTCGAGGGTGATCGGACCGAGTGCCGCGAGCAGGATGATGAACGGGATCGGCCGGACCACATTCACCAGCACGTTCAGCAGCAGGTTGAGCGGCGCGTTCGCGAGCAGTCCGCCCTTGCGGGTGGTGTACAGGGCGGTGCCGAGGAGCAGCCCGATCAATCCGCCGACCACAAAGGTGAGCAGCACCAAATAGATGGTGGTGCCGATGGCCTCGGTCAGTACCGGCCGGAGTTTGTTCCAATCCGTATGCACGGCTAGTCCTTTCAGCCGACGCAGATCGTTTTCTAGCGACCTGCGAGCAGGCGCTAGCGGCGATCGAGTGCGTCGATCACCTTGTCCACGTCGTCATCCGAACCGTGCAGGGCCAGCGTCACACTGCCGAAGGTGCGGTCCTGCAACGTGCTCACCCCGCCGTACACCACCTCGAATTCGACACCCGCGTGCGTGGCGGTGGCCAGTGCCGCGCCGATTCCACGCTGGTCATCGATATCCACCGTGACCAACCGGCCGCCGTGTAGCTCGTCGAGTCGCCGCAATTGCTCGGCGTCGGGCCGATTGTGCAGCACGGTCTCCACGAACGATTGTGTCGGCGGCGCCTGCGGGCTCGCGAAAACCTCGAAGGTGCTCGCGAGTTCGACGATCTTCCCCTCGGCGAGCACCGCGACCCGATCGGCCACCGCACGGATGACATCCATTTCGTGTGTGATCACGACAATGGTGACGCCGAGTTCACGATTGATCTTCTTCAGCAGCCGCAGCACCTCACCGGTGGTCTCCGGATCCAGTGCCGAGGTCGATTCGTCCGCGAGCAGCAGCGACGGTGAGGTCGCCAGCGCCCGCGCGATGCCGACCCGCTGCTTCTGACCGCCCGAGAGCTGATCGGGATAGCTGCGGGCCTTATCGGCGAGACCGACAAAGTCCAACAACTGTGACACTCGTGCCTTGCGCTCGGCGCGCTTCCAGCCGGCGACCTTCAGCGGATATTCGATATTCCCCGCGGCCGTGCGCGATCGGAACAGGTTGAACTGCTGGAACACCATGCCGATATCCCGGCGGATGCGCCGCACCTCGGCCTCCCGCACACCCGTAATGGGTGTGCCGGAGACCTCGATGGTGCCGGTCGTCGGCCGCTCCAACGCATTGATCAGCCGGATCAGGGTGCTCTTGCCCGCGCCGGAATAGCCGATCACACCGAAGATCTCGCCCTGTTCGATGCGCAGGTCGATGGCGTCCAGCGCGATATGCCTATCCGGGCCCTTGCCGAAAACCTTGGTGACCGATCGGAATTCGACCGCGGGAACCGATATCTGGCTCACTTGCCGTCTTTGATGGTCTGCTGCACCCTGGTCAGAATCTGCTCCAGCTCGGGACCGGTGCGCTTTACCTCGACCGCGGTGTTCTTGGTGACCTGGGCATGCGCCTGCTGCACATCGGGGTCGTGCCAGAGCTGGGCCACCTTCTGGTAGAGCTCATTGTTCTTGTCGCCGGCCCTGGACACCACGACATTGATATACGGTTCGGCCGCCGGATTCTTCGGATCATCCTGGTAGAGCGCCGAATTGGGGTCGATGCCGGAACGGTCGAGGAAGGTGTTGTTGATGGTCGACCCGTCGACCGAGGTGAGTGAGAGCGCGGTCTGCGCCGCGTCGACCGGGGTCACCTTGACCTTGGACGTGCCCTTATCGATATCGGCAGGCGTCGGCGCCTTGGTGTCACCGGAAAGCTTCAGCAAACCGGCAGCCTGCAATACGAACAGCGCCCGCGCCTGATTGGTCGGATCGTTCGGGATCGCGATCTCGGCGCCCTGCGGCAGGTCCGCGAGCGACTTGTGCTTCTTGGAGTAGAGCCCTAGCGGCACGATGTAGGTCGAGGCGATGGGGGTCAGGGTGTCGTTATTGGCGACATTGTAGGCGCCGAGGAACTGCAGATGCTGGAACAGATTCAGATCGATCTGCTTTTGCGACAGTGCGAGATTCGGCTGCTTGTAGTCGGAGAAGTTGGTGATCCGCAGGGTGATGCCCTGCGCTTTCGCCTTCTCCTCGAAGACGTCCCAGGCGTGATCCTTATCGGTGGTGCCGATGCGCACTACGGTGTCGGCGGAAGCCTTGTCGTCGCTGCCGCACGCCGTCAGGGTGAGGGCCGCGGTGGCTACCAGGACCGGGATCGCCAGTACCCGATGGAATTTCACTCGTGCTCCCGAAATGCTTGTCGCAATATGAACCCGGTAATCCAAGCGATGTCCCCGGCCCTCGGACAACGGTTTGGATTGAGCTGAGCGAAACTCTGGCAACTAGTTGGACGAGCGTCTAGGTTGCCTGCAATGCGATTGCTGCGCCGTGTTCTGGTGATGCCCCTGCTTCTTGCCCTGACCGCTGGCGGGGTCGCGTGTGGTCGGGAGCACCACGACGACGTGGTGCGCATCGGCGTGAACGATATCTCGCTGCCGCATTCGCTACCTGGCCAATTACAACGTCCGCAATAACGACACCCTGGTGCCGATCGGTGCGACCGAGATCTTCCCGCTGACCCTGTACTCGCGTAAGCGCAAGTCGGTGGCCGAGATCCCCAAGGGCGGCCAGATCACGCTGAGCAACAATCCGGCCAATCAGGTTCGACCACTGCTCGACCTGGCCGCCGCCGGGTTGATCGTGCTGAAGGATGTCTTTGCCGCCAGAGCCGAAGACAAGGACAACCCGAGGCTGCTCGCGCTGGCCCAGCTCTACCACGATCCGGAGGTCGAGGCGGCGGTGCGGGCCGAGTCCGGATATCAGGGCATCTTCAAGACCAACGATCCGGCGGAGCTACAGGCCACGCTGGCCGAACTGCAGACCAAGTTCCGCAAGTAGGCGCTCACTCCGGAATTCGTTCGGCGTATTCGGTGGCGAGCCGTGCGAACTTGGGCCAGAACGGTTCCGGCGTGCGGTTCGCCAGCCGTGCGGCGAGCAGATCCAGGTGGCTGTGCCAGCCGCCGGAGACATTCAGTACTCGGGAGCGGTCGGGGAGTTTGCGGTGGGTGAGCTCGAGGCGCACCTTGTCCTCGACGCTGGTCAACTCGAAGGTCACTTCGGAACCGTCGGACCAGGTGAAGGTGAGCAGCTTCGGCGGATCGCAGGCGAGGATCACGCCGGGCTCGCGGTGCTCTCCGGCGTACTGCGCGGGTGCCGGATCGTCGGCGCCGGTGAGTTCGGAATTGCGGAATACCAATTCGACAGCACCGCCCTCGTGCAACTCCATATCGCCTGCGGCGAGCCAGGTTCGGCGCAATTCGGCATCGGTGATGTAGCGCCAAACCCGTTCGATCGGTCCGGGCAGCAGCCGCTCCAGCCGCACCGTCCCCGGTTCCACCAGCGTCCCGTAATCGTCTTCGCGCATCGTCATGATTCGTCCTCCTGTCGCAGGATTTCTTCGAGTCGATCCAGTCGTTCGGTCCAGAAGTGCTCGTAGAAGCGCATCCACTCGACGCCACCGCGAATCGGCCGCGCGTCGAGGCGGCACATATGAACCCGCCCGCGCACCATGCGCTCGACCAGTCCGGCCCGCTCCAGCACCTGGATATGCTTGGAAGCCCCCGCCAGCGACATCGCATACGGCTCGGCCAACTCGCCGACACTGTGCTCACCATCGGCCAGTTGCCGCAGCATCGCGCGCCGCGTGGGGTGGGACAGCGCATGGAACAACGTATCCAGCTCGGCTTCCTGCTCAACCACATGGTTGAGTCTGCCCTCGCCATGCCCGACAGTCAACCGATTGGTTTAATAAATCGGAAGTCGACGCTATTGCTCGACCGGGGACCCATCGCCGGATGTTGCGGCGAGGACGCGGGCGGCCTCGCGGGTCGCATTCGTATTCGCTTGCAGCGCACGAGAACCCGCGAGCTTCGCGCGCAGGTGGTCGGCGACGGTGATCGGCTCGTACTTGCTGCCGTCACCGATGCAGGAGGGCAGGGTTTCGATGCGGGCGTCGGGGTTGCCATCGTGGAAGAAGGCCGCGCTGCGGCGTCGCTGGATGGTGCCATTGGTGATGGGCGGCATGACGCGGTGCAGGGTGGACAGCCAGCGCTCATTGGTCCAGCGCGCCATCAGATCGCCGAGGTTGACCAAGAGGGCGTCATCGGCGGGTTGCACATCGTGCCAGCGGGTGTCGGCGCCGAGGATCTGCAGACCGGGGGCCTGGTCCGCCCACAGGACGGTGACAATGCCGTAATCGGTGTGTTCGCCCATGCCGGTGAGCTCGCCGTCGAGATCGATGCTGCCCGGTGGCAGTGCGTAGTTGTTCATCCGCAGGACGTCGAGGGAGTGGTCGGTGAACCGGGTGAAATAGCCGGGCGACAGTTCGAGAGCGTCCGCGAAGGCGGTGGTGAGGGTTCTGGCAATGCGGGCGGCGTGTGCGAAGTACGCCTCGACCGGTGCGCGGAAACCGGGAACCTGTGTCGGCCAGAGGTTTTCGGCGTAGTCGTAGGCCGAGAACTCGATGTGCGGGTAGGCGGCCGCGGAAACGCCGACATTGAAGGCCTCGAAGAAGTCGTTCATGCGAGTCGCGGATTCGACGCCGAGGCTGAGGCTGAGGCTTTCGCTCTTGGGCGGGGAGTAGCCGCGGTTGATCTCCGGTGGGGTGCGATAGTCCTGTTTCGTCGCCGGATCGAGGTCGAAGAACGAGTCGACGGCGGCCGCGAAGTCGTCGAGCACCTGCCGCGGGATCGCGTGACCGGTGATCTGCATGAAGCCGACGGTGCTCGCGGCCGCGTCGATCGCACGGGCCACCGCACGGCGCTCGATCTCGGAACCGCCATCGACATAGGGCGAAATATCGATGACGGGCACATGGAATTCCATCGCTGGTGTCCTCCCTCTTCGACACCTCGATGATAAGCGCTGCTTGCCCAGGTGCTGCTGGTCATCGCACGTGCCCTGACATCGGCGTATATCCGGCGGGGTATGGCGCACGCGGCCTGTGGGGGCCATGATGCTGGAGTGGACGACACGACGTATCGGCACACCCGGCTCGCCCTGCACGCGGCGGGGGAGTTGTTGATCGCCGGACCGCAGTATCGGCGGTTCGGGACCATCCGCATGCGCGTCGTCCACGGCGGCTTCGGCGGTGCCCAATGGCCGGTATCGGTGATCGGCGCCGATCTGGTGTGGCCGGAGGGGCGCACGCCGCTGGCGGGAACCTACGACAAGGTGGCGGCCAGCGCGGGATTCGAGGCGCAGGCCCCGGAGGGGGTCTATGCCGGCACCACCGGAACTGATCCCGGCGATGCGATCCGGGTCGATCCGGAGGCGGCGGGGCTGATCGCGGACTGGTTCGCACTGGGCGATGCGGCGTTGCGCTGTGCGGCCCCCGATGTCATTCCGGTGCTCTGGCCGGAGCATTTCGACCTGTCGAGCACGGTGCACGAAGTGAATTACGGTGTGTCGCCAGGCGATTCCGCACATCCGGGGCCCTACGCCTATGTCGGCCCGTGGACACCCCGCGCCGGTGATTTTTGGAATGCCCCCTTCGGTGCACTGCGCCCCCGCGACGAGGTCGACACGGTTGCGAGTCTGCTCGCCTTCTTCGCGGAGGGAAAGGCGCGGGCCGCGGAGGGGTGAACCTGCTGCCGCTACCTGGCGAGCGAGTGGAGGTAGGCGGCGGTGGTGGGGTCGGCCGGAAAGTAGGACTCGATCGCGATCTCGTCGAGCGTCACATCGAAGGCCGCGCCGAACCGCATGATCGTATTGAACAGTGATAGTTCGGTGCCGCGATGGCGGATGTGGATGGGCAGGGCGATATCCGCGGGATCGATCCGCAGGGGACCGTCATCGGGTCCGAACGCGCTCAATTCCCCATGTAGCGCGGCCAATTCGGGATCCCCCGTTTGTGCCGCCTGCCTGGCGAGGCGCGGCAGCAGAAATCCGCGCACCTGATCGATATTGCGCACGCGGGACGCGAAGCCCTTGGGGTGCAGCCCGATTCGCATCATATTGATCGGCGGTTCGAGCAGCGCGGGATCGACCTCGTCGAAGAACACCTCGGTCGCCGCGTTGGCGAAGAGCAGATTCCAGCGGCTGTCGATGGTCAAGGCCGGGAACGGCTCATGTGCTCGAAGCACTCGCTGCACCGCTGCTCGCGCCTCGGCGAGATCGGGATCGTCCAGGGTCCGGTGCCGATATGTCGGCGCGTGACCGGCCGCCAGCAGCAGCTGGTTGCGTTCCCGTAGTGGAATATTCAGGTGCTCGGCGAATCGTTCGATCATCGCCGGACTCGGCACGGTCCGCCCGGTTTCGACGAAACTGATATGCCGGGTGGAGATTCCGGATTGCACCGACAGCTCGAGCTGGCTGATCCTGCGTCGCGTCCGCCACTCGCGCAACAGCACACCCACGTGCCGATCCCGGTCCACACGCACCAGTATCGTCGCAATGCCGCGCCGCGCCATTACATGCCTGGTAATCGACAGGCTTACCGACCTGCTGGGACGGTTACCCGCATGACGAACGATCTGGCAATCCGCAATAAGGAACTCATCCTGCGCAGCCTCGCCGAGTTCACCGGTGGCAATATCGAGGTGCTGCGAAACCTGCTGCACGAGAACTTCATCGAACACAGTCCCGGGAACCCGTCCGGCCGTGAGGCCTTCATCGAATTCACCGCGAGTTCGCCGGTAGCCAAGGCTCGACTGGAGATCAAGCGAGTCATTGCCGACGACGATTACGCCGTCGTGCACTACCACATGATCGCTCCCGACGATACGCGCGGCATCGCGGTGGTGGACATCTGGCGACTGGTCGACGGTGTGATCACCGAACACTGGGATGTCGTACAACCGGTGCCCGACGACGATCAGATCCCGCACGGAATGTTCTGATCTGGACCAGCCCCCGCTGCGGGAGCTCACGCTACTGCAGGCGCCGTTCGCCGAGCGTGAGAGCGGCAAGACCACCTCGACGATGCTGCCGGAGATCGATGCCGAGGTGACCCGGCTCGGTCGTTCGCTCAGCGCTCGGACGCAGGCGCTCGGCGACGACCAGGGGTTAGCGGGCGGCCAGTCGGCCGTGGCGGATCAGCGCCCGTTTGGCCCCCGGCGGTATCGCGGGCAGGGCCTCGTCCAGCACCTGGCGCAGATGGCCGAGGCCCATCGGGACGATCGCTATGGCGGGGTCCATGCCGCCCAGTTTGCCAGGGGTGTGCGGGTGACCGGTTATGCGCCCTTGCGGGCGGCGGTCTTCTTCGCGGCCTTCTTGGCCGGCTTGGCGGCGGTCTTCTTCGCAGCTGCCTTGGTGGCCTGCTGGGCCGGTGCCGCCTTGGCCTTCGGCTTCGTGGCCGCGCTCGCGGAGCTTTCCGCGGCCCGCCGCCCGCTGGCCTCCAGGCTGCGCTGCAATGCCGCGACCAGATCGACGACCTCGGCATCGATCTCGGCGGGCACGGCCTCGGGCTGGCTGACGATCTTTCCGGTACCGCTGGCTATTGCGTCGTCGAGCACCTTCTTGAGCTCGATCTGGTATTCGTCGGTGTACTGGTCGGGATCGAAATCGTCGGACATGGTCTCGACGAGCGTCTCGGCCATCTTGATCTCCTGCGGCTTCGGTTCGGCGACGCCGTCGAGGGATTCGAAGTCGACCGCGCGCACCTCATCGGGCCACAGCAGCGTCTGCAGCACCAGCACGCCGTCGCGCACACGCAGCGCGGAGAGCCGGGTCTTCTGCCGAAGGGTGAAGTGCACGAGAGCGGTCCGATCGATGCGTTCCAGCGTGGTCGCCAGCAGCACGTAGGCCTTGGGGGTATTCGAATCGGGCTCCAGGTAGTAGCTCTTCTCGAACAGGATCGGGTCGATCTGATCGGAGGGCACGAACTGCAGGACCGGAATCTCGTGCTTCTCCGCTGCGGGCAGTTTGCCGAAGTCCTCGTCGGTCAGGATAACCTTGTCACCTTCGGGGGATTCGTAGGCCTTGTCGATATCGGCATACTGCACGGACTTGCCGCAGACCGTGCAGACCCGGTCGTACTTGATCCGACCGCCGTCCTTGGCATGCACTTGGTGGAACCGGATATCGTGGTCCTCGGTGGCGGTGTACACCTTGACAGGGACGTTTACCAGCCCGAATGCGATCGAGCCCTTCCAGATAGCTCGTGCCATCACTCCATCATGGACGAACCCATTCGAATGCGCGAGCGAATCGGTATCCCGAGTGTCGCGGTCGCGACGCGCCGACGCAGGGGAGTCGGCAGGGCGGCGAAGAGGGTGCGCATGGCCGCGACAGTGCCGCCGAGGTCGGTGCGTCCCGACAGATACGCCCGTTGCAATTCCGACGGCATCGTGAAGAAGGCATCGAAGAAGACCGGTATGTCTGCGGGCGGCAGTGCGAGCAGCGCCCGCAGACCGGCCGCTCGCAGCGCATGTACCACGCGTGCCTGCACCGGCCATGCCGTGGCTCCGAGCGCGACGGCGTCGGCGGCGGCGAGCGCGGCGGTGACGCTGTAACCCGTTGCGGGATGGGTGAAGCCGCCCGCCGCGCCGAACCAGCGCCGCCCCGGTCGACCGCCCTGCACCGGGAAGCGTACGCGCTCGATCGGTTCGGTTCCGGCGAGTTCGATGCCGCGCCCCCGCAACCGGTGATGCAGCCGGTCGCGCAAGACCGCAGTGCCGAGCGCGGGACGTCCGGCGAGGCAGGTCTCCTCCAGCAGCATGGTCCGCGCACCCAACGGCACCGCATACAGAAACGACGGGGGCGCACCGGATTCCGCGCCGTTGTCCCGGCGCCAGTCCATGAACAGCGGCTCGATCTCGGTATCCCGTTGGACGACAACGCCGTACGCGGTTTGCTCGGCTAGCGCAGGCGAGCGGGCAATTCCTCGTGCGTCGATAACACGATTCGCGGTATATATTGTGCCCGAAGCCAAAGTCACTGTGTTGTGCCGAATTTCGACAACACGATCCGCCGATAGGCGGGCGCCGTCGAGATCGAGCGAATCTCGCAGCCGCTCGGAATCGAAGACGACATAGGTCCGGTCGAGTCGATGTATCCGGGTGCCCCAGGCTGCGGGGCGGTCGACGGCGGCGGCGACGACCTGCGGATCGAGCCATCGCGGCAACTCGTCGTACCACCCCGCATACGTTGCTGACCAGCGGCGATCCGGTAGCGGATCGACGGCGGTGACCGACATTCCGTGTGTCAGGCAACGGTGCGCGAGCGCGCGACCGGCGGGGCCGAGGCCGCAGACGATGATGTCGGCGGCGGTCATCGCGCGGCCGAGTCGGAATGCGGGTGCCGGTGTGGCACAGCGAGTTCGGCGGTGTGCAGGGCGGTTCCTTCCGGTCGCGGATCGATTCGTCGTTCGTGCGGAGCCTACTGCGGGGCGGATCGGGCGCCGTTGCGTGGTGATAGTTCACATATATCGACGGTGACATTCTTCATAATGCGATCATGTTGGATCTGGATTTTCCAGCGCCGATGTGACCCGCGAGTAGCTTGGCGCCGCAATCGGACTGGTCACTTTGTGTCGTGCGTCGTATGCTCGGCGTTGTCGGATGGATTGCCCAGGGTCGGGCAATCCGGACGTGATTGCCGAAATCAGTGTGGATTTCGTCGCTCGCTGTTCCCCAATTCTGTGGAACGGAATTCCTGCACCCCTGCCCGAGGCCATTGTCGCGCCAAATGGGTAGTTCGTGCTGCCTGTCTCTGTCGAAAGGACCGCTACGGTGAATTCTTCCCGATTACGCGCCCTTGGAGCCGCCCTTCCGGCTGGCGAATACACCACCTCCGAAGTACTCGGTCGGATGACGAGCGGCGGCGATTTCGACGTCGAGCGAATTACCGGCATCACGCACCGCTATATGGTGGACCGCACCGTCGAGGACACCCTGACCCTGGGTGCCAGGGCCGCGCAGGACGCACTGGCCGAATCCGGTCTGGACGCCGCCGACCTGGACATCATCATCTGTGGCGGCACTACCGTGCACGACGGCTTCCACATGGTCTTCGAACCGTCGGCAGCGCAGGAGATCGCCCGGCGCATCGGTGCGGTCAATGCCTCCGGCTATGACGTGGCGAATGCCTGTGGCGGCACCATGACCGGAATCTATCTGCTCGACAACATGATTCGTGCCGGTGTCGTGCGCAACGGCATGGTGGTCACGCCCGAGGTGATCTCGCCGGTGACCGAGGGTGCGCTCGCCGAGGCGATCGATGTGCGCGATCGGCAGTTCGCCGCGCTCACCCTCGCGGACGCGGCGGTGGCGGTCATTCTCGACCCGGCGGTCGACGAAGACGATGTGCTGCACTACGTCGATCTGACCACCTGCGCCGAGTACTCGCCGTTATGCATCGCCAAACCGAGCGACGCCAGCGAGAACATGATCATGTTGACCGACAATCTCACCATGCAGGCCGCGCCGCGCCGTGAAACCTGGGCGAAATTCCACAGCGATATTCTCGCAAAACGCGGCACCACATTTGCCGACGAGAAGTTCGACTTCATCGTGTTCCATCAGCTCGGTGTCGGATTCACCGAGAAGCTCGCCGAGTCCGGTAGCAAGATTCACGGCACCGAAATGCCGCCGCGCCTGGCGACCGTCGAGAAATACGGCAACACCGGGGCAAGCACGCATTTCCTGGTACTGCACGACTATATTTCCCGTGGCGAGATCCCGAAGGGCGCGAAGATCTGTTTCGTACCGACCGCGTCCGGAATGGTCTTCGGCGTCTTGTCGGCAACTATCAGTGCATTGGTGGGATGAAATGACGTTTATTGTTCGTAGGTCCGCCGTCAGCGCCGACCCGACCCTCGGTTCCATTGATCACGCGGTGCGGGCGGGCGAGGAGTGCCTCTCGGAGGCGGGCGTGGCGGCCAACGATATCGACGTGCTGATCAATGTGGGCGTCTACCGCGACAGCAATATCGTCGAGCCGTCCAATGCGGCGTTGATCCAGAAGGAACTGGGGATGCACCTGGACTACCAGGTCGGCTCCGCACGGGCGGGGTTCTCGCTCGATCTGCGCAACGGGTCCTGCGGTGTGCTCAATGCACTGCAGGCCGCGGGCGCGCTGCTGCAGAACGGCACGGTCGAGCGGGTGCTGATCGTCGCCAGTGACGCCCATCCGGGCGGCGCCGGGCACGCACCTGCCGACTTCCGCTATGCCGCGGTCGGTGCGGCGCTGCTGGTGACCAAGGGTATCGATGAGGGCACCGGTTTCGATCGGGTGCACATCCCGGCGCCGCTGCCGCGCGCGGTCGGCACCCATCCCGGTGTTGCCGGATACCTCGATCTGAAGGCGATGGGCAACGACGGACAGCGCTCGATCACCGTCGATGTCGCCGACGACTACGCCGAACTGGTCACCGGCGCGGCCTTTGCCGCGGTCCGCTCCTACCTCGCCGAGCGGCCGGAGGCGCGGCGCGTGCTGGTCACCAATAACCCGGTGCCCGACTTCGCGGCCACCCTGGCGGGCGAATTCGGTTTCGCCCGAATACATCAGGCCGCGACCGGCGACCTGGACGCGGGCAGTTCGGGTCTGATCATCGGCTATCACCAACTGTTGGAAGCCGGTGAGCTGTCGGCCGGTGACGAATTGCTTTTGGTGGCCGCGGGATCCGGTCCGATCGCCGGATGCGTGAGCTACACCGTCCCCGCCGGTGGTGCGGGGTGAGCCAGGAGCCTGCCGATCTGAGCGCGCTGCTGGATCACCAGATCCGGCAGCGCGCCGATCTGCCCGCCATCAGCTATCCGACGGTCACCCGCCCCGAACGTGCCGGGCGCGCGGCGGATCTCGGATTCGCGGTGCTGACCTTCGCCGAACTCGGCGCGCGGGTCGAGGCGTATGCGGCGGCGTTCGAACGGATCGGGATCACCAAGGGCGTCAAGACCATTGTCATGGTCAAGCCCGATCCCGATCTGTTCGCGGTGATCTTCGCGCTGTTCCGGGTCGGCGCCGTGCCCGTGGTGGTGGATCCGGGCATGGGTGTGCGCCGCATGCTGCACTGCTTCCGCAGCGTCGGCGCGGCGGCGTTCATCGGGATCCCGCTGGCACATCTGGTGCGGCTCGCGGCGCGGCGAACCTTCCGTTCGGTGCGGGTGCACGTGACCGCGGGACGTTCGTACTGGGGCGGGCATACGCTGCTCGCCATGCGGCAGACGCCCGGCGCGGTCGCATCACAGGTCGCCAACGCACCCGACGATCTGCTGATGATCGCCTTCACCACCGGCAGCACCGGACCGGCAAAGGGCGTCGAGTTCAGCAGAGCCGGATTCGCCGCCTCGCTGCGGGTGATCGAGCGATTGCACGGCCGCCCAACGGGTTTCGTCTCGCTGACCTCGGTACCGCTGTTCGGCATCTTCGATCTGCTGCAGGGCGCGCATGTGGTGCTCGGACCGGTGGATCCGGTGCGGGTGTCGAAGGCGGATCCGGCATTGCTCGCCGATGTGGTGCGGTCTTTCGATGCCACCGATGTCACGGCATCGCCCGCATTGCTCGGGCCACTCGGGGAATATCTGACGCGGACCGGCACCGCACTGCCGAGCCTGGTCCGGGTGATCTCCATGGGCGCACCCGCGAATCTGGACGCACTGGCCCACGTTCGGGCCGCGCTCGGCGAGACCGCACAGGTCTTCACCACCTATGGCGCGACCGAGGCGCTGCCGCTGACCACCCTCGAATGGTCCGAGCTCGACGAAACCCGCAAGCAGACCGCCGCGGGCGCTGGCACCTGTGTCGGACGCCCGATCGCGGAATCGGACAGTGACACTCGGGTTCGCATCATCGCCATCTCCGACGACGAAATCCCGACCTGGCACGACGATCTGGTGCTGCCACAGGGCCGGATCGGCGAAATCGTCGCCACCGGTGCACATGGTTCAAGTCGAGCCGTAGCCAGGGAGGATCTGACTGTGTCGAAGTTGCCTTCCTCGAACAAGGACATGTCGGGATCCGAGACTCCAAGAACCC